>JAAUUB010000143.1 GCA_012031215.1 Microscillaceae bacterium | reverse complement strand
TTACAGGCATAGCCCCAAGCCCACTGATAGGCCGAGGGGAACGAAGTAGCTCAACCATAAGAAGCTCGCCCATGGCCCAACCCCAGGATTGCTCGCTCTGGGCGCAAGGGGGCCAGTCGCGGGCTAAACCAGGCATACAGCCCCCGATAGAGCAGGCCAAACAAAAGCCCGGCGTAAGCCCCAAAAATCACATACCCGATTCCCCCGTAATGCATCCAAAACATATCAAACATACAGAGGTGAGAAGGCAGGCCGTATATATATTTTACGTATTCAAAACGCAAAGCAAACACCGCACTGCCCACATAAGCCAGCCCCACCAGCCCCAAAGCAAGCCAAAAGCCAAAAGCAACAGGCTTTTTATACATTGCCCCCCCGATGGCCAGGCACAAAATCCCAAAGCCTCCGTGAAATCCATATTTGGCCAGGTCTAAGCCTGCTGCCGGGGCAAATAATCCAAAAGCGGGGGTACTGGCCGGCGCAAAACTCACACTGCAGCAAGTGGTGATGATGCTGGGCGAGATGTTCCCAAAAACTGAAAGCCCAGATAGACATCCAGGGCCAGCAAAACTGTTGCCGGAAATACGAGCCAAAATTTGAAAGGCGTGAGCGGATAGCCCGGCTCGCGGTTGTCAAAATGATTGCTTATCAAATAAAGACTATAGAACCCCAGCGCGAGGAGCTTGAGAAAAAGCAAGGGATAGCCAAAGTCATTGAGGCCCAAAATGCCCTTTGCACACATGGCCCCTTCTATTTGTTCGGTGAGATGCACATTGACTGTGTGCAGAAAAAAGAGCAAAGACAAAGCCTGCGACCAGAAGACCAGGGCAAGCACTGCGCCCAAGAGGTAACTCTGGCGTTCCAGGCGGATTTGGACCTCGCTGTGGTGGTTTTCGCTCCAGGTGCGAATCAGCCGAAAGCTAAACACTGTGGCTCCCAGGAGCAGCCCCAGCCCTCCTGTTTGTATTAAAAGTTGAACGATGACCCATTCGTCGCGTAGCATTTTCAGAAAATCGGGTTTTTGAGTAATAAGCTGTAATAAAAAGGCCATTTTGAAAAAACCAGTTCCTGATTGTTCCAAAATGGCCCAAGCCCCATCCAGAAAGCAAAAGATTAGGTATCGATATTGGCGTATTTGGCATTCTTCTCAATAAAGTCGCGTCTTGGCGCCACTTCATCGCCCATCAGCATAGAAAAAAGATAATCGGCGCTGGCGGCATCCTCAATATTTACTTTTTTCAGGTTTCGGTTTTCGGGGTTCATAGTTGTGGTCCAAAGTTGTTCTGGATTCATCTCGCCCAAGCCTTTGTAGCGCTGGACGTGCACCGAATCTTCTTTGCCCCCTTTGGCCAGTTCTTTGATGGCAATGTCGCGTTCGGCATCATTCCAGCAGTAGCGTTCTTCGCGGCCCTTGCGCACCAGATAGAAAGGCGGCTGCGCAATGTAGAGGTGGCCCTGTTCAATCAATAAGCGCATATAGCGGAAAAAGAAAGTCAGAATAAGCGTGCGAATATGGCTGCCGTCCACATCGGCATCGGTCATAATAATAATTTTGTAGTAGCGAAGTTTTTCCAGGTTAAGGGCTTTATCATCTTCTTCATTGCCAAAGCTCACGCCCAGCGCCATAATAATATTTTTGATTTCTTCATTGTCATAGATTTTGTATTCCTGGGCTTTTTCTACATTGAGGATTTTACCCCTTAGTGGCAGGATAGCTTGATACACCCGGTCGCGGCCCTGTTTGGCACTTCCGCCTGCACTGTCCCCTTCCACCAGGTAAAGCTCACATTCTTCGGGTTTGTGGCTTGAACAGTGGGCCAGCTTGCCGGGCAGGCCCGAGCCATTCATTACATTTTTCCGCTGCACCATTTCGCGGGCTTTCCGGGCGGCATAGCGGGCCTGGGCGGCCAATATCACCTTTTGAATAATGGCTTTGGCCTCGCGGGGGTTTTCTTCCAGGTACTGGGCCAGTACTTCACCGGTGGCCAAATCTACAAAGCTTCTTACTTCCGAATTTCCCAGTTTGGTCTTGGTTTGGCCTTCAAACTGCGGCTCGGCCACCTTGACCGAAATCACGGCCGTGAGCCCTTCCCGAAAGTCATCGCCCGTAATTTCTACTTTGGCTTTTTCGAGCATCCCTGATTTATCGGCATAGGATTTCAAAGTCCGGGTAAGTGCACTTCTGAATCCGGCAATGTGGGTTCCGCCTTCGTGGGTATTGATGTTGTTGACGTAGGAAAACACATTTTCGGAAAAAGAACTATTATAGAGAATGGCCACCTGCACAGGCACTTCACCATCTTCTTTTTCTACATAAATTGGCGCCGGGATGATGGGTTGGCGCGTGGAATCCAAGTAGCTCACAAATTCCTTCAGGCCCCCTTCGGAGAAAAAAGCCTCGGTCGGATACTGCCCATTTTCGTCCTTTTCGCGCAGGTCGCGCAACACCAGCCGGATACCCCGATTGAGGAAAGCCAACTCGCGCAAACGCTTGGCGACGGTTTCATACTTGTATTCCAGGGTCGTGAAAATGGTATCATCCGGCTCAAAATAGATGGTGGTGCCTGTTTTATCACTTTCTCCGATTACCTCTACTTCGCCCTGAGGACTGCCCTGAGCATATTCCTGGCTAAATACTTTTCCGTCCCGATAGATGGTGGCGACCAATTTCTTAGACAGGGCATTGACACAGGAAACGCCTACCCCGTGCAGACCACCGGAGACCTTGTAGGTTTTTTTATCAAATTTTCCCCCGGCATGCAAAACGGTCATCACCACTTCGAGGGCCGACTTCCCGGATTTGTGCAAATCAGTGGGGATACCCCGGCCGTTGTCGCTTACGGTGATGCCCTGATGTGGATGAATTTCTACCTCAATGGTGTCGCAATAACCCGCCAGGGCTTCATCGATGGAGTTATCTACTACTTCCCAGATGAGATGGTGTAAGCCCCGGCTTCCCACATCTCCAATATACATCGAGGGCCGCAAGCGAACGGCTTCCAGGCCTTCCAGGGTTCGGATATTGTCGGCAGAGTATTCGGCGGGGGAGGTTAGCGCGTTTGTTTCAATAATTTCACTCATAGTCATTTTATTACGAATGTGTAAAGATACACATTTTTTTGCATATCCAGGTTACGAAATTGCCCTCAATTCAGGCATATACGTAAGAAAATGGCGGTTTTCAAGTCTGTTTTTACCCTTTGTGCGGCTTCAATACTGCCCCTGGGCCAGCATCACCAGGGTGCAGGCATATCTGACTTCTATGCCCTGCCGGGCGGCTTTTTGGGCCAGTTCGGGGTTTTCTGTGCCTGGGTTAAAAATGATGCGTTGGGGCTGCAAAGCCAGCAGATAATCGTACCAGGCGGGTTGGTGCAAAGGCTTGATATACAGGCTGACGGTGTGAACATCCCTCACTTCGGGCTGGCCCGCCAAAATGGGATGCCCGGCAATTGCCCCTTCTCGAACACCCAGCAAAACAATTTCGTGCTGGTGAGCAATCAAATCCAGGGCCGCCTGAAAAGCAAAGCGGGCCGGATTGGGCTAGCCCCTACAATCAAGGTTTTTTTGTGCATATCATTGCCGTTTAGCCTTAAAACAAGCCCTGTACTTCTGTTTTCAAAAAAACCAGGGCTTCTTCGGTAGGATAGATTCCGTGGGCGCGGGCATTTTCCAGGATTTTTTTGGCCAGCTCCAGGCTGGGGGCATCTTCGTGCAGCCCTACCGAGGAATTATTAATGAGCAAAATAGTTTCTTCGGTGGCTTTCTTGATAAAGGTCCAAGCTTCTTCGCTGATATACATCTGCTGAGAAAGATTATGGGTGAATTCATTGCGAATTTCCTGTATCAGGAGTTGCTGAAGCATCCCCACACTAAACTCAGCATGGTTAAGCCGAGGGATGATTTGCGGGGGTGAAATGCGCTCCAGATACAATACAAGCCGCTCATAGGCTTGCAGGCGAATAGGCAGGACATTTTCTTTGTTTTTCAGTTCTACTTCTTTTTGCTTGAGGGCCAGTTCGGCCTCCTGCATTTTGAGTTGGGTGGCCTGGCTTTTTTCCAGTTGCACCAGTTCTTTGCGGGCAAAGGTCAAGACAACCAGGTACATGCCGTACAGCACCAGGGCCGTGGGCAAAAATATTTTGAGCAGCTCGGTCCAAAATTCCATTGAATCTTTTTTAAAAGGCTATATACCATTTGGCCCCGCGAAAATAGAGAATTTCATTCCCCTCGACAAATCTTCGGGCTTTTTATCTGATATCCAGCTACTTCTTCCTTTTTCTTTATCAAGACAAGCCCAAAGTCATTTCTTTTCTCCCTTAAATGCGCTATATTATGCCTTGCTAAGAAAGTACTAAAAGCTTTGCCATCTATTCTTTTATGCTGAAACATGCTAAGAACCTATGCTAAGGCCCCTGATTTTATCCATCTGGTGGCCCAACTGGATGCTGAACTGGCCGAACGCGACGGCACTGAGCACCATTTCTATGCACCCTTCAATAAAATTGATAAGATTCCTTATGTGGTATTGTGCTACGAGGGCCACCAGGCTGTGGCCTGTGGTGCCTTGCGCCCTTTTGACAAAGAAGCCATTGAGGTGAAAAGAATGTTTTGCCTGCCTGCCTTTCGTGGGCGGGGCCTAGCAAAGCAGGTGCTAGCCGAGCTGGAAGCCTGGGCCACCGAACTGGGCTTCCGGCTTTGTGTGCTCGAGACGGGCCAAAAACAACCCGAGGCTATTCAATTGTATCAAAATCTGGCTACCAGCGCATCCCCAATTATGGCCCTTATGCGGAGGTAGAAAACAGTGTTTGTTTTGAAAAAATCCTGCCCTCCTGCCCCTGAGGCGGGCTCAGTCGCCTGGCCAGGAAAAAAAATTGAGCTTAGGTCAACAAGAATTAGAAAAACACGTTATCTTGCAAATAAATTGAACTAAAAATACAAGTTTTTGGAATTTTCCAATACTTCGCCTTTGTTCTTACTTAGGATTGAAACAAAAAATCACCTAATCAAACCCTGGCTTTTCAAAGCACACGAAAACCCACATTGCAAAACGGAATTGTATGAAAGTAAATGAAAAAATTCAGCGTCCTTCGCTTCTCCTGCTGATTATGGAGGCCCGCACGCTGCTAGAAGCGGGTAGTTATTTTCTGACTATCCCTTTTCTCAAAAGCCTGAGTAGTTTTCCCAAAGGCGATGGGCATCCAGTATTGGTTTTGCCTGGATTTATGGCCAGCGATTTATCTACTCAAATCCTGCGCAATTTTCTCGACGAGCTGGGCTATACGGCCTATCCCTGGAACTTGGGCCGCAATTTGGCTCATTTTGAAGAATTAGAACTGATGATGAATGAAAGGGTAAAATGGCTTCACGACCACTACGGCCGCAAGGTGAGCCTCATTGGCTGGAGCCTGGGGGGCGTATATGCCCGCGAGATTGCCAAAGCGATGCCCCAATACGTGCGCCAGGTGATTACCCTCGGCTCTCCTTTTGCGGCCATTGATGCCGAAAACAATGCCGAATGGGTATATGAGCTGGTATCGGGCAAAAAAATCCGCGACATTGAACCGCAACTCCTGGAACGCATTGTAAAATCCCCGCCCGTGCCCACTACGGCCATCTTTACGCGGGGAGACGGCGTGGTTTCCTGGAAAAGCTGTGTAGAACCCGAAGAGGGACCTATCACCGAAAATATTGAAGTATGGGGCAGCCATTGCGGCCTGGGGCATAACCCGATGGTCATGCTCCACATTGCCGAGCGCCTGGCCCAGTCCGAAGGTCAATGGAAGCCTTTCCGTGATAAATATGGCAAGGCAAAAGCCGCTTAACCTGTCTTACTCCAGGCCAATGTGAAACAAAGCGTCGCCTTTGTGCACCACCGGCACGTTGTTATGGCCAATGATATAGCCTTCCTGGTCGGCTTCTACCACCTCTTCGTAGCGGTTGGTAGGGCCATGGATCACTCCAATAGATTCGCCTGGCAAGACCCGCTGCCCCGAATGGCGCTTGAGCCGGAAAAGCCCGGAAGTATTGGCCCTAATCCAGTAGCTTCTTGTAAAAAGGCGCGATTCGCGGGGCTTGGGTGCGGTTTTGCACATTCCTAGAAACTTAAGCACCCTCTGTACACCTCTGATGCCTTCTTCAATGGCATATTCATCCAGTCGGAGCGATTCGCCGCCTTCGTACACAATCATGGCCTTGCCCAGGTTCCACATCTGCTCACGCAATGAATTGGGAATCATAGGCGAGTGAAGTAAAAAGGGAGGAGCAAAAGCCTGGGCTATTTTTTCGCTGCGTTTATCTTCCGGCGCAAAACGCACCTGTGGATAGTTGGTTCGGCTGGCCCCGCCTGTGTGAAAGTCTAGCCCTACCTCTACGGGAGGCAAAACCCGGGTACAAAGATTATGCGCTACCAACCCCGCCAATGAACCGCTATCGCTCCCGGGAAAGCTTCGGTTTACGTCTTTGCCATCCGGCACTTCGCGCGAAAAATTGATAAATCCATAAATATTGATGATGGGCAGGGCGATGACCGTGCCGCACAAAAGTCGTTCAAAGATATGCAAATCAATAAGGCGGCGCACTATCTCAATGCCGTTTACTTCATCGCCGTGCAAGCCCCCCGAAAGCAAGACTACCGGGCCATCAAACTTGCTTCGGAAAATGTTGACAGGCATGTGAATTTTTGTGCCGGAGGGCAGGCGAGCGATAAAAAGCTCCAGCTCGGCATTGGTGCCACGAGGTATTTTTTCATTGTCAATGCGTAATACATCCATGAATTTATGCATTTGTAAAACAGCTTCCTGGCCTGGTGCTGCCCAACTCGTTGATAATAAATGGGCAAAGGGCCTGGCAAATCTCCAAAACTACATCCAATTTCAGACAATTCTCCCGGCGAGTATTTTGCAACCCGATTTTTTTTAAGACGTTTGCAAAGAAAGCTTCTACTTCACATTTACTGCTTATGTCATCCAGGCCTTTTCTCAGGATTTGTCTTTTATTTTACCTTTGTTTCGTTGCTGCTAGTGGCTTGTGGGCGCAAGAATCCTTGCCCGACTTTATCGACATAGGGGGAGCAAAAATTCAGCTCAGCAAGACTTTGCAAAACCGCTTGCTCCAAACCTTGCAAAGCCAACGTGCTGACTCGGGGCGCTTTGCCAAAACCACCCGGCTGGCTCAGACTTATTTGCCGCTGGTGCGCGAGGTATTCCAGGAAAAAAGTCTGCCCCCGGAATTTTGCTATTTATCTTTGCTGGATAACCCGGCCCCGGATACCCTCTTTCTCTGGAACATGCCCCCAGAAATGGCCAGAAGCCTGGGGTTGCAAATCAATGAAAACCTGGATGAGCGTCTGCATCCTCTGGCCACCACAGAAGCCATTGCCAAAAAGCTGCAAAAAAACCAGACGGAGCTACAAAACCCGCTGCTTACCTTGCTTTCTTATCATCTTAGCAATGCTGAGGTGCTTGTGTACGTAGCAACAAAACTTTCTCAATCGGTTCGGGATGCCTTGCGGGGGCAAAAGCCCGTGTTGCTGGATGTGGATGCTCATCCCGACCTGCTTCGCTTTCTGAGCCTGTATTTTTGTATGAAAATCGTCCCGCGAACCTGCCTTTCATCACTGCCCACTGGCCTAAAATAGAACTTATCCCTTTTCCGGTGAGGGAGGAAAATTCCTTGCCCGCCATTGCAAAGAAGTTTTTGCTCCCCGAATCCCAAATGCAGGCTTACAATCCCTGGCTAAAATCCCCCTCATTCTCCCTCGAACCCTCATACAAGGTGCTGGTTCCGATGCCTGCCTCCTCGCCCAGCCAGGACGTGCGCATCACCCCGGCCCGGGGAGGTGGCTTATTGTTTGAGACGCTCACAGAAGGGCAAATTCATATTGTGCAAACCGGAGAGACCCTCTTTGGCTTGTCGCGTCGCTATGGCCTGAGTGTGGAGACTCTTCGGCAGTTAAATGGCCTCAGCCCTACTGCTCCCATTTTGGTGGGCCAAAAGCTGCTGATTTCTCAGGAAACAGACCAAATATCCACCCCCGCCCCAAACAACGATACCAGTGAATTTATTTATCATACGGTGGAAAGGGTGAATCACTTTACCGAATTTCACGCCTTTACCAGGTGGCCGTGATTGATTTAAAAGAATGGAATGATTTATACAGCAATGAAATCAAGGTGGGCCAAAAGCTCAAAGTGAAAACCAGTGTTCCTCCTCCGGCTCCCAGCCCCAAGCCAAATCCGAACCCACCGCCCACGCCTAGCCCTCAACCTGAGGCTCCTCCGCTGTCGCCGGGCCCCCGGGTCTTGGGCCCTAAGACTGTGCCTTCGGAAATGACCGTAGGCGGTATTCGTTTGCGCATCAGCCCCAGCGGAAAAGAAGCCCTGGAAAAGGATGTGCAGCTATTGGTGCGTCATCCCAGTTATTTTTTCAAAAATTGCAGCAGGTCGATTTGCATGCGCCCCTGATTCAGGAAGCTTTGCGGGGCGAAGCAGTGCCGCTGGATTTTCAATACCTGCCTATTCAGGAGAGCGAGTTGGTGGCCAATGCCGTTTCCAGGTCGCAGGCCGTGGGCTATTGGCAGTTTAAAGAAGCTTCGGCAGTAGAAGTGGGCCTGGCCGTAAACAATGAGGTGGATGAACGCATGAACATTGTAGCCGCCACCCGGGGCGCAGCCAGGTATCTGAAGCGCAATCAGGAATATTTCGACAATTGGGTATTTACCCTCCTTTCCTTCAATTTAGGATTTACAGGGGCCAAAAACCACTTATTGCGCCAGTACCCTCACCAAAAGCTACAAGAGATAAAAGAAATAGAAATAACAGCCCAAACCCACTGGTACATTCGCAAATTTCTGGCCCACAAAATCGCTTTTGAAGCAGAAATCAACCGGGAAGCCCGGCCTCAGGTGCTCAGCGGCTATGAAGAAGGCCAGAATAAAACCCTGGCCCAGATAGCCCGCGAGCAAAACAGCGACCTGAGCCAGATGATGCCCCACAACCTTTGGCTCAAAAAAAACCGTGTGCCAGCGGATAAGTCTTATGCTGTGATTTTATCTAAGCCAAATAAACCCTAAATACCCGGTAGAATTTGTATTTTTGGCCTGAATTACGTGTCATATTGACAGATTGCCTGCTTTGGCAATAAAATTGAAACTTGAATTTAGTATTTTTATACAAAACCTAAAACGATGATGCACGAGCAGGAAGAATCACAAAACCACCCTACTGCCGAAAACCTTCAAAATACTGGTTCCGATGCCTCCACGAATGGCATGGCCGAAGAAGGAACTCCAGAAATAATGACGGACCCCGCCGATGAAGTCCTTCCAAACGAGGAGGAGGTGTTGGATAGAGCAGCGGAAAATCAGCCCGAAACGACTGCCACTTCCCCCTCTACTGAGCAGGAACTGGCCGAAATGAAAGACAAATACTTACGCCTCTATGCTGATTTTGAGAACTTTCGCCGCCGCAATACCAAAGAAAAGGCCGACCTTATCAAAAATGCCAACGAAGGCTTGCTCAAGGATTTTCTCACTGTGGTAGATGATTTTGAGCGTGCCCAAAAATCGATGCTGGCCGCCCAAAATACAAACCTCGAGACCAAAGAAGACTTACATAAAGAAGTAGAAGCCTTGCGCCAGGGTATCGACTTGGTGTATCAAAAAATGATACGCATACTCGAGTCAAAAGGGCTGAGAGCCATGCCATCCAGCCAGGGTCAGCCTTTTGACCTGGAACTTCACGAATCCATCACCCAAATTCCTGCCCCCAGTGAAGACCTCAGGGGGAAAGTGATGGACGAAATCGAGAAAGGATATTATCTCCATGACAAGGTAATCCGGTTTGCCAAGGTCGTACTTGGGAGTTAAGAAGACGTTTTTTTTAAATAACTATGGCAAAAAGAGACTATTACGAAATATTAGGCGTAGGGCGCGATGCCGATGCGGAAGAAATCAAAAAAGCCTACCGTAAACTGGCCATCAAATACCACCCCGATAAAAACCCGGGCGATGAGGCAGCGGAAGAAAAATTCAAGGAAGCTGCGGAAGCCTATGAGGTTTTGAGCAATACGGACAAAAGACGCAATTATGACCGCTTTGGTCATCAGGGGGTAAGTAGTGGTTTTGGGGGAGGTATCAATGTAGAAGATATTTTTTCTTCCTTTGGCGATATTTTCAATGAGGGTCCCTTTGGAAGTTTCTTTGGCGGAAACCGCGGACAAGGAGGCCGTCGCGCCCAAAAAGGTGCCAACCTGCGCATCAAGCTCAAGCTCACCCTGGAAGAAATCTCAGAAGGGGCCGAGAAAAAAATCAAGGTCAAACGCCATGTTCCCTGCCAAACCTGTGGCGGCAATGGTTCCCAACACGGAACGTCGCTGCGCACCTGTACTACCTGCAACGGCTCGGGGCAAATCCGCAAAGTGATGAACACGATGCTGGGCCAGATGGTAACGGCCAATACCTGCCCTACCTGCAACGGCAACGGGCAAATTATTGATGCCAAATGTAGCCCCTGCGCTGGCGAAGGAAGGGTGCTGGAAGAAGAACTTATCTCCGTCAATATCCCGGCTGGTGTGAGTGAAGGAATGCAACTGGCTATGAGCGGCAAAGGCAATGTACCACCCCGGGGGGGTATTCCCGGCGATTTGCTCATCCTGGTGGAAGAAGTCCCTCACGAATCGCTTCAAAGGGAAGGTAATAACGTGATTTTTGAACTTTATCTCAATTTTGCTGATGCGGCTCTGGGCACGGAGGTAGAAGTGCCCACCCTGGCCGGAAAAGCCAAAATCAAGATTGAAGCAGGCACACAAAGCGGGCAAATCCTGCGCCTGCGGGCAAAGGCCTGCCCGATATTGACCGCTATCAGCGCGGCGACCAATTGGTACATATCAATATCTGGACCCCAAGGCAGCTCAACAAACAGGAAAGAGAATCTTTGGAGAAACTGCGTCAGTCTAAAAATTTCAGCCCCCAGCCCGACAAAAGGATAAAAGCTTTTTTGAAAGAATGCGGGAATATTTTCAATAAATCGGCAGCTTAAAAAAGACGATTTTGCCCTCATACTCCCCAAAAAATAATCGTACCTTTGGGCCAATGTCTGTATATCAATACATTAAGCGATTTTTTCCCTTCGGGATATTTAGCGGGCTGATGCTGGTTTGGTCATTTTCGGGCCTGGCCAAGGTACTCGGCTTTCACCCCAGGCCCAGATTAGCCTGATAACAGGCAGCCCGGGAAAAGACCTCTATACCCTTTTCGGACACAGCGGCCTGCGCGTCTATGACCCCGCCACCCGGATGGATATTATGTTCAATTATGGGACTTTTGACTTTGATACGCCCAATTTTTATTTAAAATTCGTGCGAGGAAGGCTCGATTATTTTCTTTCCATTTCGGATTATCCCAGTTTTGTGGAATTTTATACCCGCTCAGGCCGGGCCGTGTATGAGCAAGTGCTTCGTCTTAGCCCCCCTCAAAAGGAAAAGTTGTTCGCTTATTTACAGGAAAACTACAAGCAGGAAAACCGCTTTTATCGCTACGATTTTTTTTTATGATAATTGTGCTACTCGCATCCGAGATGCCCTTAGCCAATCTCTGGGGGCCGATTTTGCCTACAATGCCTCGGCGGCACCCCGGCGGCGCAGCTTTCGCCAATGGGTAGATCCATACCTGAGTTTTTCCTGGGTGCGACTGGGCATTTATCTATTGCTGGGGGTTCCGGCTGACAAAATGGCGGATGGCCCCCGCTGGATGTTTTTGCCCGACAATCTCAAAGAAGGTCTGGAGCAGGCCAGCATCCGCCAAGCGGGCCAATGGAAACCTGCCGCCTTGCCTACAAAAGCCGTCTTTGCCGGGCTTGGCCACAAAGCCACCTCTTCTTGGTTGAATCCTTACCTCATTTTGCCTCTCATTTGCGGTTTAATGGCCATTTTGCTGGCCTTTGCCCCTTTTCGTCTGACCCAATGGGTGGACTTTAGCCTTTTTCTGCTCATAGGCCTGGTGGGTGTTTTTTTTCTGCTGATGTGGTTAGGAACCGACCATAGTGCAACCAAAAATAACCTCAACCTGCTCTGGGCCTGGCCTTCTCACCTGGTTTTTGCTTTTTATTTTTTAAGAAAAAGCCCCCATTACTGGTCAGGGCGTTATTTTGGGGTTTTTACCATTACGCAGGCTCTCTTGATGACAGGCTGGTCCTTTTGGCCACAATCTTTGCATAGCAGTCTGCTGGCCCTCTCTACCCTGCTGATGTGGCGGGCCTTGCGCTATTATTTTCGCTCCGGGGTGGTGGGTTATGTATCAAAGCAATAGATGTAATATATTCTCGTGCTATAAGAAGAAATAAAAAAATAGTTAACGAAAATAATCAACTAAAGCACTGAATATCAACTATCTCAATAAAATAATGCCCGGTTTAAAAATCATTTGGCACCAGAAGTCAGTTGGTCTTATTCCCGGTCCACAAAAGCAAAGGGTGAGGGTGGCTGGTATAAACTTATAGAAACAATTGATACGCCAAAAGTGTCCATTTTTATTCTGTCAATTGCCGCTGCTTTTTACCAGCCTGTTGATGGTAGTAGGTCAAATAGTCTGGGGGCAAATTGAACTTCCCGACCAAAATCCCTTTGTTTCTATTCAAGAGAAAGCGGCTTTGAAATGGTTGAAAAAGGTCTTTTCAGCTCAAAAACCAGGCAATCATACATTAAGCACCCCTCAGATTCAAAAATACAGTATTGGGCCGACGAAACGGAGAATCCCCGTTTGCAGTTTTGGGCACGCTATCTGCCCGCCCGAAATGCCTTTTTAAACGACATCTTTGATAACTCTACTTTTTATGAGGCCCTGTTTTTAGCCCAGCAACACCAATTACAACCCGAACTGGCCCTGGCTCAGCTATTATTGGCCGGGCTATTTCAAAGCAAGGAAATTTTTAACCTGGCCTTTGAGTATGCGCAAAAAGCCCTTCCTGTTTGCAAACCACCACCAAAACCGTGAAATAGCCCAGGCCCTCTATATCATTGGTCTTTTTTTCATCATCATAAAAAATATAAGGCCTCTAGCCAGTATCTTGTCCGTCTGCAAAAGAACCCTTCTTTTAAGACCTTGC
>JAAUUB010000142.1 GCA_012031215.1 Microscillaceae bacterium | reverse complement strand
TGAACTTGTTCTGGACTTGTTTCCATATTTTAAAACTGAATGTACTTTGGACTCGAGTGGTTGGTGTCGAAATGGCTGTAAACCAAGGCTTTATTCTTTATGAACTGCTCAACAGCCATTTCTTAAACACCGACCACGGAACAGTCTGAAGACGGGACAAAATAAAAGCGCCAAGTCCCCGCTTCGCTCAGACTTGAAGCATCTTCCGCTTTTTACACCTACACTTGCGGCAGGAGGGGGGGAGGCTGGTATTTTGAATAAATCCAAACCTCTGTCTTTTGAGGTTTTAGAAAAGCCCATTTGGAAACCTCCCCGATAATCCCCTATTTTGGAGGCGTTTTGTAGGAAGTCAAACCGGGAGGGAGTTTTTGTCTTGAAAAGTTTCGAAGCATCTATCATTTATTTCTCAAAGTTTATCTGGGGCGAATTTACCCTCATACCGCCCATCCTGGTGGTTTTGCTGGGGGGAGGGCTTTATTTCTTGCTATATTCGCGCTTTTTGCCCTTTCGCTATTTTGGCCATGCCATTGAGGTATTGCGGGGCAAGTATGACGACCAGGACGACCCCGGCGACCTGAACCATTACGAAGCCCTGGCCGCTGCCATGGCCGCTACGATTGGGGTGGGCAATATCAGTGGGGTGGCCGTAGCCATTGCCGTAGGGGGGCCGGGGGCCATGTTTTGGATGTGGGTGAGCGCCATTGTGGGAATGGCCACCAAGTTTTTTACCTGTACCCTGGCGGTGATGTACCGGGGCCGCGACTCGCAGGGCCACTTGCAGGGCGGGCCTATGTATGTGATAGTGGAAGGACTGGGCGCACGGTGGCGACCCCTGGCGGTGTTTTTTAGCGTGGCGGGCTTGGTGGGCTGCTTCCCCCTTTTCAGGCCAATCAACTGACGCAGGTCTTTCGGGAGGTACTCCTGATACCGGCGGGTTGGGTTTCGGCCCGCCCGGAGGCCCATTTTGTGCCCAATTTTATCATTGGCCTGGTGATAGTGCTGATGGTATCGCTGGTGATTTTTGGGGGTATCCGGCGCATAGGCAAGGTAGCCGGGCGTATGGTGCCCCTGATGGTGGGCTTGTATGTGGCCTGTGCGATGCTCATTTTGCTGATGCACCTTTCCGACATTCCGGCCAGTCTGTGGCTGATATTTACGGATGCCTTCACGGGCCAGGCGGCCATGGGCGGGCTGGTGGGGCTGATGATTATCCAGGGGGTCAAAAGAGCCGTTTTTTCCAATGAGGCGGGCATAGGCACCGCCCCCATGATGCACGGCGCGGCCAAAACCAAAGAGCCGGTGCGCGAAGGACTGGTGGCTATGCTGGGCCCTTTTCTGGATACGATTGTGGTATGTTCTATGACCGCCCTCGTGATTGTGGTTACGGGCGTTTGGCAAGACAAGTCGGCCAATGGGGTTACCCTCACGGCCCGGGCTTTTGAGCAGGCCCTGCCGGGGGTAGGGGCTTATATTCTGGTGGTATGTATTTTTATTTTTGCCATCACTACCCTCTTCTCTTATTCTTATTACGGGGTAAAATGCTTTGGCTTTTTGTTTGGGGCCAGGTATCAGGATACTTATAATATATTGTATGTGGCTTCCATCATTTTTGGGGCCGTGGCTTCGCTGGAAGCGGCCGTCAGTCTGATTGATGCCATGTATGCCCTGATGTCCATTCCCACTATTTTATCTGCCGTTTTGCTTTCGCCCAAAGTGCGGCAGGCGGCCTTGGATTATTTCCGGCGACACAAGGCCCACAAGAATAAGGGAACGGCCATTTCCTGAGTCTGATTCCTGCAAAAAGAACTGAGCCCGCAAAAAAGGCCTTTGTAGCGCACAAAGGCCTTTTTTTCAATTTTAAGCATCGGCCCAACTCATGGGGTAGTCTTCATCCAAAAACTCGAGGGCGGCTTCGGTGAGCAACAAAGGCCGGAAGGTATCAATCATCACGGCATACTCCTCCGTAGCTTTGGCTCCAATGCTTTTTTCTACCGTACCCGGATGAGGACCGTGAGGCAGTCCGCCCGGATGGAGGGTAAAAGAACCCCGGTCTATGCCCCGGCGGCTCATAAAATGCCCTTCGGCATAGAAAAGCACCTCGTCCGAGTCGATGTTGGAGTGGTTGTAAGGAGCCGGAATGGCCAGGGGGTGGTAGTCAAACAAGCGGGGCACAAAAGAACAAACCACAAAATTGGGTGCCTGGAAGGTTTGGTGTACGGGTGGGGGCTGGTGGATGCGCCCCGTGATGGGTTCAAAATCGTAGATGGAGAATGTATAGGGGTAGAGGAAGCCATCCCAGCCCACGAGGTCAAGTGGGCTATGACCGTAGTGATAGAGGTGCAGATAGCCCTGTTTTTTTATTTTTACGAGGTAGTCGCCCGGTTCTGCTTCGGTTACCAGGCTTTGGGGGGGGTGAATGTCGCGCTCACAATAGGGCGAATGCTCGAGCAACTGACCCAGGGCATTGCGATAGTGTTTCACCGTTTCGATGGGACCATAGGACTCCAGCACCAGGAGGCGAATCGGGGCAGCGCTAAATTCAAGCCGGTAAATAGTCGTGCGCGGAATGACCACATAGTCGCCTTTTGAGATGTTGAGCTTGCCAAACTGCGAATAGAGATGCCCCTGCCCGTCGTGGACGTAGAGCAGTTCATCCGCTTCCCCATTTTTATAATAATAGTCCATCTGATAGCCTTCGGGCAGGTTGCACACCCCAATGGCCACATCGGTATTGACCATGAGCATGCGCCGCCCTTCGAGATAATCGCTGCCCGTGAGGCCCAGAAAGGCCGTCTTGAGGTGGGTTTGGCGCAGGGGATAGTCTGGAAGCACTTTGGGGCCATAGGCCACCGGGTCGCCAATGGCCCGCACGCGGGTAGGGGCGTGGATGTGATACAGGTTAGAATAAATCCCACTGAAGCCTTTTGAACTGACCAGCTCTTCTTTGTAGAGGCTTTGGTCGGGTTGGCGAAACTGGGTGTGCCGTTTGGGGGGGATTTCTCCGAGTTTATAATAATATGCCATCGTGCAAGAATGATTTTAGGTATTCGCGGTAAGCAAATATCTCAATTTTTTCTCAATAAATCACAAATCCCTGCTCCGGGCAGACGAATCCCTTGCTTAACATTTCCGACCCTTTTCATAAAGGCAATTTAACACAAGTATAAACCTGGCTTAAACCACCCCTTCGGACTAGCCCCTAAATTTGCAATTTCATAAACTACTCACATTATGCGAAAAATACTACTCTTTTTAGGAATACTCTTGATGGGGCAGGGGCTTGTTTCGGCCCAAACCATCATCACCCAATGGAATTTCAATTCCGAAACTCCGGATGCCAACACAGGTACGGGCAACCTCAGCCCCAGTACGGGTGCAGGTACGGCGAGCCTTGTTGGGGGCACTACGGCTACGTTTGCCAGTGGTGATGCCGGTAACGGCAGCAGCGACCCGGCCACGGGCGACGATTCGGGCTGGAATATCAGCACGTTTCCGGCGGCGGCCACAGGCAGCGAAACGGCCGGGATACAATTTTTGGTCAGCACCGCTGGACGTAGTAACATTGTATTTACATTTGACCAGCGCCACAGCAATACCTCTTCGCGCTTTGTGCGGGTACAATACACTTTGGATGGAACGAACTGGACCAACTTCACGGCCACAGGCAGTGGCACTCAGGACGGACTTTTTGTGGCTTCTATGGGGGATAACTGGTTTAATGCCCGCACCTGCGATTTCAGCAGCATCACCGGGGCCAACAATAACCCCAATTTCGGGCTGCGCATCTTGTCGGCTTTTGCCCCTGGCACCAGTGATTATGTAGCCGCAGGCAATACCTCTACGTATGGGACGGGAGGCACCTGGCGTTTTGATATGATTACCATACAGGAAGGTGCGCCCGCACCAGTAACGCCATTGGTCAACCTGGCCGTGCAGGTGAATGGCGGCAATGTATTGACCGCCTCCGAAGCCGATGCCAGTGTGCTCAACCTGGTGCTGACGGCCAGCACTGCCGTTACGGGGAACCAAACCGTGGAACTGGTGCTGAGTGGACTAGGGCTAACCGCGGCAGATTATACCCTGGAAGGGGCGAATACTACCCTGACCATTCTCGATGGCCAAACCTCAGGCTCCAAGACCCTGACCATTGTAAACGATACCGATAACGAAGGCTCAGAGATTATCAATGTGCGCATTCAAAATCCTTCGGCAGGCATTTTATTGGGAGGCACTACCTCTCGTGATATTTTTGTGTTTGACAATGATGCGCCTGCCCCCCCGGTGGCCAACAACGAAATCAGCCTGACCCTGCTGGGAAGCTACCAGAACGGGGTAGTTACCGACTTTGAAGAACCGGAAAATTCTTCCGAAATTTCTGCCTATGACCCAGTTTCAAAAAGGTTGTTCACAGTCAATTCAATTGCGGGCCAGTTAGACATTATAGACATGGCCGACCCTGCCGACCTTAGCCCCATCAATTCTATTGATATCACGGTCTATGGTGGGGGCATCAACAGTGTGGCGGTGCGCAATGGCCTTGTTGCCGTGGCCCTCGAAGCCGAAGTGCCCCAGGACAATGGCAAGGTGGTTTTTTTTAATGCGGACGGCACTTTCCAGAAAGAAGTCAATGTAGGGGCCCTGCCAGATATGATTAGCTTTTCGCCCAATGGCAACCTGGTGCTGACCGCCAATGAAGGCGAACCCAGTGGCGATTATACCAATGACCCCGAAGGCTCCGTGAGTATTATCGATATAAGCGGCGGAATCGCCAACCTTACACAAGCCAATGTAACCACGGCAGGTTTTACTGCATTTAATGCCCAGGCCACTACGCTGCGCGAAGCTGGTGTGCGCATCTACGGCCCCAATGCCACGGTGGCCCAGGATTTGGAACCGGAATTCATCACTTTCAATGCCGATGGAAGCAAAGCGTATATCACCTTGCAGGAAAACAATGCCGTGGCCGTATTGGACATTGCCAGCAAAACCATTACCGGGATTGAACCATTGGGCTACAAAGACCATAGCCAGTTGGGCAATGGCCTCGATGCAAACGACCAGGGAGGCGAAGCCCATATTTCCAGCCGGATTCAGATTGCCAACTACCCCGTTTTTGGGATGTATCAGCCCGATGCCATCGCTTCTTTCTCGGTGGGTGGCAACCAATACCTTATCACAGCCAATGAAGGCGATGCCCGCGAATATGAGGACAATGCCGACCCCAATTTGCAATTGGTAGAAGAAGTGCGGATTGGCAATGCCGCCTTTCCCCTGGACCTCACCGCTTTCCCCAATGCCTCTTTTCTCAAACTCAACAATGTAATGGGCCGCCTGAACGCAACCAATCGCCTTGGCGACACCGACAACGACGGCGATTTTGACGAAATCTACGTGCTGGGCGGGCGTTCTTTTAGCATCTGGCAGGTGGACAATAACCAAAATGTCAGCCTTACCTACGACAGTGGCGAGCAACTGGAGCGCATCACAGCCCGCGATGTACCCGCCATCTTCAATGCCAGCAATACAGGTATCAGCATTGACAACCGCTCGGATAACAAAGGCCCCGAGCCCGAGGGCGTAACGACGGCCACCATTGGCAACCAAATCTATGCCTTTGTGAGCCTGGAGCGTGTTGGCGGGGTGCTGGTCTATAATGTAACGACTCCTGCCGCCCCGGTTTTTGTGCAATACATCAATCCCCGTAGCACCACCGCTTTGGAAGGCGACTTGGGCGCCGAGGGCATTTTCTTTATTCCGGCAACGGAGGCCCCCACTGGCCAGGCTTTGCTGGTGGTATCCAATGAAATCAGCAGCACGATTAGTGTTTTTGCCCTGAATCCTGTTCCGGGTGAATTTACTATCGCCAGCCTTGTCAACGAAATCAATCCCCTGCGCAATGTCATCACCTGGAATGCCTCGTCGGGGGCCTTGCAATACGATGTGCAACGCCGTACTGTAGGGGGCGATTTTGAAGTGATTGCGAGCAATCTGAACACCACAAGTTATTCGGATGCCAGTGCCGCCGCAGGTACTTCTTACGAATACCAAATCATTGCCCGTAATAACCTGGGCCAGCGCCTGAGCAATGTCAGCTCGGCCATCCTGACCCGTGCCGAAGATGCTTTTGCCCAGGGCATAGCTTTGTATCCCAATCCTTCGGATGGCACAGTGCAAATCAACCTCAATCTGCCCTTTGTGGCGCAGGCAGAATATAAACTCCTGGATGCCAGTGGCAAAAGCCTTAAGGCCTGGGTGCAAAGCACCGCGCCTTCCCGGATGGATTTCCAATTCCTGCCCGCCGGCACGTATTTCTTGCAGGTAAAGACCGAAGGCCGCTTGGCCACCAAGCGCCTGGTGATTGAGTAAGCATTTTTATTTTTAGATTTTCGGAAGCCTTCGCCCATCTGGCGAGGGCTTCTTTTTGGAAATTGGCCGGGAATGCTTTTTCAATTCCCACCAAAACCCTTTAATTTCGGACGGCAAAAAAAAAGAGCAAGTCTAAAAAAGCAACTGGAATGAGAAAGTTGTTCTACTTAGTCGTCATCATAGGAATATTGGTGGGCATATTTCGGCTGGTAATGTATGTGAAGGAAAATTTCCAGGAATACCTGGAAGAAGGACTGGCACATTTTGCCGAAAGCCTGGAGCAGGAAGGCGAAGCAGAAGCAGAAGAAGCAACAGAAGAAGGCGATGAGGGCGAAGAAGGAGCAACGCACAATGATACAGTATCCCCAGAGGAATTGGCCGAAGGGGAGGTGGTGGCTGGCCCGGCACGAGGCCCTAATCAACAAGAAATCGTAGAAGAAAACGGAAAATTTGTTTTCAATTATGTCTTTCGCAACCGCCAGGAAAAACCCCGCCGCTGGCAATGGTCTTTTCCCAAAGAAGCCATCCTGGAGCGCAACCGCGAATTTGGCCTGCCCGGCGATTTCTGGCAGCGCACCTATACTTCCCAGGCCGAGATGGACCAGATTATCTACAAGGGCTACTTTGTGAGCAATGGAAGCACTATGGATGTCGATTATCCCCGCCTGACCAAAAGACACATGCCCATCTCGCGCCCTCTTTACGAACTGCTTCTGGAAGATGTAGGGCAAAATGCCGATTTTGAAGAAACCATCGAGACACTGATGCGCTTTTGTCAGGATATTCCCTATGAGGTTCCCCCCGAATATACCGGCGGGCGCTATGTCCATGAGCTGTTTCCCCCTTCGCTGATGCTCATCAGAGGCAAAGGCGATTGCGATAGCAAATCTACGCTCTTTACCAGCATCTTGCGCCACGATGCCCGCTTTAAACTGGTGCTGGTGAGCACCGAAAATCCCCACCACATGTACGTAGGGATAAAGGGTGTGCCCAAACCTTATCAGGATTATTTTACTTTCCGGGGCGAGCGCTACCTCGTCTGCGAACCCGTTGGCCCCAGCCGGATGAATCTGGGAGCCCTAGCCTTCAAAGAAAGCCGGATTACCGAAGTAAAGCCTTTGTTTTAATTATTATAAAAATAATTTTTATAAAATCTTTTTGTATGGATACTAACCTCCTCATTTTTACCACCTACCAGCTGAGCCTGGCCCTGGTCTTTGGCCTGCTGACGGTATTTATTACGCTCCGGGTACTCAATCATCTGGTGCTTCGTATCAAGGTACTTGAGCTGATTCAATCGGGCAATACTGCGCTTGCGCTATTCCAGGGGAGTTTAATCTTTTGTGTGCTGATGTTGGTCGAGACCAGCATTTTGCCTTCGGTAGATGCGCTCCGGGCCATGGTGCTGGCCCATCAAACCATTGCCTTCAAGATGTTTATGATTTCTTTTGCTTATTTTATCTTGTTCTACCTGGCGGCTTTGGTGTTTAGCTCGCTGGTCATTTTATCCAGCTTTTATATCTTCATCTACAGCACGGCCAAAGTGGACGAAATCGCCGAAATCAAGAAAAATAACCTTTCGGTCGCGATATTGCTTTCCATGGTGCTCATCAGCACCACATTGTTTATGCGGCCTGCATTTTCAAATCTGGTGCAGGGCCTGGTCAATTATGATTATCTCCAAAAGCCCGCCACAAGCGAGGAGGGCCCGGAGGATTCACCTACTAGCCGGCCCGAAAAGCCCCGAACCGTAAACTAAAAGCCAGCATGCCCGCCCCATCCGAAGAAATGCCTGCGCCGCTGCCCGAAGCCTGGAAATATGCCTATGTCCGATGGAAGCCGGCTTTTATGCGCTGGGCAAAAAAGCAGGCCGAATTTTATTCGCCGGGAGAGGTCTATCAACAAGCCTTTTTGGCCTATGTATGGCCCGTTCGGGCAGATTTGCTTCGGGCCCAGGCCGAAGTGGTGCCGCCGGAGTTGCTGGCCATTGCCCAGGCAATGGAATCACAAAACTTAGAAGGGGGGCATTCCGGGCTGAGCCAACTGGATGCCTGGGATTTTGAAATGGAAATAAGTGGAAAGGCCGAAAAAAGAAGGTGGCGTGCGGGGGGGCTTTTGGGGCTTTTTATTTTTACGGCCGGAGCCTGGGCTTTGTACGGGGTGTTTTTCACCCCCCGGAAGCTGGATTTTGAGGCCTTGTTCCGGGCCCATTATCAGCCCTTTCCTTCCGAAATGCAATTGCCACCGACCCGGCCCGACTCTACTAAGCTGCTCGGCCTGATTCAGTGGGCCTATCTGCAAAATCAAACCCGGGAGTGTTTGCGCCTTTGCCAGCAGTATGAAGCCAGACACTATCCCAATGACACGCTCGATTTTTATCAGGGAATGAGCTACCTGGCCCTCCAAAAGCCTCAGCCTGCCCTGGAAAAGCTCCTCACCCTCAGTCACTCGCCCAATAGTCATTTTACCCATGTGGCCCGCTGGTATGCCGCCCTGGCTTATCTGAAATTGCAAAATCCCGGAGCCGCCCGCACCCTGCTGGAGCACTTGCGCCTTCAGAAAGGGCCTTATCGCCAAAAAGCAGAAAATTTAGCTCGAAGATTGCCCTAGCCTATCCGGGAAATCTTATTTTTGATGAACAAAACCCTTATTTGCTAGAGTGTATGCGCTTCCCTTTTTCAAAAATCGTGTTGGCCGGATTGGGCGGGCTGGGCTTTTCCTGCTCACCTGCTCGCAAAATACTCCCCAAAACCCCTCCGCAGTTTCCACGCCCCTGCGTCCCCAACTGGAAAAGCTTCGCCAGGCCTTGCAAACCCTGGAAGGCGAGGCTGCCTTTCGGGCTGGCCTGCTGAGCTTCTCGCTGGCCAAAGTTGAAACCGGAGAAGAATTATTGGCCTTGAATGCCCAAAAAATGCTCAACACGGCTTCGGTGATGAAGGCCCTCACCACGGCAAGTGCCCTGGCCTTGCTGGGAAAATCTTACCAATTTGCCACCCACCTCGAGTATGACGGACAGATAGAGGCCGGGGTCTTGAAAGGGAATTTGTATATCAAAGGTCAGGGCGACCCAATTTTAGGTTCAAGCCTTCGGCCCGACCAAGACCTGGCCAGGATTTTGGCAGTATGGAGCGAAAAAATACGGCAGGCCGGCATACGCCGGATTGAGGGCCACCTGATTGCCGACGAAAGCGCTTTTGCCCCCGGGCTTAGTCCCGCCGCCTGGCTTTGGGGCGATATGGGCAATTATTTTGGCGCACCCGCCGGGGCCATCAATGTCCTTGACAATACCTACAAGCTGTATTTTCGCCCCGGTGCCCTGGGGCAGCCCGCCCAGATTGTAAAAACAGAGCCACAGATTCCCGAAATTTACTTCTTTAATGAAGTGAAAACCGCCGGGCCCGACACTGGCGACCAGGCCAGCATTTCGGGCGCTCCTTATGACCCGGTGCGCTATGTGAGCGGAACCGTGCCTATGGGCGGCATTTTTACCATCAAAGGAGCCATTCCTGACCCGGCTTATTGGTTGGTGCATCGCCTGGCAAGCCTCCTGGAAGGGCAGGGCATCTCTTGCACGGCGGGCCCGGCCACCACCACCCGCCTGACCCGCGAAGGCAAGCAATGGCCGGATACCCGCCGGATTCGGATACACACCCATCTTTCGCCCCCTCTTTCGGCAATTGTCGGACTAACCAATGCCTACAGCATCAATCTCTACGCCGAGGCACTGCTGAAAGCCCTGCCCGGAGAAAAGAAAAGCCCCCTAAGCACCATCACTGGCTTGCAGGCCCTACAGGAATATTGGGCCGGAAAAGGCATTGATTTGCGCAATTTTCGGCCCCAGGACGGCAGCGGACTGGCCCCCACGTATGGCCTTACGACCTCGCTCCTCACCCAGATTTTGCACAAAATCCGGCAGGAAGCCTATTTTGAAGAGTTTTATGCTTCCTTGCCCATCGCGGGTGTTTCGGGCACTATGCTGAGCGTGGCCAGCGACAGCCGGGCCAAAAACAACCTGAGAGCCAAATCAGGAGCGATGACGGGCGTGCTGGCCTACGCAGGATATTTCAAAACCAGCAATGGCGAGTTAATGGCTTTTGCCCTAGCCGCCAATCGCTATCAGGGAGAGTATCCCCCAGTTAAAAAGCTTTTATCCGATTTTATGGGGCAGATGGTGGAAAGTTTCTAAAATCTTTACGATTATAAGGAGAAAGAAAAAATGAGAATTGAATCAATACTCTTTCCGGGGCCTTGCCAGTATTACTCTTGCTCAGGGCCTTTTTTTATTTATTAGGTATGAAAAATAAGCTGCTGCAATATGCCGAAAATGCCTTGGCTTATCATTATATGATAAAGCCCGGCTACTGTATTTGAAAATGCTTGCCATAGATGCGGAGCAATATAATGTTTGGAATAATTTGGGCTTGCTTTATGAAGATTTAGATGATTTCCCAAAAGCCCGGGAAGCTTTTCAAAAAACCCTCCAAATAGATATTCAGAAAATCAGTAAAGAAAGTCCGGCTAATATCCGGGCAAATTTCAATCTCGCCTGTATTATTTTCTGGAAAAAACAAAGTGCAGGCCCGGGCTTATTTGTAAAAAAGTATTACTATAGATGCACACTACAAACAAAAAGCCCAAGAAGACCAGGGCCTGGCTTGGCTTTGGGAAGCGGATGATTTTAAAAGTCTGATGGCTTCCTGATGAAAGGTTTTTTCATCTTTTCGGGGGCTTGGTGCTGATTTTTGAATAATCTCTCAAAACCCTGCCGCGGTATCATCGCCACGTGGGTCGCGCCGCCTTCCAGTTGACCATCCGGCCTTCGCAAAATGGCATCTACCCGCCCTATGCTGCCCCGGTTTTGCAAAGTATAGCCCCAGGCGCTTAGCTTTGCCCGAAGGGCTTCCTTAAAGGCCCCTTCCTCACAATATATCACATCGGGGAGCCACTGATGATGAAAACGGGGGACCGACACCGAGGCCTGCATGCCCATGCCAAAGTCCAGCACATTGACCAGGTTTTGCAAACGGAGGTGATGATGGTAGAGCCGCCGGGTGTGCCAAGAACCATTTTCAGGCGGCCATTTTTTTCAACCAGGGTGGGAGTCATAGAGCTAAGCATACGCTTGCCGGGCTGGATGGCATTGGCTTCGCCTCCCACCAATCCGTAGAGATTGGGCACCCCCGGCTGGGCACTGAAATCGTCCATTTGGTTATTGAGCAAAAAGCCTGCGCCTCCTACCACCACCTTGGCCCCATAGCCCCCATTGAGGGTAGTGGTGGCGGCTAGGGCATTGCCTTCCGGGTCCACGATGGAATAATGGGTGGTTTCTTCGCTGGTTTCGGGACGAAACGTGCCCGCAGACAAAGCTACCGACTGCCCCGCCTGGCCAAACTTAAAGTCTTGCATCCTTTGCCGGGCATAGACCGGGTCCAGAAGGTTTTCTACCGGAACCGGATAAAAGTCGGCATCTCCGAGGTAGAAAGCCCGGTCGGCATAAGCCCGGCGCTCTGCCTCCACGATAAGTTGTACCATTTCGGGCGACTGCCAGCCCAGTTTACTCAAGTCATAGCCTTGCAGCATATTGAGCATTTGCACCAGCAGAATCCCGCCACTGGAAGGGGGCCCCATCGTGATGATTCGATGCCCCCGATAATGCCCTACAATGGGTCGCCGCCAAACCGCCCGGTATTGGTCCAGGTCGGCCTGTGTAATCAGCCCGCCCCCGGCCTGCATTTCTCTTAGTATAAAGTAGGCAGTTTCTCCACGATAGAAGCCTACAGCGCCCAGGTCTCTTAATCGGGTGAGGGTTGCGGCCAGTTCGGGTTGGCGCAGGGTATCGCCGGCTTGCCAGTTTTGTGTGGACACAAAAGCAGTAGGCTGGGTATTGTATTTCAAAAAAGGGGCGCGATAGGCATTGAGCCCCTGGGCTTCTCTTGGGGTGAGTATGACCCCTCTTTGGGCCAGGTGGATGGCGGGTTGAACGAGCTCAGCCCAGGGAAGGCGACCTTTGGCCTGATGAAGTTGCCACATTCCGGCGGGTGTACCCGGTACTCCAACGGCTCGATGCCCGTTTTGGCTCCATTCGGACTGCGCCTGCCCGGCACTGTCCAGATACATATCACGGTGGGCGGCCAGGGGGCTTTTTCGCGGTAATCGAGACTGCCTATTTCGCCATTGGCCCGGCGATACACCACAAAGCCGCCCCCACCCAGATTGCCGCCGCCGGGAGAACCACCGCCAGGGCCAGTTCTACGGCCACGGCGGCATCAAAAACATTACCGCCCTTTTTCAGGATTTCTACCCCAACCCGGGTAGCTTCGGGATGGGCAGATACCACCATTGCCTGCCGGGCCACAATTCCTGTGCTGGTTTGAGCCGCCAGGGGGAGAGTAAGACCCCCCAGGATGAATATAAGCCCGGACAAAATGGAAAGAAAACGCATCTTGTAAATGATAAATTATTGGCCAGCAAATTAGCTTTTTTTTAGCAATTTGGTTTCACTACAAATTATGTAAAATTAAGGTTACTACTCAGGTAGGTTGATTACAAATTTAAAGACTGATTTTGAGATACTTATGTAAGTCCGTGAGATAGATATTATTGAAACAAAAATAATACGTTCTTTGTAACCCGCTGATTGTCAGATAACTAAAAACAACTAAAAGAAGCGAATGACTTTATTAATGTTTATAACTAATTTGATTTTCAATGTTTTTCAAAAAAGTTATTACCTGAGTAGTTACCCCAATTTAAGTAAGTCATGAGCAAG
>JAAUUB010000141.1 GCA_012031215.1 Microscillaceae bacterium | reverse complement strand
TGCTGGCGGCCTTGATACTTTTTGCCGAGCTTGCCCTGCTTCTGTTTGCTTTTGTGCCGCCTCCCTATAATATTGTGTTGCTGTTTTTGAATGGCTTACCCCTGGGAATGGTTTGGGGGGTAGTATTTTCCTATCTGGAAGGGCGCCGTAGCAGCGAGCTACTGGGGGCCGGGCTGAGTGCCAGTTTTATTGTATCCTCGGGGGCCGTCAAAACCGTAGGCAAATTGCTGATGCAGGAACTTGGGATTACCGAATTCTGGATGCCTTTTTTCACCGGGCTTGTGTTTTTATTGCCTTTTTTCTTTTTTGTGTATTTGCTGGAACGAATACCCCCGCCCACAGCTGCTGATATTGCTGCCCGCACCGAACGCCTGCCTATGAACCGCGCCGCACGCCTGCAGCTTTTTCGTACTTTTGCTTTTGGGTTGGTGATGCTCATTGTTTTTTATATGGCCTTGACAGCGTACCGGGATTTTCGGGATAATTTTGCGGCCGAAATCTGGCAGGCCCTTGGCTATGGGGATGCCCCTTATATTTTTACCCTATCCGAAATCCCGATTGCCCTGGCGGTATTGCTTTTGCTGGGCTTGCTAATGCTCATACGGCACAATCGCCGGGCCTTTCTGATGTATCAATTGCTCATAATGGCCTCGGCTGCGCTGATAGGCCTGAGTACTTGGCTTTTTCAAATGGGCTGGCTTCCGGCGGCAGCCTGGATGATTTTGGTTGGCCTAGGACTTTATCTGGCCTATGTGCCTTTCAACTGTATTTTGTTTGACCGCATGCTGGCGGCTTACGAGTATCGGGGTAATGCAGGTTTTCTGATTTACCTGGCCGATGCTTTTGGTTACCTGGGCAGTGTTGGCATTTTGTTCTACAAAAACTTTGGCCAGGCTCGGCTCAGTTGGCTGCAGTTTTTTATTCAAAGTAGCTATTTGCTGGCAGGGTTTGGGATACTCACGGTAGGTTTATCGTGGGCCTATTTTCGACAGAAAAAAATAAATCCACCCATCCAAAGCCCAGCACTGGCCCCTCAGGCTTAATTATTTGCGCTTATATTTTTATTAAAATTATTCATGCATGCCTACGCAATTATCCGAAGCCCAAGCCACGGCCAACGAAATCTTGGCCCTTTATGAAAAGTACGGCCACGAAATGTATGGCGAAGAAGTAAGCCAGCTTCAGCACGCCTGCCAGTCGGCACAATGGGCACTCAAAGCCCAAGCCGACGAAGAGCTTTTTTTTGGCTGCTTTTCTGCACGACATCGGCCACTTGCTCGAGAATGCCGCTCCGCAAATGGGCGCACAATACGGACGTTTTCAGCACGAAGCACAAGGAGGCGCGTTTTTGCGCCAAAAGGGCTTTTCCGAGAAAATAGCCCAACTCGTAGAGAGCCATGTAGCCGCCAAGCGATACCTCACCTTCAAAGAAGCGCAATATTTTGCCCAGTTGTCCGAAGCAAGCCGCCAAACGCTTTACTACCAGGGCGGCCCTATGAGTGCCGAAGAAGCGGCCGATTTTGAAGCTTCTGACTATTTTGAGCTGAAAATCCAACTTAGGCAATGGGACGAGCTGGCCAAAGAAAGCCACGTTCCCGCCCAAATGATTCCTGAAATTAGGGAAAAAATAGTGAGGCATTTAGAAAATTTGGAGAAGAAAGACTGATTCCTGCGGGCTGCTTTTACTAACAGCCCCTCATTACATAAAGCTGTTTTAGCGCAAAAAAAGTATTGCATGAACCATCAAGCTATTCAAAAGACCCAAATAGCCATCGTGGGGGCGGGCATCGTTGGCCTTGCCCAAGCCCGGGCCTATGCTCGGCGAGGCTATGAGGTAACTGTCTTTGAGCGAAGCCCGGCGGCAGTTGGGGCCTCCATCCGTAATTTTGGCATGGTATGGCCCATTGGCCAACCCGCCGGGCCACGCCTAGAAATGGCCTTGCAGAGCCGGGCGATATGGAAGGAAGTGGCCGCCGAAGCGGGCTTTTTTTGCAGCCAGGAAGGCTCGCTCCACTTGGCTTATCACGAGGACGAATGGCAGGTATTGCAGGAGTTCTGGGAAGCCAAGCACAGCAAAGGCTACGAAATGGAATTGCTTACCCCCCAGGCCACCCTCCAAAAAAAGTCCCGCTGTCAAAAGCAAAGGACTCAAAGGGGCTTTGCTGAGCCATACCGAGATGATTGTGGACCCTCGGGAAGCCCTGGCAAAAATTCCTTCCTTTTTAGAGGAGAAATACGGCGTGCGCTTTCAGTTTGGGCAGGCGGTTACACATATTGAAGGGCTTCATTTTTGGGCCGGCGGAAAACCCTGGGCCGCCAAGCAAATCGTAGTTTGCAGTGGGGCCGATTTTGAAACTCTTTTCCCGGAAAAATTTGCCCAAAAGCCCATTACCAAATGCAAACTGCAAATGATGCGCACCCTGCCCCAGCCCGATGGCTGGCGCATGGGCCCTTCCCTGTGTGCGGGGCTTACCCTTTTGCACTATGAGGCCTTTGCAGACTGCCCTACTTTGCCGCTTCTGCGCCAGCGCATCGCCACACAAATGCCGCAATATTTACAATGGGGCATCCATGTGCTGGTGTCCCAAAATGGAATGGGAGAAATTATTCTGGGCGATACCCACGAATATGGTCTCCATCTCGACCCTTTCGACAAAGAATACCTGAACCAATGGGTGCTGGATTATCTGGAACAGTTCGCCCAATTTCCACAGCCGCTCATTGCCGAGCGCTGGCATGGTGTCTATGCCAAATGGCCTGGCCAAAGTGCCTGGGTAGAAACGGTGGCCCCCGGCATAAGCCTGGTCAATGCGCTGGGAGGCGCGGGCATGACCCTTTCGTTTGGCCTGGCTGAATCCCAACCCGAAAAAAAGAGTTATCACAACATCCCCCAATTTACTAAGTAAAAATGGCCATCAAATTAGTTGTTATGGACATGGCGGGCACAACCGTAGAAGACCCGCAACTCGTACACGAAGCCCTGATGAAGGCTTTTGAAGCCCACCAAATTGTTATTTCTTTTGCTCAGGCCAATCAGGTCATGGGTTATCCCAAGCCAGTGGCCATTGAGATGCTCCTGGAAGCGCAAAAGGTGGCTTCAAGTCCGGCTTTCATTGAGCAGATTTATGCCCATTTTCTCCGCAACATGCTGGCAGAGTATCGCCACCGGGAAGAACTTTGTGAAAAACCCGGAGCCACAGCCCTTTTTCGCACTTTGCGCCAAAGCGGAATTCGGGTAGTGCTCGATACGGGTTTTAGCCGTGAGGTAGTAGATACCCTCATTGCCCGCCTGGGCTGGCAATACGAAATAGACGGGAGCGTGGCCAGCGACGAGGTTGAACAGGGTCGTCCTTTCCCGGATATGATTTGGAAAGCCATGCAGATGATGCAGGTGCAGGAAGTAAACCAGGTGGCCAAAGTAGGCGATACCCCTTCGGATATTCAGCAGGGGCGGGCGGCCGGATGTGAATATGTCATTGGTATCACCAGCGGCGCATTCTCTGCCGAAGCCCTGGAAAAAGAAAACCCAACGCACCTGGTGAACAATCTTTCCGAACTAGCCCCCCTTTTATTAAACGGAACAAAGGCCTGAGATACTGAAAAGCCCTCCCAAGCCCTGAGGCTGGGGCAGGGAAGGGCCCCCGTTTTTACATATTTCGGCGATATTGCCCACCCACTTCATAAAGAGCCTGCGACATTTGCCCCAATGAGCATACTTTGGCGGCTTCCATCAGCGCAGCGAAGATATTGCCATTTTCTACGGAAGTTTTCTGGAGATTTTGCAAAGCCAGCCGAGCCGCTTCCTGGTTACGAAGGTGAAAAGCATCACGGGTGGCAATGGCAAATTCTTTTTCTTCGGTAGAAGAGCGGCGCACTTCGCTCGGGACAATGGTGGGAGAACCGTGTTCGTCCAGGAAAGTATTGACCCCAATAATGGGCAGCTCGCCAGTGTGCTTTTTCATTTCATAAAACATTGACTCTTCCTGAATTTTGGAACGCTGGTACATGCGCTCCATCGCACCCAGCACCCCACCACGCTCGTTGATGGCGCGAAACTCGGCATAGACAGCCTGCTCAACCAGGTCGGTGAGTTCCTCCATGACGAAGGCTCCCTGTAGCGGGTTTTCATTTTTGGCCAGCCCCAGTTCCCGGTTGATTATCATTTGAATGGCCACCGCCCGGCGCACCGATTCTTCGGTGGGGGTGGGTGATGGCCTCGTCATAGGCATTGGTATGGAGCGAGTTGCAATTGTCATAAATGGCATAGAGCGCCTGAAGGGTGGTGCGGATATCATTAAAAGCGATTTCCTGGGCATGGAGCGAACGCCCCGAAGTTTGAATATGGTACTTCATTTTTTGGCTTCGGTCATTGCCGCCATATTTATATTTCATGGCTTTGGCCCATATCCGGCGGGCTACCCGACCCAGCACCGAATACTCTGGATCCATGCCATTGGAGAAGAAGAAAGACAAATTGGGAGCAAAATCGTCGATATGCATGCCCCGGCTCAGGTAATACTCCACAAAGGTAAATCCATTGGAAATAGTGAGGGCAAGTTGGGTAATAGGATTGGCCCCGGCTTCGGCAATGTGATAGCCTGAGATGGAGACAGAGTAAAAATTACGGACCTTGTGGTCAATAAAATACTGCTGAATATCGCCCATCATGCGCAGGGCAAATTCAGTAGAGAAGATACAAGTATTTTGGGCCTGGTCTTCTTTGAGAATATCAGCCTGCACGGTGCCCCGCGCGGTACTGAGGGCATAGGCTTTTATTTTTTGATAGACTTCCGGCTCCAGCACCTGGTCGCCGCTTAGCCCCAAGAGCAAAAGACCAAGCCCGTCATTGGTGTCCGGTTTATGGCCATTGTATTGCGGAAGCGGCAGTCCTTTTTCGGCATATATCTTGTCAATACGGGCTCTGGCTTCATCAATGCGGCCTTCTTTTTTGAGATAAAGCTCGCATTGTTGGTCTATGGCCGTATTCATAAAAAAAGCCAGCAGCATTGGGGCCGGGCCATTGATAGTCATAGAGACCGAAGTGCTGGGGTCGCAGAGATTGAAGCCGGAGTACAGCTTTTTGGCATCGTCCAGGGTGGCCACACTTACGCCGGAGTTTCCGATTTTGCCATAAATATCCGGGCGATGGTCAGGGTTTTCGCCATAGAGGGTAACCGAATCAAAAGCTGTGGAAAGACGCTTGGCCGGCATTCCTTTGGAAAGATAATGAAAGCGGTGGTTGGTTTTTTCGGGGCCACCCTCGCCAGCAAACATTCGAATGGGGTCTTCGCTCTCGCGCTTGAGCGGAAACACCCCGGAGGCATAAGGGAAAAAGCCCGGGGCATTTTCGGAGAGAACCCAGGTCAGAATATCGCCCCAATCCTGGTATTTGGGCAGGCTTACTTTTGGTATTCTGGTGCCGGAAAGCGAAGTGCTGTAAAGGTCTTGCTCGATGACTTTGTCGCGCACCTGAAACTGGTATTTTTCGGCCCGATAGCGCTTTTGGGTATCGGCCCAGCCTTGCAGCACTTGTTTGCATTCCGCGTCCAGTTGTTGCTCGAGGGCCTGGTAGCGTCTCACGAGGTCTTGCAAGTATTCGGGTTCGCCCTGCACCTGCTCTACGGCCAGCACCACATCGGCACTTTCTTCAATAAACTCAATTTTCTTTTTGCCAATTTCGGCCCGGAGTAGTGCTATGGTGCCTTTGAGTTGGTAGAGTTGGCGGGCAAGCTGGCTTTGGCGCTGGATAAATTCCTGGTATTTGTCGGCCGTTTCGCAGATTTCGGCCAGGTAGCGCACCCGGTGAGGAGGAATGATATAGACTTTTTCCGACATTTGGTCGGTGATTTCAAACTGCGATTGGAGGTGGTAAGCCTCGGCTCTCTCCACGAGTTTGTCCATGATTTTGCGGTAGAGCAGGTTGGTGCCGGGGTCATTAAACTGAGAAGCCATTGTGCCAAAAATGGGCAGTTCTTCGTCGGGGGTGTCAAATTGCATCTGATTGCGCCGGTATTGCTTGCGGACATCGCGCAGGGCATCGAGCGAGCCACGCTTGTCAAATTTGTTGATGGCAATGAGGTCGGCAAAATCGAGCATATCAATTTTTTCTAACTGAGTGGCCGCGCCATATTCGGAGGTCATCACATAGAGCGAAACATCCGAGTGGTCCACAATCTCGGTGTCAGACTGGCCAATGCCGGAGGTTTCCACAATGACCAGGTCATAATTTGCTGCTTTACAAATATCGATGGCGTGCTGCACGTGCTGGCTCAGGGCCAGGTTTGACTGGCGCGTGGCCAGGGAGCGCATATAGACCCGTCCGTGGCTGATGGCATTCATCCGAATACGGTCGCCGAGCAAGGCCCCACCTGTTTTGCGCTTGGAGGGGTCCACGGAGATAACGGCAATGGAATGATGTTCAAAATCCATCAGAAAGCGGCGTACTAGTTCATCCACGAGTGAAGATTTGCCCGCTCCCCCGGTGCCCGTAATTCCCAGCACGGGGGTCTTGGCTGCTTGGGCCCGGGCATCAATGCGGGGCTTCATTTCCTGATAGTGCTCGGGGTAGTTTTCGGCAATGCTGATGAGTCGCCCCAGCAGTAAAGGATTTTTTTGGGGTAGGGCTTCCAATATTTCTTCGGGATGATGGCTTGGCTCAGGCTCATCGGACCAGTCTTCTTGGCCATCAGGCAAGACTATTTTTTTCTTTTTGAGGTAGGTGGAAAAATCGCAACGGCGTAATAAATCATCAATCATGCCCTGCAGGCCCATCTCGCGGCCATCATCAGGGGAGTAAATCCGGTCTATGCCATAGGCGTGCAGCTCTTCTATTTCGGAGGGCAGGATAGTGCCCCCACCACCGCCAAAAATACGAATATCCGCGCCGCGCTCTTTGAGCAGGTCATACATATACTTGAGATATTCCACATGCCCACCCTGGTAGGAGGTCAAGGCGATGGCTTGGGCATCTTCCTGGATGGCGCAATCCACCACTTCTTGTACGCTTCGGTTATGGCCCAGGTGAATTACTTCGGCCCCAGAAGCCTGAATAATGCGGCGCATCAGGTTGATGGCCGCATCGTGGCCATCAAAGAGGGAGGCGGCTGTTACTACCCGAATGGGGTGTTGGGGTTTGTAGGCATGGATGAGTTTCTCCGACATAGTTCAATCTTTTCTGGTTATACTACCAATACTACAAAGATAAGTTATTTTTGTTGGCAAAAATAGCCAGGAGTTCAAGGCTTTGTGGGGGTGCGGAAAAATAAAATCCGGGCGAATGTCAGTACAAATTTTTTTTATTGTCTAATAATTTACGTATTTTGTGAAGTTCAAAGCTCAAATAGGCAAGCCTTTTGTGGCGGCATACAAGTAAATATGCGCATTTCTTTAAAACACCGGCTCACCTTAAATTTTCTGGCGGCATTGAGCTTCATTGCTTTCTTGTCGGTGGTAAGCTATCAATTGACCCGCTACTCCTTAAAGGGCAAGCTCAATGATGCTCGATTGCTCAATATTTCCGGCCAGCAGGGCATCCTGAGTCAGCGTATTGTCAAGAATGCTTTGTTGGTGCCGCAAATTCAGCAAGCTGTTCAAGGAAAAGCACTCCAGGCGGAGTTGTTAGAACTTATTCAGCTTTGGGAGCAATTTCACAAGGGCTTGCAAGAGGGGGATGCCAACCTGGGCCTCCCACCGATGGAAAGCCCCCGGATTCGGGCTTTGTTTGAGGAGCTAACCCCGTATTTCCGCAAGTTGCGCGAATATGCCCGAAAATTTACGGAAATCAATATCCCCACCCGCGATTCGCTGATGCAGTCAGAGATGAATTCCTGGCTGGATAGCCTTCAGTACCACGAAAAATTCTACCTCCGCATCAGTCAGGACATCACCCATGCCTACGACAAAGAGGTAAACGAACGCCTTGATTTTATCCTTAACACCCAAAGTTATTTATTGGCCCTGGTGCTACTGGTGCTCCTGGCTGAGTGGTTTTTGATTTTCCGGCCCACTCGCCAGGTTACATTGCGCTACGTGGATGAACTGCACCACCAACAAAACAAAATGACCCGCCTCTTCCAAGAACTGCAAAGCTCTCGTGATGAAGTACAACAAAAAAACGAAGCCCTCCAAGCCTCCGAAGAAGAAATTCGCCAGAATGTAGAGGAATTGGAAGCCATCAACGAGAACCTGTTTAAAAACACCGAGGAGCTGCGTCAAAAAAACGAAATCCTGAAAAAAGCTACCGAATTGCTGGACCTCAAAAACAATCAAATCCGCAAACAACGCGACCAGCTCTACGAGCAAAGCCAACAACTTGAAATCAAAAACCGAAACATCACCAATAGCCTGCGCTATGCCAAGCGCATCCAGGATGCCCTCATTCCCCTGCCCAGCGAGATAACCGAGCATTTTGATGATGCCTTTGTGTATTTTCAGCCCCGCGACATTGTCAGCGGCGATTTTTACTGGTTTGAAGATAAAAAAGGACGCAAGGTGCTGATGGTGGGGGATTGCACGGGCCATGGGGTTCCGGGCGCTTTGATGACGATGATTGGCAATTCCCTCATCAATGAGATAGTGATGAACAAGGGCATTACCAATCCTTCGCAAATTCTCAAAGACCTGGACAGCCAAATCATTGATATGCTTCAAAGGCGCTCGGCAGATAAGCCCATCCACGACGGCATGGATATGGCGGTGCTGAGCATCGATACCGAAGCCAGGATACTAGAATATGCCGCCGCTCATAACCCCCTCTATGCCGTGCAAAACGGGGAAATGATACAAGTCAAAGGCTCTAAGTTTCCTGTGGGCAGTGCGCAATATAAAAATGAAAAAAGCTTTCGCTTGCATACCCTCCGGGCCAGCCCCGGAGACAGTTTCTACCTCTTCAGTGACGGATTTCAAGACCAGTACAGCGAAAAGGCTGGTCGTAAGTATATGAGCAAAAGATTTCGTAGCTTTTTGCTGATGATTAGCCACCTGCCTATGGCCCAGCAAAAAGCCGCGCTGGAGCAGGAATTTGAAGAATGGCGCGACGGCTGCCCCCAGACCGATGATGTGCTCGTGATTGGTATCAAGATGTAAACCGCCAAAAATTTGGGGCTTTTGAGGGCTTTTACTTATCTTAGGACTTGTATTATAATCAAAAAGCGGGATGATGCCCAAAAAAAGCCTTACCCTCATTTTCTTGCTGGGATTGTGCACCGGAGTAGATTGGCTTCCGGCTCAGTCTAAAATTCGTAGGCTCAGCGGCCAGGTAGTTGAGCATATCCAAAGGGGGGATGGCCGCTCGCTGGATATTCCTTTGGCCAATGTGCGCATCAGCGTGCCTTCCCATAGCACGCAAACAACCCGCACCGATGCCGAGGGCTATTTTGAGCTTGTCCTCAGTACGCCCATTCGCCCCATTGAGAGCTTTGTGTTGAAGGCCGAAAAAGCAGAATATGGACTTCTGAAGGAAAAAAACCAATTGCAAACCATTGAGGCACTTAATCTAAACAATAAAGCTGGGTTTCTTCCCAATGCCCTGGTCTTGTATATGACTCCTCTACGCCGACTGACCACCGAAAATCCGGGCAATGTCAATCGGATTCCCCTTAGTGGCTATATCGCCTTTGACGACCGCCACCTCGAGGATGTGGAAGTCAAAGTAAAAGGCATTGAAACCATTCACGACATCACCAACGAGATTGGCTATTTCGAGATGTATTTGCCTAGCAATAATTTTAATCCTGATGAGTCCTTCACCCTCATCTTGGAAAAGAAGGGAAAATCCAAGAAATCACTTTTGCCAATATGCGCTCCTTTCAGGAACAGCAGTTTTTTGAGTTTAGCAGCTTTGCCAAAACTTCCAAAAACCAAAACAAGCCTCCTAAACGCGATGAAACACCTACGCCTTCTTTTTCTGAAACGCGCTTTTTGCCCTCGCCCGAAAAAACCGAGGCCCGCTACATAGAAAAAAACTTTCGCCGTTTTATCGAAAATCTTGACCGAATTGACTTCAGAGACCTAAGCCCGGCCCAGATTCAATCACTCAAAGACAGCCTAAACCATTATGCCGATTATATTGCCGAAATCACGAAGGATAATAATAATCTGCGCCAAAGCACCGACTTTACCAATTACCTCAAAGCCGCCAAAGAACTGGCCGAAAAAGAAAAGAAACTTCTCGAGACAGAAAAAGAACTGGTCAAGTCGGAATTACAAAATCAGAACAAAACGATTATCATTGCCTCTCTTTCTATTATTTTGCTCATTTTGTCGGGCTGGGTTTATTATTATGTGTATGTCAACCGTAAAATTCGCTCCCAGGCCGGCGAGCTCAACAAGCGCAACCACTTCATAGAATTTTTGCTCCGGGAACTGAACCACCGTGTAACCAATAATTTGCAGGTCATTTCCAGTATGTTGCGCCGTAAAATGCGCCGCCTGCCTGACGACAAAGCTCGCCTCGCACTGCAAGAAATCAACAAAAGGGTCATTGATATTTCGGCCATCCACGTGGGCCTCTACAGTAAAAACGACGCCGAGCTCATCACCCTAGACCACTACCTGCGCAACCTCACCAAAACGCTCGAGAAACTTTATACCTTCGAGCAAAAGCCCGTACATATCCTGATTGACTCACCGGCCTTGCCCATTGCCCACAAAAATGCGGTCTTCTTTGGCCTTATCATCAACGAACTGGTAACCAACTCACTCAAATATGCTTTTCCAGATACGGATGAACCCCGAATCAACATCAGCATTCATAAGCCCAAGCCCCAGCTTTTTGCCGTGCAGGTACGCGACAATGGCAAAGGCCTGCCTCCCGACTTTAACCTGGAAGAAGCCAAATCATCGGGCCTAAAGCTGGTCAACCTCATAACCCAGATGCTCGATGGCACGTTTAAAATGAGCAATGAGCAAGGCTCTAAGTTTGAACTGACCCTAAAACTATCTTAACAATATCCCTGATTTATGGCCATTGCCCCCCATCATACAATTCGCATCCTGGTTTTAGAAGATGAACCCGAAATTGCCGCTGATTTACGCGAAACCCTCGAGGAATTTGGTTATATCGTAACGGATACTGTCCATTCGGGCGAAGAGGCGCTGGCTTCGGTGCGCCGCCAGGCCCCGGATTTGGCTCTTTTCGACATCAAAATCAATGGCTTTATGGATGGCATTCAAACGGCCGAAGAAGTTAAAAAACTGGCCCCCATCCCCATTATTTTTCTTACTGCCCACTACGAAAAAGAACTGCTCGACCGGGCCAAGAGAACCTTTCCGGTCAATTATCTGCTCAAGCCCTTCGAGGAAGAACGCCTCCGCATCGCCATCGAGCTGGCCATCTCCAACCATTCGGCCCAAGCTACCGAAGACAAAAACCTGGACGAGGAAGCCGAAGAGGATACCCGCCCTCGCGAAAACCACGAATATAACATCGCCCACGACCGCATCTTTATCAAAATAGAGGGCCGCTGGGTGCGCATCTTTATCGATGACATCCTCTACCTGCGGGCCGAAGGCTCGGGCTGTCACATCATCACCACCCAAAACCAGGTGATTTCCATTCGCTCTCAAAATCTCAAAAACTTTATGGAACGCCTGAACCATCCCAAAATCGTGCGCACAGATCGCTCTTATGCCGTCAATATCGACAAAGTCATCATCCTGGAAGGCAATACCCTTTTCCTGGAAAAAACAATGACCCCACCAATGCCAACCCTATCGACATCCCTCTGAGCGACACTTATCGGGTGATAGTCATGAACGCCCTTCGCCTTAAATGAATCCTGGTATTTTGGGCTCACAAACCCGATGATACGCTTGGTGTGCCAAGAAGAGGCTTTGGCAAAATTAATTTGCGGGCAAACCGGGGGCATATTAATTTCACTCCTATAATTAACCTTTTGAACATACAAGCTACTTATTAGCAAAGAGGTCAAGGATGAGTGTAGAAAAATTTACCGTCAGTTTGTCGATTGGTTCAGTTGGGAGGCCCCGGTGATACAGACGGCCCTGGCCCTTATCAAACTGGATGATGCCCAGGCTCCGGGTAACCGCCGCCTGGCCCCCCGTTTTCAAGGCCTATGCGAGCGATTTGCAGGGGCCGACCTGCAATGCCTAGTCTTAACGAGCCCTTACCCTGAACATTGGCCCCTTTCCCTGTCTCCCACGGCACAAGAACGCCTGCGTGAGCTTTTTGTCCGCGAAGCCGACCCTGATGCCCTGCTACTCGTGGATTTGCAAAAAGGACTCCTGCTGGAAAAGCTTCACCGCCAGCTGCTTTTTTCTGAAATGGTGGCTCGCGTACAGTCTTACCTGCCCTGAAGTTCGCCCGAAACCGCCCTCCCACCTCCCTCCGCGACAGACTAAAAGCCGATTTAAGTGCGCCCTACAACGTCATTATTTGGCAAGCTTCTCAAAGGGAGTGGTTTAGAAAGTACACTTGCTTTGGCGATACTCAGATTTCTCAAATAGGTTTTAACAAATGCATAAAACAATCGCTGTGCATACTTCTTATTCAAAGTTTTTGCTGGTTTTCTTTAAAACTGGCCCAAGTTCTTTTACTGCTAAATTCTCCAAATCTTGTCGCTGAGGCGTATATCAGTCCCAGACCACAGTAGAAATTAGTGAAGAAAAAAGATCTTCCGTTTATAAATTTGATGTAAGTAGCGTAAATCATTGCCCAATATCTTTTATCGGCAAAGTTGCCTGCTTGTCCTTCCCAACCGTGTATTAGTAAAACTTTGTCCAGTCCACCTTGCCAAGTGTACAATTGAATGTCAAAATCTTGAAATTTCAAGGTTTCCTTTTGTGAAGTATCTAGCACTTCTATTTCATTCTGTCTTAACTTTTTGAATTGTGGATTTGTCAATTGGTTATATGCAAAATTCAGCACTTGGTTTGGAAAAATTGTTGAAAAGATTTTTATGATTGATTTTCGCATTTTTTCAATTTATTAAATTTTCTTCTTTACTTTCTGCTTGTCGCTAAGGGTTTTCGGCTTTGCAAATGCTTTTCCATTTCCAACTGTAATTGCCCTAAGCCCACAAATGAAGTTAGATATCGTCCCGAACTAAAATTGCAAAGTGTCTTCCTTGTAGCGGCATCAAAAACCAAATTTATCTTTTATAAAATTCTGCGGTTTTGTCAATTTTGTTGGACAGGAAACGCAGGAATT
>JAAUUB010000140.1 GCA_012031215.1 Microscillaceae bacterium | reverse complement strand
GAAACAGATTCAATCACATCGGGATAAATGGTGCCCTGCCCCAACCATGGACCTCCTTTATACGCTCAGCCTCCCGCTGAAACACCTCAATAAAAGTTTTGCCAATGGCCTTGCGCTTGTCTTCCGGGTCGGTTTTCCGGCCAAAGCGGTATAAAAGGCTTCTTTGGCATCTACCCCATGTACATTCAGCCCCATATCCTGGTATGAATGTAGCACCTCCTCAAATTCATGCTTCCGCAAAAGCCCATTATCCACAAAAATGCAGTGCAGGTTTGTACCAATGGCCCGGTGAAGCAACAAAGCCGCCACCGATGAATCTACCCCGCCCGAGAGCCCCATCACTACCTGTTCTTTCCCCAGTTGGCTTTGCAGCCGGGCCACCGTCTCTTCTACAAAGGCCGCGGGAGACCAATTGGCCTCGCACTGACAAATACCCAACACAAAATTGGCCAGTATCTGCATGCCCGCTTCGGTATGGCTTACCTCAGGATGAAATTGCAGGCCAAAAGCCTTTTGGAACTTCACTTCAAAAGCCGCCACCGGAATGGTTTCCGTATGGGCAATGATCTCGAAGCTTGGAGGCCATTGCTCTATCGTGTCGCCATGCGACATCCATACCTGGGTGCCGGAAGACACCTGGGCAAAGAGCGGATGTTGGGTGAACACTTCGGGCAAAATGGCCCGGCCATACTCCCGCTGATTGGCCGGAGCCACCCTCCCGCCCAGATTTTGGGTCAGTAGTTGCGCCCCGTAGCAAATTCCCAAAACGGGTATGCGCCCCAGAAAAGGCGCAAAATCTATCTGCGGAGCATCGGCATCACGCACCGAGCAAGGACTGCCCGACAAAATAATGCCTTTCAGGCCCGGGGGCAGGTTTTGAAGAGCCTCATGAAAAGGGATAATCTCGCAATAGACCTGAAGCTCTCTCACCCGGCGGGCAATAAGCTGGGTATATTGGGAGCCAAAATCAAGAATAAGGATTTGGGGTGTTTGCATGGGGCAAAATTAAACAATCGCCCCCAAAAAGAAGAAACGAAGCCCCCAAGCCCGCTTCAAAATTGCCTTCCTATTGCTTTGGATAAAAAAAGCCGAAACCAAGGCTGGCTTGGTTTCGGCAAAATTGTATTCGCTTTAAGGGGCTTAGTGAATTACCAAGCGTTTGACCGCCCGGCGGCCATTTTGGCTCAATTGGATAAGGTACACGCCCGGTTGCAAGCCTCGGGTATTCAGGAAGAAACTATTGACACCCGATTGGCCGGCCTGCAAGGTTTGCTGAGTGAGCCTTTGCCCCATCAGGCTGGTGATGCTCACCCCTACGGGCCCTTCGCTCAGATTGGCCCGGATTTCTACCTCGGTTCCATTGGCTACCGGATTCGGAATCAATTGAATATCAAACGTTTCGCGGCCACTAATATCCACCCGTACCACCGCTCCGAGTTTGGAAGTACCATCCTGATAGCGGGTATTGAGGCGGTAAAAGAGTACCTCCACTCCCTCGGGCAATTGACTGTCCACCAGGTCGTAGCTGTTCAGGGTATTGGTTTCGCCCTGGGCATCCACCTCACCGATGGGATAGAAATTGCCGCCATCCGTACTGCGTTGCACTTCAAAAGAAGCGGCCCCGTTTTCGCGCAGCGTAATCCAGTTGAGGAAGACCTTATCGCCCACCAGTCGTCCTGTAAAATCCAAGAGGGAAATACTGAGGGGCGGAATATTCAGGTTCTCTGGGCTGTCGGCCAGTTCGCAGGGGTCGCCCCGCAGCAATCGGTCAAAAGCTTCCTGGTCGGCGTTCAAACACTCCCGGAAAGAAATATCATCAATGGCAAAGTCATTCCCATTTTTGGTAAGGGAGAGATTTTCAATACAGATATTCATCCATTCTACCCCAAGCGGTTTGCGGTAAATACAACGTAGCAACTGCCACTTGTCGGGGGCTTCATCAATCAGGAAAGAAGAACCCAGGACTTTAAGACGGCGGTCGCGGGCCGATATCTCCGCAGGTGTATTGCAAGGCATGGCCGCTCCATAGGAATTGGCAACGCGAGGGGCCCGGGTACGGTCGCGGGGCGGTCTTGGAAAATGGATAGTGTATGGCTTCACCGCCGGGTCATAAAAGCTAATGCCGGGAAGTGGGGAGTCAAAACCTAGTTCATTGGTAGCCGCCGTTACCACCCCTACCTGTGCCGGGGCAGGTATAGTGCCCGTAACGGGGTCTTCCATATCGCAAACCGTAAGGCGGAGCTGGGGCACGTCAATATTGCGGCCCGCACTGATCATATTCTGCACCCAGATGGTGAAGACAAAATACTTCACTTCGGTCGTGGAGCGAATGGTCTGGCACCATACCTTACCCGGGGGCAGTCCTCCTGCCGGATCAAAGGAACCATTCGCAATCAAGAAATTGGCATCCGAAGTATAAGGGAAGGGCGTAGGGCGGTCAATCGGAATGTTGTACTCCCCAAAGGTTGGGATGGCCACAGGTGTACCATCTGGGTTGGTAAAGGTTCGGGTGATTGATACACAAGGTTCGCCAAGATAACCGCCGCCGCCAAGCTGGCAATAGCTGGCCTGGGGATTGCCCCCCCCCGTGCGTCCGCCATAGCCCGAATAACCATTGCCAAAAGAAAACCAGTCTCCTTTTACCGTCCAGGGGCTTTGCTTCACCAGATAGCGGCCTTCCGGGTTGAGTTCGTACTGCGTACGACGGAAAAGGTCAAAAGTGGCCGTAGAATCCGTAGGGATAAGAGAATTCCCACTCCCGCCGGGGGTAAAGGGCGGATTGATATCGCCATTAATTTGATCGCGCATAAAGCCATAATCGGTGGCAAAGCGGGCCCGCCAATCCAGTTGGTTAGGATAATTACTGGTCGGTGTTACTGAAGACGTGGTCAGAATGTCATCGTTCCGACGGTCAAAATCGGCCGTGGTATTATTATTGGCTTCTCCGTTCGCCCCTCCACTGATGGCGGGCCACCCGGCAAAATTGCCATCTGTCACCAGTTCATTACCAATGGTACAAGGAGCATACTCAAATACCCGGATTCGGCCCGGCATATCATTGGGATTCTCAATATCGGAAATATTCATTACCCTTACCACGTAGGTTCGCCCTTCTTCTACCCCAAAGGTGGTAGATTCGGCCCCTTCAAACACCGTTTCGGCACAATCCAGCAGGAAAAGTCCGTTGATATTGGCATCGCCTGCATCAATCACCCCATTGCCATTGGTATCTTCGTACAAACCGGCGCAACTGCCGAGCGAAATATCGGGCCCAGGACGAGAGGGGAAAGTATAAACGGCAATGGCTGCATTTTGCACATTGTTTCCGGGCGAAAAGTCATTATTGTCATATTGCACCGTCACGGCGGTGATGCCACTGCCCGTAGGAACGGTAAAACTCATCCAGCCGTGGGAGCGTACGGGCCTATCGGTACGGGTGCGAGGATTGCTACCCCGGGAAGCACACAGGGGGGATCCAGGATACGGTCGGTAGGTTGCCCCGCCGAGGCCGTCCAGGAGCCTTCTACGGTAAAGTTTCTGAATTCGCCCGACAAGGCTCCATAATCTTCCGTAGGGGGACAGTTTTGGTCGGCTACATCGGCTCCGAAATAAGTACATACCCGCCCAAAGAGGGTCTTATCCGTATTTTTATTAATGGCCCGTACATACAACACATCACCATCATTTACTCCGCTGACTGTTACAATCTCCACACCTTCTTCGCCCCCGCCTAGGTTATCCGCACAGCCCAGGAGGGTAAAAGCGGCCCCATCATTACAGTTTGTTGTGCGATAGACAAGGAGGGCCACGTCCGCCGCCACCTCAAAATTGTAGTTGCGATTATCATATTCCACCGTAACGGTATTGGAAGGCAAAACACCACCAGGAATCAAAGAAGCATCTACAGTAAAGGTCGCCCAGGAATCTCCGCCGGTTCCGAAACAGCCATCTGTGCCAAGGCCAGGCAAGTTGCAAGGTGCATTTTGAATGTTGGGATAATTAAGAGGATTAGTAGCAGGTACATAACAGGTACTGAGACCATTGATGACGTTTAAAGGCACACTGCAATCCCCTACTTCCAGCTCACGGGCAGTGCTGCACACATCATAGTCCTGCGAACCACTGGCAATACAAAGCGTACCCGTCATTCCGTTGGCTCCCCCGTCCATATCAATGATGCGAATGATGTAGCGCTGTCCGGCATTGGTGCGGAAAGTAACCGATTCGGTTTGCCTTTGAGGGCCCTGAATATTATTGGCACAAGCGTATTGATTCAAAATAAAGCCCGCTCCGTTAGGCCCATTGCCACAATTTACCGGACCTACGTCCTGCAAAGCGGTATAAACCAAAATGCTGGGGTCGCTTCCGGTAGCGGAAGTATTACCCAATTCTTCATTTTGGTATATCAGCGTAACCTGTTCGCCATTGCCCAGCAGACGCACCCAGGCATCGCGGGCCCCGTTTTCTGAAGGCACGGCCGCCACAGGCTGAGTATTGTTGTCCGTAGGGCTAAAATCAATGTCAATACCCTCCCGGTTAGCGCCTACCCTTTCGCAACTGGATTCTACATATTGATCTAGAGAGCCTCCATCTTCAAAAAAGGGAAAACGATTGACATTGGCATCAGCCGGAATCTGGACAACGGGGTCGGCGGGGAAAGCTTGGTCGGGGTCGGTCGGGTCCCCAAAATTGCGCAGGTTAATCCCCGTAAGGCTAAACTGACGGGGCACGTCAAATTTGATATTACATTCGCCCACGTTGAGCGTAACGAGATCGGCATCATTGCACACATCCCGCTCGGCAGTGTTGAAGATACAAACACGGCCTGTCATTCCGTCATCCGTGGGATCGGTACCTACGTTCATCACCCGAATGGTGTACTCAAGTCCGGGCACAGTATTAATGCGGAGGGTTTCTACATCTTCGTTTGGATTGCTGCCGTTGTTCGAGAACTCATCGGCGCAACCCACCAGGAAAGGCGAAATACAGCCCCCCCGATAAGCGGCAATGGCCACATCAGACAAGCGGGTAGGGTCTCCGGCGGACGTGCCATCCTGATTGAGGTATTGGATGGTGGTGCGGGTATTGGTAGCTGTAAAGGTGAACCAGCCGTCTTCCCGAATGATTTTGCCACCAATGCAGGAAACCGGGTCAGGAATTGGTTGTAAGTTGCGGAAATCATTAAAACTAAAGTCCACGTCGCAATCTCCTACCAGGCGCGAGACCGGGTTTTCACAAAGGTCGCCTTGCGCTACGGCTCCGTCCCGCACGCAGATACGGCCCGTAGTGGTGATATTGGCATTTTCCAGATTGGCCACCCGAATCAGATAATCTGTATTGGGGCTCAGCGAAGCAGTAGGGATGAGCAATGTTTCCACGCCTTGCTGATTATCATCAAGGGTATTGACACAGCCCAATTGCGTCAAAGGGGCATAAAGGCTCAGCGTGGCATTGTTTACTGTGGCCCCGGTATTGTTGATAACCCGCACATAATAATCGTTGGTGTTGACAACCGAAAGGGTCAGGATGCGGCGGGTAGTGATGCCATCAGCAGGGATACAGGCGCTGGCGGCAAAAAAAGGAGCCAGTGAAAGTACATTCGGGTTGTTTATGGCCGTGAGTCCGGCACAACCGCTATTGGTGCTATAAATCACCAAATCAATTTGCGGCTCGGTGCTTTCAAATACCACTGTGATAAGCCCGTTGGCCGGATTGTCCAGACGGAACCAGGTATCACCCGTCCACTGAAAATTCAAACCACAAGAGCCATCGTCAAAAGGATCGAGGTTGCCTCCCCCGCCCGTGGGGATGCTGATATTATTATAAGTAGTATTGAGGGCCAGTGAGGTAGCCGCCGTCGCATCGGCACAGAGATTCCCATCGTGGGTCAGTTGCGCATTGATGGGACCCGCAATGACCGGGGCCGTAAATACTTGCAAGGCCACATTGTTGGCCTGGCTATCATCGGCATTCCGGTTGTCATATTCAAATGAGATTTCGTTGATACCGGCAAAACTAGGCGGGGTGGTGAAACCTATCCAGGCATCACTCAGAGAAGGCAAACCCGGGGCACACGCGATTTGTAGGGGATTGCCCAGGGCCAGACCCCCAGAGCCTTCAAAATTGAGGGGGATATTAAACTGCTCGCCGCAGTCTCCCAGGCTCAGGTTGGCATTGACATCAAAGAAATAATCGGCGGGTAGGTTATCGGCCCGGTAAAGGCAGATTTTCCCATCCATTTCATTATTGAGACTGTTCGTGATTCGGATAAGGTAAGTGGTGCCAGCCGTTACCGTAAACTCTACCGAACTCGTACTGAGCACGGGGTTAATAATACACTCCACAATAGAACCGGCCGGGCTGGTGCCACAGGTAAAATCAGCCTCATACACCCCAATTTCGGGGCGGTCGGCATTGTCCAGGGCGATAAAGTCCAGTCGGACGGTTTGGTTGGCCTCAGCGGTGTAGGCTGCCCAGCCATCCACCCGGCCCGGGGGCTGGCAGCCCGTGGGATTGTCCGGGGTATTGGCAAAGCTTGACAAAAGCTGAAAATCCACATTACAATCCCCCCGTTTGCAACTTTACGGGGGCGGCCAGGGCCGCCGCACAATCATCTCGGGAGAAAAGGTCAGAAACACAGAGCGTTCCGGTCATAGTACCTGCCCCATCTATCTTCATCACCCGAAGATAGAGGACATCATCGGCGGTAGCCGTATAAATGAGCCTTTCTTCCTGCCCCACTCCAGCAGAATTGCCACTGCAAACCAATTCATTCAAACTGCCACAGTTGCCATCATATAGGGCCAGTACGGCATCGCTGTCTTCACTAAAGTACTCTATCAGGACTTGCTGGTTGGCCTGGACGGGAAACTCCACCCAGGCATCGCGAAACACTGTAAAGCCTCCGCAACTGGCCAGGGGCACATTTTCTGTGTTATAATCGAGATTAGACACCTCAAAAGGATAGTTGCAAGTGCCCACGCTGATTTCCTGCGCCCCGGCACAAAGGTCATTGCTGGTAGGTTGGTTCACAAAAATACAAAGCTCGCCCGGCATCGGCTGGTTGCCATCTGTCAGGTTAATCACTTTTATATAATAATAAACATCCTGCCCCCCCGGAAGAAAGCAAGGTATTGAAAGTAACCGATTCGGTCCCGGCCCCGGCAATGTTGTTGACACATTGCATGATTGTTCGGGTGCCGCAGTTAGGGGTAGAATTTATCTCCCGCTCCACAACCAGCATGGCATCTACATCCCCGTTAAAATTATTGAATTGCGCCGTGAACTGACCCGCTATCGGAGCCCGAAACCGAATGAAGCCGTCGCGGTCGGGTGTAGCTGGCGGGCAGGAAGAGGAAATTGGCTCCGGTGCATTGGTGCCATAAATGGTAAAATTGAACAAACACTCTTCCAAATCACCCTGCAAGCCCGCCGAAATATCCATTACGCTGGCATTGCACTGGTCGTCGGCGGTAGAACTTTGTGGAAATACGCAAAGATTGCCATCCATCAGGTTGATACTGCTCAGGTTGGCAACCCGGATACGGTAGGTAGTCCCGGTCGTAGCGGCCAAGGTAACGGTTTCCGTACCCACGCCCGGCACGGCATTGGCACAAGTGCCCGGGATAAACACTCCCCCAGCGGTGTAAAGGGCCAGGCCCGCATTTTCATTGGTATTGGTATAGGTGATGAGAAAGTTTCCTGTTTCAGTAGCGGTAAATTCGGCCCAGCCATCCCGAAAACCGGGACCGCCAAAACAGCCGGGGTTTGCCGCAGGGGCATTGGTCCCAAACACGTAAAAATCATTGGCACAGCCCAGGGCCGAAACTCCCAGCGCATCGGCGGGGTTTTCAGGGGCTACATTTTGAATACAAATACTGCCTGTAAGGGCATTGGCATTGTCAGCATTGAGCACCCTGACATAATACACATCTCCGGCCGTAACGCCAAAGCGGATTTCCTCTGTTCCCAAGCCATTCACCACATCGGTACAGCCGCCAGCAATCAGGCCGCCCGTTTCATCATAAGCAATCAGGGCCGCATCTCCACTGGTGTTGGTGTAGCGGATGCGGACCTGGGTCGTGAGGGTGGCCACAAAACGCGCCCAACGCTCGGTGTAAGGCGGCGGGCCGCCCGGCACTACACAAGAAGATGCCAGCAATACCTCACCTAAGGCTGGCACATTAAAAGCAGCACCACAAGTATTGACCGCCACGGTGGTAGCTCCCACCTCAAATTGGTCGGAAACACAAAGCGAACCAAGTGCGGGTGCATTCGCGGTCATATTCACTACCTGGATATAATAGGTTACCCCAGTAAGGGCCGGAAAATTGATGGCTTCGGTAGCCCCCGCGACAGCCCCCACATTGTTGACACAGCCCACCGGGGTAAGCAAGGCACAAGTACCACTATACACGGCCAGGGCAATGTCTTGGCCTGCGGTTCCAAGTGTATATTCCACCCGAATGGGCTGGTTGCGGCTCACGGTAAAGGTGCGCCAGTTGTCGCGCAAGCCCCCGACCGTGGCAGGACAATTATCTGCCGACATGCCCGGTGAGGCATCATTGAAAGGGGCTTGACAAGTGCCTACGGTGATGGGTAGGGCGGTAGCACAATTACCTTGCGCCCGAAGCGCAGATGGCCAAGTGCAGACCATCAAACCCAACAGCAAGATACCAAGATTTGTAAGTTTGAATTTTTGCATATTCAGCGATTCATTTAATTTACAAGGTGATGTTTTCGTCGTGATTACGAAAACATGGGAATTATTGGCGCAATCCACTTTGCTAACGCTACAAAACAGATTATACTTGGCGAAATGTAATTTTTTTTTAAAAAATGAAGAAAGAGTTTTTGCGCCTTTTGTTCAGTATTCACTTACAAATATACACAAGCGGCAAACCTATATCAATCTTTTTGTGTAATCAATTAAAGCAGGTAAGGTTTTGTCAGGAATCTGGCTTGAAATTCGGATTAATACCACAAAATCAATAGCTTGGCCAGGATTTTTTTGCTTAAGAAATTATACCCGAAACGACTGCTTATGCCCCGCTTATTAAGGCGTATTTTGATTTTTTTTGGAATTATGGCAGGGGTGCTGTTGCTTCTGAGTATTGTGCTGACCTATACCTATCGTCAGGATGCTGCCCGGCAAGCCAAGCAATATCTTGAAAAAATCTTAGCTTCCAGGCTCACTTTTGCCTCTGCCCGGCTGAATTATATCAGCAAGCCGGGTGAGCTGACCCTTTCCCTCCGCGAAGTGCAACTGCGCACACCGGAGGGTACTATCTGGCTCAAAGCCGCACAACTCCGTTTTGGCATTCAGTTGTATCCATTGCTTCGGGGACAGTATGTCTTGAATACTTGCTACCTCGAGGAGGCCGAAATAAATCTGGAAATAGATGCCCAGGGAAAAAATAATTTTGACCAATTGCACCCAGATTTTGCGGCTGTAGTTGGGCTCAAATTTAAGAACCAATTGCAAGGGCTTACTTTTAAAAATGTAAGGTTTCGCTATCAAAACCAAGTCTCCCAGGAAAACTACTCGGTGCTGATAAGCACTCTGAAAGCCGAAGCCCCTAACCGCGATTGGGCCAAAAGCAGCCAATGGGAAGCACAACTGACCGATATAATTCTAGAATCGGCAAAAAAAATCTATTGGCAAGAGAAAAAGGCTTCTTTTAAAGCCACGCTGGCCTACGAAGCCCAGCGCCGGAGCATTCGCATTAGCCCAGCTACGTTTCGGCTCAAAGAAACCGATTTTGACCTGGCGGGCCAGTATCGCTTGCAAAGTTTTGAAGTGCATGAGATTGCGCTTCGTTTTGGAGGCAAGGACCAGGATTTAGGCCCTTTGCTGGCCCTTTTACCCGAATATTATTACCGCGAAGGGCAGGCTTTTCAAGTCTATGGGCCACTTCGGTTTCAGGGTCGTTGGGAAGGCCTTTGGACCCGCCGTCAATTGCCTAATTTTTCGCTTGATTTTGAGGCCCAAAACATCTCGCTCAATTCCCGGCATAATGTGCGGCGGAGCATTGAGCAACTAAGTTTTCGGGGAAATTTTAACAATGGCGAACAAAATGGCCTGCGAACAGCCTCCCTGCGCATAGAAAACCTCCAGGGTATCTTGGCCCAACGCCGTTTTAAGGCCGATTTTTATCTTACTAATCTGCAAAATCCCTATCTGGCTTTCAACCTGGAAGCAGGTATAGACCTGGCTTATCTGCACGAATTTTATCCCCTGCGGGTATTTAAAAAAATCAAAGGCTTGCTGGGCATCAAGCTAAATTTTGACGGGGAATGGCAGGAACTGATGACTGATAAAAGCCCCGAGGAGAAAAAAATCACGGCATTGGGCCAGATAGAACTGGCCGAGGTGAGCGCACAGGCCATCGAGGGAGGGCTCGACTTTGAGAACCTCAGTGCCCGGCTTAGTTTGCTCAACAATACAAGTACGATTCAAAACCTATCTGGACAGGCAGGAAACAGCGATTTTCAAATTCAGGGTCAATTCCAAAATCTTCTGGCTTATTTTATTTTTCCACAGCAAATCCTTAAGCTTAGTGGCGATTTACAGGCCCGCCGGATTGACCTGGATGCGCTTTTGCAAAAAAACCGCCCCGAACCCGCCCTCAGCAACCCGGCAGACCCTGGCTCAGCTTACTATTTTCAATTACCAGAAGACTGGGAAACCCACCTCAATTGCCAAGTGGACAGCCTCCGGTTTCGTAAATTTGTGGCAACTAAGCTCCGGGGTAATCTGGTACTGAAAGAAAAAGTGTTGCGCACGGGCAATCTCAGCTTCAATAGTGCGGAGGGCGATTGGAGCCTGCTAGCCATTCTAAATGCCCAAAAAGATGATTTTGTGCGATTAGATGGACGGGTGCTGTTACAAAACGCGGCAGTCAACCAGGTCTTGACAAGCTTCGAGAACTTTTCCCAGACCTTTGTGGAAGCCCAAAATTTAAAGGGCTTATTGCAAGCCGATGTAAAATTTGGTTTTGTCTTTGACCGATTTTTGCGCCTGTTGGGGCCAACGCTGGTCGCCGATATTGATTGTAAGGTACAAAATGGCCAATGGCAGAACTGGGTGCTGCTCCAAGATGTAGCCCGAAAAATACAGGCGGATGAATTGCGTAACCTGGCTTTCGAGGAAATGCGTAACATCTTACAAATTCGCAACCAGACGCTCTTTATTGCCGAAACCGAAATAAAGGGCAAAAGGCCCCTTTTATCGCTCATTGGGCGCACTACCTACGACAAAGGGCTGGATTATACCCTCAAAATTCCGCTTCGCCAGGCCCTGGCCAATCCAAAAGCCAGTCTGGTGCGGATAGGCCCGGAAGAAGTAGTATATTTCCTCTCGGTCAAGGGCAAACCCCAAAGCTTTCGGGTATCTTTTGCGGAGGTTCCGGAGCAGATTTCGCTCGAGGATTACTGGGAGCGCGAAAAAAAGGCTTATCTGAATCTTTTTAGAAAAACTTCGCTGGACGAAAGCCCGCTGTTTTTGCCCGACACGGTCCGCATTTCTTACTGAAACCGGAGTCAAGCCTGCGCCGGGTTTGATTCCTGGATAATATTGGTGTATTTTCGCCTTCAAAAAATCGCAACTATGGAATATCTCCTGGCCATCGGGGCGGTGCAAAGTTTATTTCTGGCTTTTTTGATTTTGGGCAAAAGACCAATGACCAAAGACGATGGGGTAATGCTGGTCGCTTTGTTGCTCTGGTCTTTGCGCTTTGCTTCCTTGTGGCTGGTCTTGCAAGGATGGAATAAACTGCTTCTCTTGCCCTTGGTGCTTTTTCTGGCCGATGGCCCCCTGGTTTTGCTCTATGTGCATTGCTTCACCATAGAGCGACAAGTGCATTATCGCAATTACACCCCGCACTTTGTGCCGCTGGTGTTGGCCCTGGTTTATTTTGTCATTATGCCCCTGCCAAAAGGCTCACTGGCGATGCTTTTTTTTGAGGAATTGCCATCCGCCGTGGGCTTGCCCTTTCAAGAGCGGTTTTTGCTACTGGCCCTGTTTATTTCGCTGGGTGCCTATGCGGCACTGGGCTTTTGGCGGCTGGGCGTTTATCAAAGACGTATCCGGGAAAACTTTTCTTATACCGAAAAATCAATCTCCATTGGTTGCAACTCTTGCTGGGCGTTTGGGGGTATTTTTGGTAGGCCCTATGCTTTTCTTTTTGCTCAATTTTGTTTTCCGTTGGTTGCCACCCGACCTTATTGCCGCCCCCTTGCTCGGGGCCTTTTTGGTGCTCTTGTTTGTGCCGGGCTATTTTGCCCTGCGCCCGCTCTGGCCCAAGCTGCCCAACGAAGAAACCTTGCACAACCTGGCTGATTACTCGGAGGCCAACGCCAGCGAATCCGGCCCTTCCTACCAAAAATCAGGACTGAAAGAAGAACAAGCCGAAAGGTATGCCCAAAAGCTGCGCACCTACATGCAAGCTGCCCAACCTTTCCTGGATGCCGAACTAAGCCTGAATACACTGGCCGAAAGCCTTGGTTTATCGGCCAACCACCTTTCCCAGGTCATCAATGGGCAATTTGGTCAAAACTTTTTCGATTTTGTGAATCAATACCGGGTGGAAGAGGTCAAAAAAAGATTGCAAGACCCGGCTCAGGCGCATTTTACTTTGTTGGCCATTGCCGAAAGTTGTGGCTTCAAGTCTAAATCATCCTTCAATTCGGCTTTTAAACGCTTCACGGGCCAAACTCCCTCGGCCTTTAAAAATGCCCTTTCTTCGCCCGTTTAGGGGCTTGGGCGTGCGGGCGTGTCCGTCCACACGTACAAATGGATAGGCTTGGGCCACAAGTGGGGCAAAAGCCTGACCGGGTGGGAGCTCTCCCCGTTATAGCCCTAAACAACAACAAAAAATTTATGTCTGATTCACAAAAAGAAAAGATTATGAGCAGTGCCAACACCTCCTCATTTTACGCCATGGCTTGGCTGTCATTCATCATTGCAACGGTCGGTATGTTAGTGGGTATAGTTTATATGCCCCTGAACCTCGAACTCAAAGCGTTCTTTGCTTTGGGCTACTTTTACACGGTTTCATCTTGCTTTACCCTGGCCAAAACCATTCGCGACAAACACGAGGCCGAGCAATTTCACAATCGCTTAAAAGATGCCAAATACGAAAAGTTTTTGAATGAGTATGAGCGCATTGGTGCCGGTCTAAGCTAAGAGATGCAGGGTACATCACAAAAGACCCCGGCTTGCCCAGCCGGGGTCTTTTGTATTTAAATCTTGAAGCCTAGCAGAGTAATGTCGTCGCGCTGGGCGGTTTTTTGCTGATGCTGGCGAAGGGTCGTTTGCAATATTTCTTTTTGCTCGGCAAAGGGCTTGTGGGCATTTTCCAATAAAAAGTTCTTTGAGACGGCTTGTGCCAAAAGCGTTTTGTTTTGGAGGTTGCCCTGGTCGGCGAAGCCATCAGTGCTCAGATACAAA
>JAAUUB010000139.1 GCA_012031215.1 Microscillaceae bacterium | reverse complement strand
CCATTGTTTCTTTTTTATGCTTTGATTAAGGAGCTGATTCCATTTTACTTTATGGATGCACCTGGCAATATGCGGTCTATTACACCATAACCAAACCATCTTTTCATAAACTTACCCAGCTTTCCGTCAGCATTAGGTGCATATCTTCTTTTTGGAGAACTGCTCGTAGCTGCATGTAATACGGCTTTTGCAATTGTGTCAGGCGAAGATCCATTTGCACAACCCTTACTCCAATTTTTCCTGAAATTTTTCATCTGCGTACTATAAGGTGCGGCATCGGGGTGTTTTTCACATTTATCCAAATAAGGCAAACTGGCAGTAGGAATATCAGTATTGATGTAGCCCGGCTCGATGAGGGATACTTTAATACCAAATTCCTTCACTTCCATCCGCAAACCATCTCCAACCCCCTGCTGTGCGTGCTTGGTAGCGGGATACCATGCCATACCAGGAGAGCCCATGTGTCCAGCTACTGAGGAGGTAATGATAATCCTGCCCGATTTTTGTTTTCTCATGTGTGGCAGCACGGCGGTAAATGCCCTAGCATTGCCCAGCACATTTACATCAAATTGGTACCTGACATCTTCAATACTTTGCAACTCCACCGGACCTAAAAGGCAAAAGCCGGCATTGGCAAAAAGCACATCAATTTTACCATCTTCCTTAATAATGGTATCCACTACATGTTGAACGTCCTCATCTTTTGTAACATCACAGGGCATAACTACTGCTCCTAATTCTTCTAAATCCTTCATTAAATGAGTCCTTCTTGCTGTGGCATATACCTTGAAGCCTTTAGCCAGTAATTTCTTTGCAGAGGCGTGACCAATACCAGTTGAAGCTCCGGTTATAAATGCGATTTTTTTATTTTCCATTTGTGTATTCTGAATGTTGAAAAAGTAGATAATTTATCGTTTAAAACCCGATTCACTACGTCTGACATAAGATAGCTAGCCGTTTGGGAAACCCAAGTAAGGCAAGTGTGATTGCACTAAGCATAATAGCAATAGCGTCAATCATTTTTTTATTTTTTTTAAATTGATAAATCCATTAAAAACACAAAAATAATAGATAGGGGGATGTATATAGTTACACAAATCTCGGATTATACTATTGTTTTCTTAGGTTGCTTTATCCTGATAAGGGGCTTTGAGGTTATTCTGGCGAATGGAAAAGCATTTGTGCCGTGCGGAAATGTTGGAGAGCTTAGTAGCCCTGTCCGTCTATTCGGGATTTTCCAAGCGGGTATCCCGAAGAGCAAAAGTGAAATCAGAAAGTAATTATTTTAACAAGCTTCGCGAGATATGAACGCGTTGCTATTTTCTTGGCCAAGCATGGGTACACGCAAAACCAAATTATAACCCAGGAGGGTAAGCTTTATTTCAACCGCCCCTTGGGCAAGCGCGACATCCCCCACAATACGGCAATGATGCCCAGCCATAGCCCAAACACATACACATACAAAAGCGGGATTTCCTGTACATAGGTCGGCTTGTTGAAGATACTCAGCAAGGGATAATTGAAAAGCAACAAAAACAAAGCCGCCATCCACACAATCTGGCTGCCGTTCACTTTTCGTCGCGAAATAGGTTTAGAGGGTTTCATTAGAGAATTTTCTTATTTTTACCTAAAATTGTGCAAAAATTAAGAAAAAAAATAGGCCGAAGCAGGGTTTTAATTCCCTCGGTCTGTTTTTATGGCAAACCCTGCCTAAACCCAAAAAATGATGAATAATTTCCAGGTAAAACTAGCCGCTCGACCCAAAGGAATGGTGCAGAAGTCGGACTTTTCCTTTGAGCGCAATCCCCGGCCCGAGGCGGGCCCCGGGCAAGTGTTGGTTAAGATATTGTACGCCTCCCTCGACCCGGCCATGCGAGGCTGGATGAATGAGGGCGATACCTATATCCCCGCCATCCGGCTGGGCGATGTGGTACGGGCGGGCATCGTTGGCAAGGTCATTAGCTCCCAACATCCTGATTTTCCGGTGGGTACGTATATTACTGGGCCTTTGGGGATTCAGGAATATGCGGTGTCGGATGGGCGCAATATCACCAAAATTAATCCGGCCCTGGCTCCCCTCAGCAATTTTTTGGGTATCTTGGGCATTGCCGGGCTTACGGCCTATTTTGCCTTTTTGGGCGTGGGCAAGCCCCAGGCCGGTGAAACGGTGGTCGTTTCGGGGGCCGCCGGGGCCGTAGGCACAGTAGTAGGCCAATTGGCGCTGTTAAAAGGATGCCGGGTGGTGGGCATTGCGGGCGGCCCGGACAAGTGTGCGCACCTGGTGCAAAACCTGGGCTTTGATGCCGCCATTGATTACAAAAACGAAGACTTATCCGCACGTCTGAAAGAAACTTGCCCCCAGGGAGTGGATATTTATTTTGACAATGTGGGCGGCGAAATTTTGGATACCACGCTTTTGCACGTCAACCAAAAAGCCCGTATTGTGGCCTGTGGAGCCATCTCCCAGTACAACAGCACCCAGCCTTATGGCCTCAAAAATTACTTTGTGATAATCACCAAGCGGGTACGCCTGGAAGGGATGATTGTGATTGACTATGCCCGCCAATACGGAGAAGGCATCTTGCAAATGGCCCAGTGGATGCAAGAAGGCAAACTCAAAACTTACGAACACATTGACCAGGGCATAGAAGGATTTTACGAAACCTTTATGCGGCTCTTTACAGGCGACAAATTGGGCAAACTCATTTTGCAAATTGCCGAAGAGGAATAAGAAAAATCACGGAAAGCACCTCCCCCTGAGCGGGGAGGCATTTTTTAGGAAAAAATACTAAGGCTTCAAGCCTCCCATTCCGCCGTCGATGCCAAGCACCTGCCCGGTGAGCCAGGAAGATGCCCCTACGAGTAGAAAATGGGCCAAAGCCGCCACATCCTCCGGAGTTCCTACCCGCCCAATCGGGTGGCGCTTGTCTGAGGCTTCGCGCCTCTCCGGAGTGCTGAGCAGTTTGGCGGCCAGCGGCGTATCGGTCAGCGAAGGAGCTACCGTATTGACCCTTATATGATAAGGAGCCCACTCGGCGGCCAGGGTTTTGGCCAGGCCCTCTACCCCGGATTTTGCCACCGCAATAGAAGCATGGAAATTCATTCCCAGGCGGGCGGCCACCGTGCTAAACAAAACCACACTGGCTCCCTGCGCTTTCTTGAGGGGCTTCATCGTCGCTTGCAATACTTTGACGGCCCCCAGCACATTGATTTCAAAATCTTCCTGAAACTCTTCGGGACTCAGCCTTTGAAAGGGCTTAAGGTTGATGCTGCCAGGGCAGTAGGCCAGGCCGTGTAAGGTATCGGGCAGGCTCGTCAAAGCCGTATGGACCTCTCCTTTCACATCCAGGGTAATTTGAGAAACCCCTTTTTGGGTCAATATTTCGGATTGGTGGCGCGAAGCCGAAAAAACCTGATGCCCTTCGGCCTGCAAGCTTTCTACCAGGGCCAGGCCAATCCCTGAACTGCCCCCCACCACGAGGATTGATTTTGACATGCTTTCTTTATTTTTAATTCAACCACGAAATAGGGAAAGGTTTGCGCAAGAAATATGTTTAACATTTTTCCTTAAAAGCTAAACAAATGGCCCGCTTTACTTTCCAGCTTAGGCCGAAACCATTGCAATGGCTTGTAAAAATTCGGCACGAAGCTTTTCTTCCTCAAAACGCCCTCCATAAAAACTAGTAATGGTGCTGCTATTGACATCTTCAACCCCACGCATGCAAACGCACATGTGCTTGGCCTCCATCCAAACGGCTACATCTTGGGTCTGGAGTGCTTCCATCAGTCCTTGCCCGATTTGGTTGGTGAGGCGTTCCTGGACCTGGGGGCGCTTGGCATAATACTGCACCAGGCGGTTGATTTTGGAAAGGCCGATGACCTTGCCACTTGAAATATAAGCGACGTGGGCTTTGCCAAAAATAGGGACGAAATGATGTTCACAGTTAGAATGAAAGGTGATATTTTTCTCAATGAGCATTTGCTGATACTGGTAGTGATTGTCAAAAAGCGTAATGCTCGGCTTATTTTTGGGGTCAAGTCCGCTAAAAATTTCTTTAACAAACATCTTGGCCACTCGGCGGGGCGTGCCCTGCAGGCTGTCGTCGGCCAGGTCGAGGCCCAGTATGTGCATAATCTCCCGAAAATGCTTTTCAATAAGCTCTATTTTTAGGTCATCGTCCAGCAGGAAAGCATCTTCCCGAAGAGGGGTATTGGCCGACGTACTCAGGTGGGCATCTCCCATTTCCTCGTGGTGGTGGCCGTTGGCATGGCAATGTCCATTGCCATTACCGTTGAGCTTAGGCAGGGTATTCAACAAAATTTCTTTCTGTTTCATAGAGTTTGATTTTTAAATCGAGTTGGGGAGCCAATTTGGCCCGCAGTCGGTTCCAGATGACAATGGCGATGTTTTCAGCGGTTGGGTTTAAGTCTTTAAATTCGGGGATTTCCAAGTTAAGATTCTTATGATCGAAATCATCGGTTACTTCGGCTTTGATTAAATCGCTCAAAACCTTCATGTCTATCACATAGCCCGTTTCGGGATTTACTTCGCCGATGACCTGCACAAACAGGTCATAATTGTGGCCGTGGTAATAAACATTGTTGCATTTTCCAAAAATGCGGGTGTTTTCCTCTGCACTCCAAGCGGGGTTGTGCAGGCGGTGGGCGGCGTTAAAATGTTCTTTTCGGTAAACGGATAATCGCATGGTAAAAGCAAAAAAATAGTTAATGCCTATTTTTCAGGCAATTAGAAAAATTAATAAAAACTGCGAGTCAATTTGAACAGCTTGCTACGGCAAGTACTTCGCGAGGCTTAGGCGGCGTACTTTTCCGGTTAGGCTTTAAAATCTCTCATAAAACGGTATGGAGATTGAAATGTTTTGTTGAGTTTTAATTAAAAAAAGCTAAACACAGTTAGCATTCAATAAACCCTGGGTTCAGAAAAATGTTTGGCGATTCTAAATAAAAATACTCATTTTTCTCTGCGCATTTGGCCCTATTTTACAAGGCTTTTACAGCCATTCTCCGAGACCTAACCTTTGTGTGGGGCGAATAGTTCCGGCTTAGGATTTAGGGTTGTTCAGGGCAATTTTCGCCCGTTGGTTCCCAGCCTACCACGAGGTGGTGGCTATTCAGATCAAAAAGGGTATTGGATTCATTGCGGAGCAAATCAACCAATACGTGTAAATCGGCAAGAGAGGCACACTTGATGTCCTGCAACTCGGGGTGGGTATCTTCCAGCCGGATTCGTAGCCAGAAATATTCTTGGGAAGGATTGACATACACGGTGTAGGCCAATACTTTGCGCAAATCCATGCTTTTTTCTTGCATGCTCATGGTCATTATTTTATGCCAAAGGAAAGTCCTTAAAACTAAGCCCTTCCTGTCAAAAAAGCAAATCTCATTTTGGCCATTTGGGTAATCATTAAAAAACCAGCCCTTTCTGGGGGGCTGGTGGCTAATATTTAACGGCTTACCCGGATTAGTGTGGACCAACGGCGGTATAGATTTTGGCATCGTTTTCTGTGATGCGCTCATCACTCATGATTACGAGACGCTCCACCACATTGCGCAGTTCGCGGATATTTCCGGTCCAATTGAGCTGCTGAAGATAGGCCATAGCGGCTTCTTCTATTTCTTTGACGGCTGAGCCGTATTCTTCGGCAATATCCTGCAAAAATTTATGAATTAGGAGCGGAATATCTTCCCGACGTTCGTTGAGGGGCGGCACGTGAATAAGAATCACGCCAATGCGGTGGTAGAGGTCTTCCCGAAATTTATTTTCTTCTATTTCTTTGCGAAGATTTTTATTGGTAGCCGCCACCACTCTTACATTCACACTGATTTCTTTGTCGCCACCTACCCGGGTGATTTTTCCTTCTTGCAAGGCCCGAAGCACTTTGGCCTGGGCCGAGAGGCTCATATCCCCGATTTCATCCAGGAAAAGAGTTCCGCCATTGGCTTGTTCAAATTTACCAATGCGCTGTTTGATGGCCGAGGTAAAAGAGCCTTTTTCGTGGCCAAAGAGCTCCGATTCAATCAATTCGCTGGGAATGGCAGCACAGTTTACCTCAATAAGAGGCTTGTCGGCCCGAAGGCTTTTGGCGTGCAGCCATTTGCAAACCAGCTCCTTACCCGAGCCGTTTGGCCCCGTGATGAGTACCCGGGCATCCGTAGGCGCTACTTTTTCAATATCAGCCTTTACACGGGTGATACTTTCTGATTCGCCAATAATATCAAAAGTACGATTGATTTTGCGGCGCAAGACCTTCGTTTCGGTAACAAGGTGCGACTTATCCAGGGCATTGCGCACACAAAGCAGGAGGCGGTTGAGGTCGGGAGGTTTTTGGATAAAATCAAAAGCCCCTTTCTTGGTGGCTTCTACGGCGGTTTTGATGGTGCCGTGGGCCGAAATCATGATAAACTGGATGTCCTTGCCCAGTTGGCCCGCCTTTTCCAATACTTCCATGCCGTCCATTTTCGGCATTTTGATATCGCAGAGGGCCACATCGTAGTCATTTTCTTTTATTTTGAGGTAGCCTTCTTCGCCGTCTTGGGCTTCATCTACTTCGTAGTTTTCGTACTCAAGTATGTCGCGCAGGGTATAGCGAATACTTTTTTCATCATCGATAATCAGGATTTTTGCCATTTTAGATTGGGTCAGTTTTGTAAATTAGCGGATAGTTTTTGCAAAAAAGAACCTACAAGGATATACGCAATTTAAGAAAAAAGTGTAAAAGATGTAAGCCGATAAGCCGGGTTCTGTTCCTGGATTGCGCCAGGCTCTTATCATTTATCTAGGCCTGCCTTCACAAACAAGCTCCAACGACCTACCCACTGGCTACGGACGGGCCGCCCTTTACCGACTGCACGGAGCACCAGCCTATTTGGTCTTTCAACGCCTGGGGTTTGCCCTGCCGCTTTGGTCGCCCAAAGCGCGGTAGGCTCTTACCCTACCTTTTCACCCTTACCCCTTGCGGGGCGGTATCTTTTCTGTGGCACTTTCCGTCGGGTTTTCGTCACCAAAAACCCGCCTTCCCGTTAGGAAGCAGGCCGCCCTGTGTTGCCCGGACTTTCCTCTCCTTTGCGGCGCAAGGCCCAAAGCAGCGATAAGATGGCTTACATCTTTCTACAAAATAAATTTGTGGGCTCACTTGTTCCAATCCTGGGAGCCAAATAACAAAAAAAACCGGACAAAATCCGGTTTTGATAAATGAGATGCCCAAAAGCTTAGCCCAAGTATTCCGCCAGTAATTTGCTACGAGAGCTGCCCCGCAGTTTGCGAATTGCTTTTTCTTTAATTTGGCGTACCCGTTCGCGGGTCAGGTCTAGCTCTTCGCCAATTTGCTCCAGCGACATTGGGTGTTCGTATTCAATACCAAAAAACATTTTGACCACGGTGCGCTCTCTTTCGGTCAAGGCGGCCAGGGCGCGAGCGGTCTCGATGCGCAAAGAATCGGTATAAGCTACGGATTGGTCGGTAGAGATGGCGTTTTTATTTTCGAGCACATCCAGCAATGAATTGCTTTCGCCATCTTGAAAAGGGGCATCCACCGAAACCTGCTTTGAACCAGCCCGAAGCGTGTTGGTGATTTCATTTTCATCCATATCCAGGATGGTAGAAAGCTCTTCGGGGGTGGGTTCGCGCTCATACTTTTGCTCCAGCTCTGAAAAAGCCCGGTTGATTTTGCTCAGGGCCCCGGTTTTGTTCAGGGGCAGGCGTACAATCCTGGACTGGTCGGCAAGGGCCTGCATAATCGATTGGCGAATCCACCAAACAGCATAAGAAATAAATTTGAAACCCCGGGTTTCGTCAAACTTCTTGGCCGCCTTTACTAGTCCGAGATTGCCTTCATTGATAAGGTCATTGAGTGATAAGTTTCGGTTTTGGTATTGTTTGGCCACCGAAACGACAAACCGCAGGTTGGCTTTGGTCAGTTTTTCCAAAGCTTTCTCATCCCCCTCCCGGATTCTGCGGGCTAGTTCTACCTCCTCCTCTGGGGTCAGCAAATCCACTTTGTTGATTTCGTTAAAATAACGCTCCAACGATTGGCTTTCCCGATTGGTGATGGTTTGGGTGATTTTTAGTTGACGCATTTAAATAAAGGGTTATAAATTAAGAACTTATTTTCAGCCATATCAAAACTCAAAGAATCAGACTCACAACTTTGGTTGAGGTCACATATTATTTGAGAAAAATAAAAATTTATGAAAAGACTTGCTTTTTTTATTTTAAAAAAAAGGCTTAAAGCCTCAAACAAAAGCCATTCTTGCATTCTTGCTCTATTTCCAAATAATTGCTTAAGATGAAACAATCCAACTTGGGATTTATTAGCAAATCTTATCAAAAAGCCACTTTTTTACTAAATGGAATATATTGGCAATCATGATGCAAAGCATATTTTATACGCTTTGGTTTCAAAAGGTAATCAAAAAATAAAGGATATAGTTCATTTAATACACATTGGGCGCAATTTTACAAAAAAAATTGTATTAAATTTTTGATAATTTTTCTTCTTTTCAGAAAAAGCGGGTCTAAGGACAATATTGTCGCCTCCAGTTCTCTGCTTCGCCATACCCCAAAGCCAAAGCTTGCTGCCAGTCCTGGCAAGCTTCCGATTCTTTTTGCAAATGCCAATGCGCCAGCCCTCGGTAAAAATATGCCTCCCCCTGATGAACTTTCAGGACGATGAGCTGCTGGGCATCTTGCCAAAGAGCCGAATAATCTTTGCGCGCCTCCCAAACCAACAAACGCAAACTCAAAGCGTCGGCTTGGGCCGTATCCCGAGCCAAGATAAAATTCAAATCCGAAAGTGCCTGTTCCGGCTTTCGCAAGGCCCAATGAACCAGGGCCCGGTTGTGGTAAGCAATGAGAAAATCCGGATGTTGGGCAATGACTTGGGTTTGGGTTTGCAGGGCTTTGCGATATTGCTTTTGTTCGTATTGCCAAGCACCAAGTGCCGTCTGCGCGACAGCATAAGAAGGCTCGAGGGCAAGGGCTTGCATTAAATCCTTTTCAAAATCCTGGGTTTGGTTGAGCTGATAATGCACAATGGCCCTTTGATAGAAATAAGAAGCCGCATCAGGCTGCAACGCAATGGCCTGTCCATAATCTTGCAAAGCTTCGGCATATTGAGCAAATTCGTAATGCAATAAGCCCCGCCGGGCATAAGCCGGGGCATATTCAGGGTGCCGGGCGAGGAGTGAGTCCAGTCCTTGCCGGGTCTGCTCGATGTCTTTTTGTTGGTAAGCGGCTTCTATGGTTTGCATCCATTGGTCAGGGGCCGTTTGCGCCCCTCCTGCTTGGGCCGTAATCCCTGCCCAGGCCCATAATCCCAGCAAGCAGTATCGGTTTTGCTTCATCATCTTGGTCTATGCAAAAAATACATTAATAACGAACCTGGCTGAATACGCCATTCCGAATTTGCTTTTGCTCTCCGCTGGCCAGGCAGATGGAGCCGCTAAAGGTGCCACTCAGAAAATTGATTTCTTTCTCCGTAAGCAGAATACCCCCCGATACCAATGCGCAACTAGAGGAACGAAAGCTATCCGGGCCCGATAAATTTCCGGAGGGGGAAAAAGCGATGCCCACCGTCGGCGAAAAGACATATTCAATCAAATCTACCTCGGTAGAAAAAATCGAGAGTTGAAGGGTTTCACCCTGAGGGTTGCGGGCAGTGAGGGTAATGCTTATGAGCGAACTACCGATGAAACTGCCTGTGGCATCGGCGGTGTTAGATTCCCAAAATTGGCCATCCAGTTCAAAGCTAAGGTAATTGGCCCCTGGCCCCAAATCATCGCTACAGCTCGTGCCAAATAGGCAAAACCAGGTAACTATTTTAAAGGCAATTATTTTTCTTACTTCCATATATGGTTTTGCATTCAAAGTCTCGGGGCAAACATTTTTCAAGGAACAAAATTGGCGATTTTGCCTCACAATACCCAATCAAAACGCACAATTAGCCCCTCCCAAGAGGGCCAAGCAGGATTTTTTAACACTTTCTTAGCAATATTTTACCAAAACACCTTGAGAATTTTGATTAATTGCTAATTTTGGCTATTAAGTCCTCTTTATTTTTGCAAGCGGACTGTGAAGTTATGCAAAAATCCATCATCAATCAACTTATCCTTCGGGTACAAGAAGCCTTTGACAAACTGAACTTGGCCGTGCCCATTTCGGTCTCAGAATCATTGGCTCTTTTTGTGTATAAATGTATGATAGGCAAACACCGCACTTTTCATACCCCCGAGCATGTCTTGAAAGTTTGTAATGGACTTCAGCATCCGATACAAATCTTGGCTACCTTATTTCATGATGTGGTGTATTTTCAGGTAGATGATGGCTTTGGCCCCGAAACTTCGGTCTTACTGGAAGCTTATGTGGTGCGGGAAAACCAGACAGTGAAAATAAAAAGTGATTTTCCTCAAGACGAAGTGCTGCGTTTGTGCCTGGATGTGTTTGATTATCAGCCCGGAGATGAAGTCAGGACACAAGGTTTCAATGAATTTTTGAGCACCCTGGTGGGCATTCATCTCCTACCCTATCTGAGCCAGCGCAACCTGCTGGGCATCATGGTGGGCATTGAAGGCACCATCCCTTTTAGGGGCCGAGACGAAGCCGGTAAAAACTGTTTTGAAAGAATGGAATACCGGCTGGGCTTGCTCAATGATAAATACCAATTGGGCATTAAACCTACCCATATTGACCTGATGCTGCAATTGGCGGTTGAGATAGCCAACAAGGATGTGGAAAATTTTTCGGAGGCCAATGTAGCCGAATTTTTAGATAATACTTGGCGGCTTTTGCCCGAAACCAATAACCACCTGGCGCTGGCCAATGTCTATACAGTGCGTAGCTACCGGCAAGCCCTGCAAAAAATTGAAGCTTTCATGAATTTTGTGCCCGCCGACTATGTCTTTCAGCAATATCGCCAAACCCCTGACGAGCTCCGCTACCAGCAAATGAAGGCCCAGGCCCAGGAAAACATCGATACGGCCTGTGAGTATCTTCAGGCCAAACTGGCCTCTATTGCTATCCTGGAGGCCCTGGCCCAGGTAAGTGGCGGTGATGCGCCTATGTCTATGTTTATCGGAGACTTACGCCATAACCACGCGCTGCAAGCCATAGAAAGGGCTGAAGATTATCTGCCCGCCGTAGCCCTTTCGGATGAATTTGAGTATAATCCGGCCGTTTTAAAACTCCTTGAATTTGGCCGGGCTTCTATCTTGGACTTTGACATGCAAAATGCCCCTATTTCCTATTTTGTGTATGCTTCGCTGGGCAAAGCCCACACGATGGGCTATTTGCAACTAGCCCGCCAAATGTTTGAAGGACAAATCAAGGAAGAGGACTATCTGGCCGCCCTGCCTACGGCCATCCGCAGTGCATTGTCCCGGGCTTGCGCGCAGGTATCCGTGAGTCGGAAAGAAGCCCTGAAAGTGTTTTTCTAGTACTCTCGTCAAAAAAATATTGTACTTTGCCAATGGGGCAAACATAAATGAATTGATATGCGCATTCGCCTATTTAGGTATTGGCTGGGAATTTGGGGCCTGTGTGCTTGCGCTTCTCCCTCTCCACCGTGGCCTCCTTCGCTGGTTCCTTTTCGAGAGGGCAAGACTTGGGGTTATACCCAGCCAGATGGTCAATGGGTGGTAAAGCCTCGCTTTCAAGAAGTTTTTCCCTTTGTAGAAGGGAGGGGCAAATTCAAAGAAAAAGAAAAATATGGCTTTGTGGACCAAAAGGGGGAAATCCTGATTTTACCACAATATGATTGGGCCTGGGATTTTGAAGCGGGGCTGGCACTGGTACAAAAAAACGGCCTCTGGGGCTATATCGATACCCTGGGTCAGGTACTCATCCCCTTGCAGTATCATAAGTTGGAAAAATTTTCCGAAGGCCAAGCAGTGGCGCGGCTTAGCGCAAATGACAAACTGGGTACCCTCAATCGGCAGGGACAATGGGTCATTGCCCCTCTGTACGACCAGTTGTATCCTTTTCAGCAGGGGATGGCCAAGGCCGCCAAAGGAGAATTTTATGGCTATCTCGACCTCAAAGGACGGGAAATCGTGCCCTTTACCCATAATCTTTATATCGAGTATAGTGAAAACTTGGCCAAAATCCGGCACGAAGGACTGTATGGTTATATCAATTTGCAGGGTGATACGGTCATTTCCCCCCAGTTTGAGGAAGCCCACGATTTCAAAAATCAACGCGCGAAAGTCAAAAATAAAAGGAAGTGGTTCGTCATAGACCCTCAGGGAAAAATACTCACCCCCGATGGGTATGATTTTATCTTTGAATTTTCGGAAGAGAGAGCCCGGGTGCAAGAGGAAAATAAGTATGGGTATATTGACATGAACGGCAAGGAAATCATTGCCTGCCAGTTTTCTCAAGCCAAAGATTTTGGCCAAAAGAAAGCTTTTGTTTTCAAGGGAAATATAATAAAGTGCCTCGACCCAATGGGTAACCTGATATTTCAGCTTGCCTTTGATGAGGTCGAGAACTTTTCCGAAAACCGGGCGGTCGTGCGCCGAGGGGCTCGCTATGGCTACATAGACCCTACCGGGCAATTGGTCATTCCGGTCAAGTACGAAATGGCCCGTAGTTTTGAAAATGGCCTGGCCCGCGTAAAGCTGAAAGGCCAATGGGGCCTCATTGGGCCCGATGGAAAAGAATATTGGGAGTAAAGGCCTTTTTTGTGTTTCTGAATTTCTTTATTGTTATACATTTTATCTAATAATTTTTGCCTGCAACACATGCATTACTACACTCAAATTTCAAAGTTCCTCCTCTCGACAGCCCCCGGGCTTTTGCTTTTGCTCTTGGCCGTAGGAGGCTGCGCCCCTACCAAATTGGCCGTGTCGCGCATTGACCCACAAGAAAATGTAAGTGCTTCCCGAATGGGCCTGGTCTATTTTCTGCCAAAAAAGTATTTGGAGGTAGAAGTAAGCTTTTTGCTGCTCAACCACGTCCGAATCTTGGGCTACAGAGATAAAAGCCGGCCTGAACGTTATGAATCAGTAGAGCAGGCGGCCCTGGTGCAAAATGTACGTGTTGCCGAAAAAATCCTGCCTGATGTCCGGGAAGCTTATTGGATTCGCTTTGACAATGCCCGGGGCGCATCCAATAACCTGGAAACCACCTTCAGCCTGGATGAACAGGGCTTGCTTACCGCTCTCAATATAAGCAGTGAGGGCAAAGCCGGAGAGTTTTTTAGCGGTGTCGTAGAAATGGGGGCCAGTGTGTTGCGCTTTGGCTCTACTGTGGCCGGAGCGGCGGCCGGCTTGGGCATTAGAGGCGACGAAGGCACCCCCGCCCCAGACGAGGTGCGGTATGCCATTGATTCGGTTGTGCAAACTTTTACCAAACTGATTGCCATAGACCAGCCCGATACCACCATCACCCTGAGAGGGCGAGATTTTCTACCCGAAGTGCTAGAAGTGCCTTCTTTGGTCATCCGTGTGATGGGAAGCCCTGTCTCCGCCACTCAGCTTGCGTCCTCTTTGCCGAGCCAGGGGCGTTCTTTGCCCGGCATTGTCTATCGGAGTGGGTTCCCCATACGCACCCGTATTGAGGTAAGGGGCGAAGATAGCCCCCTGATTCGTAACAAAGGCCTCCAGAAGCAAGTTTTGATGGATGCACCTATTTTATACCCTCAGTTTGGGATATATGGCCTGGCCCAAATCCAGATTCAGGAAAGTGGCAAGCAAATCACGGGCATTGAGTTTCAAAGTGGGGGCGGCATCAGCAAATATAGCCTGGACCGCAA
>JAAUUB010000138.1 GCA_012031215.1 Microscillaceae bacterium | reverse complement strand
CCAGTTTCAGCAAAATTACTTTGATTGGCAATGTAGGGCGCGACCTGAGGTGCGCGAATTTAACGGCAAAAAGATGGCGAGTTTTTCGGTTGCCGTCAATGAAAAATACACAAAATCAAACGGCGAGCCAGTTGAGAAAACCGATTGGTTTCGGGTCAGTTATTGGGGCAGTACTGCTGATATAGTGGAGAAGTATGTCAAAAAAGGGGCGCAGGTTCATATAGAAGGTCGCCTGAGCACCAGCGAATACACCGACAAAGAAGGAAAACTTCGCACAGCACTAGAAGTGAGTGGCCAACAACTTACCCTCTTGGGTAGTGCAGGCGGCAGCGGTACAGGAAGTGCGGAAACGAAGGTAGCCGACAATCCGGCTCCTTATAATCAGCCTGAACCCCCCACAAACCCAGAAGACGATCTTCCTTTTTAGTGATATTGAGGGCTAAATCTACATCGAATTGGAGACAAGTACTGAGCCGGCCAGTTGGGCCTTGGTTTGTTTGCTTTTATTAGAGACCAGCCCAATGGGGGGCTGGTTTTACCTTTTTAACGCCATTCTGCTGGTGTTTTTGCTTTTGCTTTCGGGCCTTATCTCAGGCTCCGAAATCGCCCTTTTTTCACTCAATGCCGAAGACATACAGGAGTGCCGCGAAAAAGGCAATCGGGCCGAACAAAAAGCGGTGCGCCTGCTGGAAAAGCCCCAATACCTCCTGGCTACAATTCTGATTTTCAATAACCTGGTCAATATCACCATCGTTACCATTTCTACTTTCCTGACCTGGGAACTGATGGGCACTAAAAACCCGGAGGGGCTGGTGATAGTCATTTTGACCGGGGTAGTTACCATCATGATTTTGTTCTTTGGCGAATTGCTTCCCAAAGTATATGCCGCCCAATATGGCCGCTCTTTTATTCGCAATGCGGTTTTCTTGATTGATTATGCCTATTGGGTTTTTAAGCCTTTGTCGCGACTTTTGGTCAGCCTGAGCAATGTAGTCGAGAAACGCATTGAACGTAAAGGCTATAAAATACATCTGGATGAATTGCCAGAATTTATAGACGAAATGTCAATTGCTGGCCATAATGCCGACAAAGAAAAGGAAATCCTGAAAGGCATTGTCAATTTTAGCTCTACTACGGTGCAGGAAATTATGACCACCCGCCACGAAATCACGGCCCTTGATGTGGATATGCCCCTTCACGAACTAATCGAAAAGGTGCGGGAGTGCGGCTATTCCCGAATTCCGGTTTATGCCGAAACCATTGACCGGATTATTGGGATTTTATATGCCAAAGATTTGCTTCCCCTGCTGGAAATGCCCAACAATTTTAAATGGACCAAGCTTCTGCGCCCTAGTTTTCCGGTGCCCAAAAACAAAAAGATTGACAAATTGCTGCGCGATTTTCAGGAAAAGCACGTCCACATGGCCATTGTGGTAGATGAATATGGCGGAACCATCGGCCTGGTAACCCTGGAAGACATCATCGAGGAAATCGTGGGCGACATCAATGACGAGTTTGACGACAACGTGGACCCCGTACTTTTTACCCGCCTGGACGAGCAGTCTTTCCTCTTCGAGGGCAAAATCCTTATCCAGGATTTTGCAAAGTGCTGGAAGTGGACCCCGATTTTTTTGATGAAGTGCGGGGTGAAAGTAAATCATTGGGAGGCCTGATGCTGGAATTATTCTCCCGCTTTCCCAAACTCAATGAAGAAATCACCTTTGGGCCTTTTCTTTTTACGATTATGTCCGTAGGCAAGAAAAAAATAAAGGTGGTGAAAGTGAAGGTACTTAATCAAAACGAAATCAAAATAAAGAGCTAATGCATTTCCTAAAATATCTCCTTTGCCTGCTGGGAGGGCTTTGTCTTTTCGCTTGTGGAAGTTCTTCGGATTATGTGCCCAAACCGCTTGGCCACAACCGCATTGACTTGCCTCCGGCCCAGTATCAAGCCCTGCGCGAAAAGCATCCTTATTTTTTTGAATATTCCCGGGAAGCCTACATTCGGCCCGACTCTTCTTCAATTGCGGAGCCCCACTGGATACACATCATCTACCCTCGCTTCAAGGCCGATGTGCAGATTACCTACAAGTCGGTAAAGAAAGACCCCCAGTTTTTTGCCGAATTTGTGGATGATGCCCATAAACTCATCAACAAGCACATGGTGAAAGCCACCGCCATTGAAGAAACAGTGATTCAGACCCCCTCGGGCAAAACTGCTGCCGTCTATGAACTAGAGGGCGAAGTGCCCAGTCAGTTTCAGTTTTACATCAGCGATTCTACCCGGCATTTTCTCCGTGGGGCACTTTACTTTCGGACGGCCACCAAAAATGATTCCCTGGCCCCTATTATTGACTACATCAAAAAAGACATTATTCATTTGCTCAATACCACCCGATGGAGCGGAGAATCGCGCTAAGCTTAGCGGCTCAACAAGGGAATTTGCCGATATTTTTGGCTTAATATCCACAATCCGCAAGCCAAGACAATGCAAGCCATCGCAAACAATTGTCCGCCATCATTGCGAAAATTAATACCCAACACCGTAGCGTGGAAGTAAATGGCACCCGCCATCAGGCCAATGGCCAAAATAGCCCCTAGCCAAACGGTGCGCGGCACCAGTATCAGCACACTGGCAATCAGTTCGCCCACGCCTACCCCAATGCGCCCATAAGGCTCCTGGCCAAGCTGAGTAAATAAGAATACGGAGTCTTCATGCGCCCCAAACTTAAAATATAAAGTTTGCAGCATAATAATGGCCGCCACCCACTGGGCAAGGCTCGTAATCCAGGCTTTTACTTTCATTGAAATCTACAAAATTAATTATGCCAAATCAATGCACGATATTCGGGCAAAAAAATCATCCATTCAAGAAAAGCAAAAGCATTGTCGGGCATTGGACAAAAAAATAGTGTCAAAAATGGGCCGCCGCCAGAAGAAGGTCCAAATTTAACCAATGGCCTTCATTTGCATCTATTTCGAGCAGAAGCTGGGCCAGCTTGTCATCACCCGGACGCATACGGCCCGAGATTTTTGTTCCCTCCGGCAAACCCAGCACTTCAAAGGTCAAGAACTCAAAGAAAAAAGTGGCCCCTTCACGATGCAAGTGGGGGTACTCTTCATAGTGAAATACAATGGCGAAGGGGCCCTGTTCGAGCCGTAAATCGTACCGGGCATTGTGAAATAGCTGGGTAAAATCCCAGGGGGTTTGGTTGTCGGGGTGGGGATGCCATTTTAATTGTTCGGGGCTAAACTCCAGCACAAAATCGGGCTCGATAGCCTGGGCCAGGGTTCGGATAAAGCTGGCCAATTCGGCCATTTTATACTCTGCGTACTGATAAGGGTATTCTTTTAGGGGGAGGGTGCGCATATTGAGAAAATAGAGGTAAAACCAAGCTTAAAAATACGTAACATTTGCCGCAATTTGCCTCCTACCTATAAAAGCACGTTCCAACGCCCCATTTGCCGGGGGTTCTTTGCGAATTTTTATCGTTTGCCAAAGGCAACGCTTGTTTTGGGTAAGGCGTGTTTCAAAAAAAACCTGATAATGATGTATAATTTTTCCGCCCCTCGTTTCTTCTGCGACAGCTATGTAGGGCTGGGCATCCGAAGGATACATACCCGCCTTTCGGAGGGCGAAGACATCGGGATTTCTCCCATTTTTATGGATAGAATAAATGGTCTGGAAACCGGAAAGTACTGGATGCCCAGTGTAACGCTTGGGTTTCGGATTGGCTTTTGGTGCAAGCTGGGCCCCTGATGGGCGGGCCGGGTCGTTTTGAGAAATCTACGAATTATGGTATATTTGAATATATTAAACACCCAAGCGCATGAATCCGATCCTCATCTCCGAAAAAATGAATGCGGTGGAGTTTCTGGACCACGAATTTACCGAGCAGGAACTACAAGAAGCCTGGTTTGAACTGATTGACGGCCAAATGAGAAAAAGAAACTATCCTACCATCTTGCATCAGGAAACCTCTATGAATATTCTGAGGAAAATAGATGCTTTTGTTTTTGAAAAAAAATTGGGTAAAGTTTTCCATCCTCCTACAGGCGTCATTTTGGGCGAGTACCACGTGGTATTACCTGACCTGGTGTTTGTGAGCCAGGCCAATGTGGGCATCATTCAGGACACAGGCATCTTTGGTGCGCCGGATTTGGTTGTAGAGATTATTTCGCCCAGCACCCTCAAAGACGACCGCAATGATAAAAAAGACTTATATGCCCAATTCAACATTCAGGAATATTGGATTATAGACCCCCATTATGCCTCCATTGAGTTGTTTGAGCATACAGAAAAAGGCTACGTTTTGGCGGGCTTTGCCGTAGAATCGGGGAAAGTAGTTTCAAAGGTGTTGGCGGGTTTTGAAATGGAAATACAAACTGTATTTGCGTAGTGATTCTTTCCAATTTTCATCCCCCGCTTGCCACATTTTTCTCTTCCGACAACAGACAAAAGCCCCCTGCAAAGAAGTATCATTCCCGATTTTAGCTTTCTAGCAAAACAGGTTCGAGGTCTTTTTGTGCTGAGGTACGCCAACAAAGCGACGTTCATCCACGTCATTTTCCGACACTAACCCGGCCAATCCTGGCCCCTACAACTAAGAAGAGCGATAGGCCCGCTCATAAACCGTATGGACGTTTGGCCCCAGAAACACCCGGGCATAAATCCGAATGCTGGTGAGCCCGTCTATGATGAAACTCAAAGCCACCAAGAAAGCCAGGGTCAACTGGTCTGAATGAATATGGCTGAAAATCAGGTCTTCGCCAATGAAAGTAGGACTAATGGGAAAACCTGACAAGCCCAGACATACCATCAAAAACACAGCCGCCAGTTTGGGGTGCTTGAGCACATGCCCTTGAAACCGGTCTAAATCAATTTGCCTTTCGCTTTTTTTGAGTTGCTGGATAACGCCATACCCCAGCATACCCGAAATCAAAATGCCACTCAGGTAAAGCAAGACTTCCCGAAAATCAAAATTTTCATTAAAAGAGACAGCCAAAGCAATCCAGAAATGGTTCATCATCACCAGGAGCAGGCTCATCAATACCCTTTTGCGCTCTGTAAAGGCTTTTAATACCATCAGCAGGCCTATTAGGGCAAAGGGAATTGTCAGATAGTGCTCCACTTCTTCCTCAATGTAGGCCTCGAAATACAAACAAAAAAGACCGAGCAAGAAAATAGGAAAAGAGAAGAGAAAGAGTCCCTTGATATGATAAAAATCCAGTTTGTGCCCGGCCCATTTAACAGGGTTCCAAAGATAGCGGTATAACATAGTGTCCAGGTTCCATTCTTTGAGGCACAAAATGTACAGGGCATATTCTAACTTTTTGGGTAATGAATCCTCTATGGTAGGCGGGTGCGGTTGGTAATGATAAAATTGCTCCCGAATCAGATAAGTAACTACCGAAGGCGAAACCAATAACTGATAAGTGCGCAAAAAGGCATTTCCGGCAAAATGTAGTAAAGCCAGATTTTCCCATCCCATCGCGATTTCAATAAAAATGAGCCCTATTTGAGAAATAGAGGCATACGCAATCTGGCTTTTTACCGACGATTGCACCCGGGCCGTACCAGTGGCCACCAGGGCCGTCGTCAATCCCACCAGCCCAATGATGAGCCGCACCAGCCATTGATGCTCCCAGAAAGGGAAGGTACGCATAAGCAAGAAAACACCCAAATGCACCGACAATGCGCCATAAAAAATGGCGCTCGAGGGGGTGGGGCCCTCCATAGCCCGGGGCAGCCAGGACGAAAAGGGGAATTGGGCCGACTTGGCGCAGGCCGTTATCAAAATCATCAGGGCGATAAAAGCCCCGGCCAGGGTATGGTTTTGCAAATGACTACTGACCAACTCGGCCTGGCTTAGCTTCAGAAAAGTAATGTTTTCGTGAAATAAATGATGACTGGCCCACATTGCCAATATCAGGCCCACATCCCCAATCCGATAAACCGAAAAAACCTTTACGGCATTTTTTACGGGCAAGTAGCGATTTCGATAAAAAGCAATCAGCAAAAAGGAGGAAACGCCCAGCAATTCCCAGCCTACCAGCAGCATTTCGAAGTTTCCGGCAAAAATGCTTAGGTTATAGCCCAGGTAAAAAAACAAAATGGTATTAAAATACCGCTTATACCCAAGCTCCTTATGCAAATAATAGCGACTGTAAATCGTAACCAAAAAAGTCAGAAAAGCTCCTACTAAAAGATAGACCGCCGTGATTTTATCAAAATGAAAATCAATGAAAAATTCATAATGAGGGGTTTTGAGCAGGGAAATGCCTTGGATGTCAAGCACGGGCTGGCCCAAGACTATCCAAAAGCCGACAAATACAAGCGCCAGATGCAGGTGCAGGCCCACCGTCAGGAAAACCACCCAGGAGATGGCTTTTTCATGAGGGTTCCGAAAGAAGAAGCTTATCAAAAAGCCCAATACTGGCAAATATATGAAATAGGGAATGAGGAAAGCCATCATGCAAGTTCGTTTTTGTCGAGAATAATAATAGGTGCATTGTCTGAATTGCGGGCCAGCCAGGGCTCAAGTTTTTCTACCGTAGTTACATGGGGCAGATGGGCCGGGGTGGGCTGATAAGGCAAAAAAATGCCTTCCTGGAAGCGATAAATTTGTCTGGTTTCCGGGTGCAGTACCACCAGATGTATCCACTCAAGGGCATACCAATCACGCATACTTTTGTCATTTTGGAGTATCTTCATTACCACCTCCGGGCTATGCTCCACCACCATGAGCAATCGCAGGGGGTCATGCATTTCAATCATTTGATGAGGTAATCCCGGGCGTAAATCGCCTTCAATGCCATTGGCTACGCCAAAAAGCCCCATTACATTATGCGGAAGCTTAGAACCGGCCCCTAGTTTTTGAGTATCTACCCGCGAGAAGAAATACTCCAGGTTGATGCCTCCACAAACCGGGGCCAGTGGACGCATCACTAGGGCAAGGATTTCGCCTTCCGGGTCAAGTTGATAATCGTAAGAGTTGAGAAAGGAGCGACGGTCTAAAAAAAACGTGTCGGGTCAAAGCTCTCCGGCCCACGATACAAAGCGCATTGGTGGCGTGATTTAGCTCGGGCCGGGGCTCAAAAAGTGAAACCGAGCGTTGTTTCATTTTTTTAAGCACTTTTTGTGGACTTTGCCGGGAGTTAATGAGTTCAAATCTTCGCGAACGCTCTTTGGCATGGAAAGCCAGGGCCTTGGCAAAAGTTTGTTTGTTTTTTTGATGGGGCGGAAGTAAGTCAACCGGGATATTGTCCTCCTCAAAAAACTGCACCTCATCGCGGGTGGTGTCGCGAATCCCACCTATAAAATGGGTTTTTTCGGGAATTATAAGGCCCTTTTCGCTCAGCCTTTGGCGCACCTGCGGGTGGTTGGCCATGTGGCAAAAGACTTTCGCATTGACCGAGCCCGGCCTTCCTGAACAAGCACCGCAATCATAGGCCGCATAATGCGGATTATTCACACTGCTGGCCCCGTGCCCGATGACATAAATCAAATCGGCAAAATCCTTTACCAGGCCGATGCTTCGCAATTGCCCTTCCACGCAGGCCACCATTTCGGGTATCGTGAAACCTATCTGCAAATGATTCTCCTGATGGGCCAGGTCTTTATTTTCAATCGTGAGTTGCGAGCGATGGTCGAGATGGGCAAAGCAATGCGTAGTCGTAGGGCTGAGATGGGGTTTGAAAATGCTGAAGAGCAAGCGCAAGGCCGCCCAAAAGCCCAGCGTTTGGGTAATCAAAAAGCCCCGGAAAAGGGAATAGGTATGCTTGGCAAAGTGAATATCTTTTTGATGCTTGTTCTTGGAATGACTTTCTTTGATAAGATGCTTGGGGCTTAGGGGCACGGGGCATTGCTTGGTATAAAAGCGGCCGTGCTCCGGCTTGAAAAAGAAAGCCACATTGAAAAAACCAGGCGTGCCAAAGGTTTCGCATCGCGGCTCCATATTTTCCAAATACCTTCTAAAAGACCCTTCCCGGTCATCAATACAAAACAAAGCCTGGAAGCTTTTAGGGCCGGGTTCGGGCTTTTCAAGCGATGGGCTTTGCAAGCCTTCCAGCACCTGGTCATAAAAGCTCCACTCGAGCGCATCTTGCCAAAGTGATTGCACTTCATACAATTCTGTTTCGGCAATTTTGCCAAACAGAGCGGGAATCTTTTCCTGCACTTTGTGCCCCAGGGGTGCCCAAATTTCCCCAAAAGCAAAATCAAGGGCATCTATCTCCAGAAGCAATTCCAGTTGAATCAATTCCAGCAAGGTGATTCTTTTGTGGTCCAGCAGGGTGTGAGGCTGGTCTTCAATGACCGACACCAGCCCCGACCAACCCGGGTGCGCAAATTGCTGGTCGTAGAGGTATCTTTCAAACAGACTTTCTTCTCCAACCAAAATCTTGAGCAGTTTTTCTATATCGCAGTGGCTATGCAGCAACAAGTGGCGGGCACGGGGCTTTTTGAACAAGCTGAAAAGGCCGTTTTTTTCCAAAGTGCGCACCGAAGCCAAGAAGCCTTTGTGCGCCACAGGAAACTTCCAGGCGGCAATGCCCTGGTCAAGGAAAGTGTTCAACAGGCGGAACAAAAGCGGATGCACCAAAGAATCTAAATCAATATGAAAATCTTTTTTCCAATGTGCCCGCAAAGCCCCGACGCGCGGAACCGGCACGCACTCATACTGGCCCAATAAGAGCTTTTCTTTCCAAAGGCTTGCTTCGGCGCCTTTTTTTTGTTGCAAAATATGATTTAACACATCTTCGCGAATATGGCCAATGCGATAGAGTTCCCGATACTCATCTATGGACAAGGCCACTTTATAGCCAAAAGCCTCAGAAGCCAGGTGTGTGCCCGCTTCAAATTTTAAATGCTGGAAGGCGTGGAGCGGATTATGATGCACAAAATCCTTGAGTGGTGCCTGCGCCGGCAAATAGTGTTTTAGTTCACGTAGCACTATTTCCTTTACGAACAGGGCGGTTTCCGGCTTTTTATTTTCTGTTTTCATTTTCTAGGCATTTGGTTTGAGTGCTTGGTTTGGTTTTTTCACAGTTTTGATGAAAAACACCGAACATCTCTTCGGCAAAGCGGAATTCAGCCGCAATTTTGTCCACGGGAGTCAGGCCCAGGTCTCGGTGAATCAGGATTTTATCGCCTTTGGTCTCTACCTGAAAGCCAGGATTCTGCTCAAAAAAACGAATCAGCTTTTCATCAAAAAATTGCAGAATAGCCGCCTCCTGATGCCCCCGGAGCAAATATCTTTTGGAGAAAGTCGGAAATTGCGTAAAATTAATGTCCTGGCCCAGAAAGAAATTATCCAGAAAGCCCTGGTTTTCCAGCCTGAAGTCAGGGAAATGCTCGTGGAGGTGAGAGATGAACAAAATAGAAGTTTTATGTGATTTTGCCGCATTTCGCGCGCCCTCCGAAACCACTACATCCATAAACTCCAGGGTAGCGCCTTCAATTTGCTTCGTCAGGCGGTTTTCAATTGTCTTGATTTGCTTGCCCCCAAAAAAAGTAAATTGGGCAATGCGCAGGCTGTCATAGGTTTGTGTGAAAGTGCACCGCTCACAGTGAAGTTTGGCCGCCAGGACTTGCAAATCTTTTTGACGGGCTGTCAAAACGAGCGGCGGAACACTTTCCGATGGGCGAGCACTTATGCGGCGGGCCGCCAGAGGATGGTTAGAAAAGGGCTTGTGCTTCTCGATGCCCTCTATGTCCAGGGTTCCACCGTTCAGGTGGTGCGCTTGTTCAAAATGGTGTAAATGTTCTAAAAAAGTGTGATCAATGATTTTGCATTGCTTAAAATTAAGAATGACCTCAGCATCGGGTTTTATTTTGCTCAAAAGCTTTTTATAGCCCAGGAAATTGGTAAACAGGGCATAATTTTCGATTTCTATTCTTACCGTATTTCCTTCCTGGCTCACCCTGGCGGTGGCTCTGAATAGATGGGCGGGATTTGCCCCCCGCAGCAAATGAATCACCATCTTGAATAAAATTCCGGCCATTACACCCAGCAGCAAATCCGTGGCCAGGGTTACGAGTAGCGTAGTCATAAAAATTGCCAGTTGCTCTAAACCGATTTGATAGGTGTTTTTAAATTCCTTGGGCGAAGCCAGGCGATAGCCCGTATATACCAGCATAGCCGCCAGGGCTGCCAGTGGAATCTGGTGAATCAGGCCTGGGAAAAAAGCCACAAAAACCAGCAGAAAGCCCCCGTGAAAAAAATTGGCAAAACGCGTTTTGGCCCCATTGTTTACATTGGCCGAGCTCCGGACTACCTCCGAAATCATCGGCAATCCCCCCACCAGGCCGGCAGCAATATTGCCCAAACCCACCGCTACCAGGTCTTTATTCATATCTGATTTTCTTTGGTAAGGGTCAAGCCCGTCTATGGCCTTTACCGTTAGCAGGGACTCAATGCTGCCCACCAGCGAAAACATCAGGATAAATTGTAAGGCTTCAAATGTAAATAGATGTGAAAATACCGGAAAGGTGATGCCATCCAGTATATTGTTGGGCAGACTTACCAGGTAGTTTTCGCCAACCCAGTATTCGTGGCCCAAAAATACATACTTGTGCTCGTGGAGCAGGTCAAATTCAAAGCCCAGCCCCACGGCCACCAACAAGACCAGCATCGGCGCCGGAATCATTTTGAGGTATCTGTGGCGCAGAAGGGGAAGCAAAAATAAAATGCCGAGGCTCACCAAGCCAATCAGAGCAATTTCAGGATTCATTTCCATAAAACTTTTGGGGATTTCGCCTAAAAGCTCTAGCGGTTCTTTGGCCTCGGGCTTTACCCCCAGCAAAGTATGGATTTGTTTGGAAAAATAATAATCCCAATGGCGGCCAGCATACCATGAATCACCGAAGCCGGGAAAAAATCGCCAAAGCGCCCCAGCCTGGCCAAGCCAAACACGACTTGTAGAACACTGGCGGCCACAATTACGGCCAGTGTCATTTGATAACCCATCAGGGGCTGGGCTGGGCTATTGTATTGATTGAAGGTCTCGACCGATGCAAGGGCAATGGCAATCAGCCCTGCCGCGGGCCCTTTGATAGTCAGATGCGAACCTGCCAGGAAAGAAACCAAAAGCCCGCCTATAATGGCGGAAAATATACCTGCAATAGGCGGAAAACCACTGGCCAGCGAAATGCCCAGGCAGAGCGGCAAGGCTATCAAAAACACCAAAAAGCCCGAAATTATGTCTGATTTCCAGTTTTGAACAAAACCAGCCCGGCCATCCGCCGGGGTAGAGGAATGAAGTACCATATTTTTTGAAATGAAAAGGCTGTAAATTTTTTTTTAGATGGAAGCAAATCTTCCTGAAAGCATAAACTGCCTGGCAAGGCACAAAAAAGCACTTCTCCTCATTTTCCTTCTTTGCGGAGGGAAAACGAAAAGACCAGGCAGAACAAAGAATTACAGGCTAATTTCTCAGGTTAGAGAATAGTAGATAGAGCGGCTGGTCAATGGGGAACAAAGAACGAAAAACTTTGCAGGATATGCAGACAAATCTCTGCAAAATTGCGTGCTGAAATAGGCATTTACTGCTCAGCAGTCCGGATTGGCCCGTATGCTTTCGTCGGTTTTTCTTATGATTGCTTTCTTCTCGCTCTTCTTTTTCTTTGGTTTCTTCCTCCTCCGATTCGTTTTTCTTGTCTTTTTCTTGCGAAAAGGGGAGATTCAGCGGGTTCCCATTTGCGTAGAAAGAAAAATCGGAAGAAGCAAAGGCCAAAGACTGAGGAAAATAGCTATTTGGGCCGTAAGGGGACTCATGGGGAGGATGGGCACTGAGAGTGAGCAAACTCAGTACTAACCAGCTTGTGAAAAGGCTAAGAGAAATTTTTTTCACCTCCAATAATTAAAAAACCCAAATCCTGCCAAAGGTAAATCTTTTTTAAATGCACTGTAACAAAAAAATGGGAAAAATTTTTGGCCATCGGGCTCAATGATCCACTTCCAGTCCCAGCTTATCGGCCAAAGTCAGTAAAGAAGGATTCTGCTGGCACAGGTACTCAAACTTTTGGCGGTTAGTATAGGGCCGGTGGTTCTCCACTATTTCCACGGCCCCCAGGCTCAGTTGGAGCGCCGGATTTCGGGCTTTCTTCTGCAATAGTTGAATGAAGTTTTGCTGATAGGGGATAAATTTCTCGAGGCTTCGGCTTCTAGTTCCAGCAATACTTCATCCGGGCCTTTTGCCTTCGGGATGCGTTTCAAAATTTTGAATAATTGATTATCGCCGGGTTTGGTTTTGATAAAATACTCCACAAACTCCCGCAAAAAGGTATCCGTGAGCGGAAGAGGAACATCCGCTTCGGGCTGGGTCTTTTCTAATAAAGGACTGGAGGGCTCCTCCATCAGGTTTTTGAGGCTTGGAATAGCCGTGCGGGGGGCTGCCGCAGGGCTTGCTTGCGGCGGCAGGACTTTGGCTAGGGGGGTGGGGGAGAGCTCATCAAGGGGCTTTTTTTTTTCACCGGCTCCAGGGCAGACAGGTGAGTCCAGGCCTGGGCGGCGGGCAGATGAGTGATTTCATCAGGGCAAGTTCTACGTGCAGGCGGGGGTTTTTGCTGGTTTTGTATTGTACTTCGCATTGTTGGGCCAGGTTGAGCGCGCTGAGCAAGAAACCGAGGCTTGCTTTCTGAGCCTGACTTTGATAGCGTTGACGGATTTTTTCGGGTACTTGCAAGAGCTTCAGGGTAGAAGGATCCTGACAGACCATCAGGTCGCGAAAATGACTGGCCAGCCCTGCGATAAAATTCAGCCCATCGAAGCCCCGGCGCAATATTTCATCAAAAATCAAAAGGGCTTCGGGGAGGTTTTCCGCCAAAAAAGCATCGGTCAGTTTCAGGTAATAATCATAATCAAGGATGTGCAATATCTCAATTGTGGTGGCATAGTCAATGCGGCCCGTAGGCGAAAAAGTGCTAATCATATCAAAAAGCGAAAGTGCATCGCGAAGGCCTCCGTCGGCTTTTTGGGCAATCAGCTCCAGGGCATCGTATTCTGCCACAAGCTGTTCGCTCGCGGCAATTTTTTGCAGATGTTCGGCCATATCCCGCACTTCAATTCTTTTGAAGTCGAATATCTGACAACGAGACAAAATCGTAGGAATGATTTTATGTTTTTCGGTAGTGGCCAAAATAAATATTACATAGCTGGGGGGTTCCTCCAGAGTTTTGAGGAAAGCATTAAAAGCGGCATTGGAAAGCATGTGCACCTCATCAATGATATAGACCTTGCGGGTGCCTACGGCAGGCGCAATACGAACCTGTTCTACCAGATGGCGGATATCTTCCACGCTATTGTTGGAGGCCGCATCCAGTTCATAAATATTCAATGAACTATTTTGCTGAAAGGCCTGACAAGAAGCACATACTCCACAGGCTTCGGCTTCTGGGGTCGCTTGTAAACAATTGATGGCTTTGGCCAAAATACGGGCACAAGTGGTTTTGCCTACTCCCCGGGGCCCGCAAAACAAAAATGCCTGGGCCAGTTTTTGGGTTTTGAGGGCATTTTTAAGCGTATCGCTCACATGCGACTGCCCAACAACTGAATCAAACGTTACGGGTCGATATTTACGGGCCGAGACCACAAAGTTTTTCATAGACTTCAAATTTATGCATTAAGTGCTGCTTGCACAAATCTCCTTCTTTTCGCTTCGTACTTTTTTGGTAAAAACTTACGTGGTAAAAAAAGCCTGGCTAAAAAAATATTTTTAGTCAATAAATAGATAATCCTGCTGCTTTGTGTATTTTTGGGAAAAATTATCCCATTTTG
>JAAUUB010000137.1 GCA_012031215.1 Microscillaceae bacterium | reverse complement strand
GAAACTGGATGGCAAAGAGGTCTATGCCCACGATTTCAACCGGGTATCGCACGAATACAATTATTGTATGAATGTGCACCTCAACTATGCCCTGTTTCGCCAGCAAAACCAGGCTTTTCAACGATGCTGGAAAGCGGACGGCAACTTTTTTGATAACTACCGAATCGCCTCCCGGCAAACGTTTGTCATCCGGGAAGCCAAAACCTATGCCCTCGAAATCCTTTGCCGCGACCCAATGGGCAATACGACCCGGGTGCGTGGCACTTTGCAGGGAGTCTTTCCACAAATGGCAAGCTTTCGCACCGATACCCGCCCCCTGCCGCCTGCTTTGCGCTATCAATTAGAAGAAAACACCCTCCTCATCCAGGCCCGGCAGGTCAAAAATCCTTACGACTCGGTCCGCCTCACTTTCAATGGAATTTGTGAATATCTTTCCCCCGCCTACCAAACGGCCACCGAAACGGTTTATCTCTGGGACATTCGCCAGGGCTTGCCGGATATGGCCGAATTGGGAACGGCCCGTCTGCCCTTTGGTTTTGAGATGCTGGTTCCTTCGGGGCAGGAGGTGTATTATCGCGAGGGAAACCTCGAAATATTTTTTCCCCGGGAAGCTTTGCACGATACCCTTGTCTTGGCCACAAAAACTCACGATATTTATCTGCAAATCGGAACACCTGACATACCTTTGTTTCGGGAGATTACAGTCAAATATATCTTACCCGATGCCGACCACCGCTGGGGAGCTTATTATCAGGGGCAATCTTATCAGGAGGGCCAGGTAGTGGGGCAAAAATTGATATTTAAGACCCGTCGTTTGGGCAGTTTCACTTTGCGAAAAGACCAACAGCCCCCGCAGCTAAGCTGGCAAAGAACGGAGAAGCAGCAAGTGGTGGTGCGGGTGCAAGACAGCGGCAGTGGTTTAAAAGACTACCGTCTTTCCCTAAACGGGAAATTTGTCCGAATATGGTACGAGCACAAGACTAGTCAGGTAATTTCGGAAAGGCGGGAAGAAAAAATCTCCACCCCGGTAGTTTGGCGTTTTGAGGCCCGCGACCGGGCCGAAAATCGGATTTTCATTGAAAAATCCCTACCCTAAGGCCAAAAAGTACCAAAATCCGGCAATGTAAGAAAATCTCAGGAAGTGAAAGGGAAAGTGGGCCAGGGGCTTTGGTTTGGTTGTTGTTAAATGAAAAAGGGAAACTTTTCAAGTAATATTTGCGCAAAAAAGTCCTCAAATACTAACAGTAAATGCGTTTATCCATCATTTTGCTTGCTTTTTCTTTTTTGTTAAGCTCCGCCTGTGTGAGCAATAAACGAAGGGTATATCTACAGGGGCTGGGCTATGAAGGCTCCAACTCCATATTCATTGCCAATCCCTTGCAAACCTATCGCCTTCAGGTCAATGATATGCTGTCGGTGATTATCAAAAGTTCCGATGAGGATGCCGCCAAGCCATATAATCTCCAGACCGGGGCTCAGGTAGGAGTAGGTTTACAGGGCTTGTTTTTGCCAGGTTATCAAATAGACGCACTCGGAAACATCGCCATTCCTGTTTTAGGAAATATTCAAGTAAGAGGCAAAACCCTGGAAGAAGCAAAAAGCTTGATTGAAACACTCATTGCCAAATACCTCAAAGATGCCACTGTGGATGTAAAATTCGTAAATTACCGAGTAGCTGTTTTTGGAGAAGTAAACCGACCAGGTTTGCTTAATGTAGCCGGAAACCAAATCTCTATTTTTCAGGCTCTGGCCAGTGCCGGCGATCTTACAGATTTTGCCAATCGCCAAAGCATTAAACTTATAAGGCAACAGGAAGGGGGCCTGGAAGTTATCCCCATTGACCTGACCAAAAAAGACATACTCACCTCGCCCTATTATTATCTCAACCCCAATGACCAACTATATGTAGAGCCTTTGCGTGCCGACAGCCGCCGGGCCAATTTGCCCTTGCTTACAGTAGTGTTTAGTAGTATTTCTACCACCGTTCTATTGCTCAATTTCCTGACCCGTTAATGACCCAAGAATATGGCCCGTATTATTGAAAATGACAGTATAAACTTAGGCTTACTCTTCTTCAAAATCAGGAGAAAATGGTGGTGGTTTTTTATAAGCATCCCACTTTTTGCGGGCTTGGGCTACTATTATGCAAAGTCATTGGAAAAAGTGTATGGATTTCGTTCGGTATTACTGCTCAACTCTAGTCGTACGGGTTCGGCCCGTCCCGACGAGCTCCTGGAAGTCATTGAAGGGGTAAACCGAAGTGTAAATACTGATGATGAAATTGGGGTCATCACCTCTTTGGATATGATAAAAAAGGCAGTGATTCGCATGAATATGGGCATTTCTTATTTTGCTTCCGAAGAACCAAGAAAAAAAGAACAATTTCCTTTCTCGATTTTCAAAGTAAAAATAGATTCTTCGCAAGCTCAACTAATTGGCACGCCAATATTTGTGAAAATCATCTCTGAAGGAGAAGCCCAAATCTGGATAGAAACCGATGACCCTGTTAATATTGTCAACATCGTCAATGGTGAGCGACAAAAAGAACTGGAAGGGCTGCAGTTTCGGCAGAAAGTAAAAGTAAATCAAGTCATTAAGAGCCCCCATTTCCGATTTACCATTCTGCCCTCCGAGGAATGGAAATCTCAAAAAGGGAAAACCTTTCACTTCATCATCAACAGCATCGACGGCATCACTAAGTCGTTTAAAGGTAGATTAGAGGCGGAATCTATCGCCCGAAAATCGTACCTTATTGAGCTAAAAACCACCGGAACTAATAAAACCAAAGAGTGGATGTTTCTGGACACACTCATGCAGGTGGTGGTGGAACAAGACCTGGAACAAAAAAACCTGCAAGGCCGCAAAGCCCTCACTTTTATCGAGGCCCAAATCCGTGAGGCCAGCGACCGGCTAAGAAACTCCGAAAACAAAAAGGAAGCCTTCCAATCTTCTTCCGCCCTTTTGGACTACGGGGCTTTATCTAACCGCGCCATCACCGGGCAAGAACGATTGATGACGCAAAAAGAAACTGCGGAATTAAAACTGCGGAGCTTTCAGGATATTTACTACTATCTAGGCAGTATTGGGTCAAATGCACAAAGTCTAGTTCCCTCCAATGCCAATATCAATGACCCTACCATCAATCGGCTTTTTTCGGATTTGATACAATTGGTGCAAGAAAGGGCGGCGCGGGAAACCTCCGAAACGGCCAACTCTCCGCGTATGTTGCGCCTCAACAATGAAATCAATGAAACCCGTTCTGCCCTGAAAGAATACCTGAAACAAAATATCCAGGTCTTACAAAATGAACTGACTTCTCTAAACCAAAGAATTTACCAAAACCAGGGCTTTCAAACCCGCCTCCCTTCCGACAATCGAAAGTTTGAAGAACTCTCCCGCGACTTTGAGCGGGACCGCCTGCGCCTCGAAACTTTGCTCAACAAACGCGACGAAGCCCTCATTGGTCTGGAAACCAACACCCCTGATGTAAGGATTGTGGAAAAAGCCAAACTGGAAAGCGAAAGCCCCATCAAGCCCAATACCAAGTTTATTTTTATCCTGGCTCTAATGATTGGGGTTGGTTTGCCTTTTTCGGCCCTCTTACTGGGCGATATGCTCAACACTAAGGTCTTTTCGGCAGACGATTTGCGGAGTTTAGAGGGCTTTCCGCTTTTGGGATTGGTGGGGCAGGCTCCTAAAAAGCAAGGATTGGTAGCCCTGGAAGCACCCCGCTCGATTACGTCTGAATCATTTCGGGGAATTAAACTAAACCTGGATAATTTTTTCCCAAACCCGGATAAGCCCCCGGTGCTGGGTTTTACTTCTTCCCAGGAAAAAGAGGGGAAAAGCTTTTGTGCCCTCAATCTCAGTCTGACGTATGCACAGGCTGGCAAAAAAACCCTTCTAATCGGCGGAGATTTGCACAAAACCCAGTTTGAGCAAGTTCCTGGCCTGCCCTCTAGCCACGTCGGATTGGTCGATTATCTCATGGATGAAGCCGAATGGCAAGACATTATTCAAAAAGGGCCGGCTCCCAATCACTTTATCATCACCACGGGCAAGCACTTCCCAGAGAATCCGACCAGCCTGCTGGAAAGCCCACGTATCGCTAGTCTTTTTGACCTGGCCCGCATGAGCTTTGAAGTCATCCTTGTGGACATCGCTCCGGTGGGCTATGTTTCAGACTACTTCTTGTTTCGCAAACACATAGATTTTACTGTTTTTGTGGTACGCTACGGAAAAACCAAACGTAGCCTGGTGAAAGAAATGCAGAAAAATCTGCAAGCCCAATCAGTGCAAAACGCTCATTTTTTGCTCAATGCCGTGGATTTTAAAAATGATTTTGAGTTTGCTTTCAAAACGCAAGGCAAAGGGTACTATCAAAAATCCTGAGCCTATATTTTTTTTAAATTCATGAAGTTATCCCTGCGCTTTCTCTATCTCTTGCCTCTTTTCCTGGTACTCTCTACCGATGCCACGTATGATGGCCTGGGATTCCGATTAGAGAAGCCAATTATTGTGTTGCTGATGCTGGCCTCCTTTTATTTTTATCGGGAATATAAGTCTTGGTTCAGGGTTTGGTTTTGTGTATATGTGCTTTATTTCTTAGCCCTTTGTCTCGAGGGCTATTATCTTTATAATCGTCCTCTTGGTCATCTTCACGTTTCGGCCAAAATGATGGTTTGCTTTTCCATTTTCAGTTTATATGGGTTTTACAAGCGCTTTGGAGAAAAGGTGAGCATCAAAGGCATCATTTTCATCATTATGACCGGTTTTATTCTCAATGCCCTCCTGGTCAACAGCCGGGCCTTTTCTTTGGGGGCTTTTCTCAACCACGAAAGAGGCATCTCAAGCGACTCGGTCTATTTGCTGATTATCCCCCTGCTTTATAACTTCAATACCTATCTGAAAGAAGCCCATTGGACAAATCTTTTCTCATTTTTGCTGGTGGCTTTCCTGATTTTTTTTCTACAGCATCGTACCGTTTGGGTCTCGTCCGTCGTCTGTCTTTTTGTCAATTTCTTACTGATACGGCGGGCCCACCTTTCGGTGAGTTTGCGCAATGTGCTTCCTTTTGCAATGGTTATGCTCATTCTGGGTCTAGTGGCAAGTACGTATGTGCTGTCGGACGAAAAAATCAGCCAAAAAATCAGTCATAGCTTTGCGCAAATCTTGAATCCTACGGGCAACGACAAAGATGATGAGGAAAGTACTTCCGAATGGCGCTACCAGCAAAACCTGGCCTATTGGCCTTTTATTGAAGAAAATCCTGTTTTTGGGATGCGCTTTTATGGCTTTGATTTGCCTATTCAGTTTTACAGTATCAAAGATGGAGAACCAGTTTTTGAAGATGGAACAGGCCACCACTTTCATAGCTTGTATGTGGATCGCTTGTTTTACCAGGGTTTGTTTGGGCTGCTGCTATTGCTTTTGCCTATGGTATATTTCCTGGGAAAAGCCCTTATTTATTCCCCACGCCTCAGCATTGAGCAGTTGGTACTCCTTGCCTATTTCTCGAGCGCGCTCATTTTTGGGATTTCTTACAATTGGCCAACTTATATTTATGGTCTGCTGGGCTATGTATTGTTTCGGGTAGAAGTGGCAAATATCCCACGGCCCCAGCCTGAAAAACAAGCCTTAGTACTTGCCCAGGCCTGAACCAGATAAACCAATGGTACAAAAATTATTGTGTCATACTAAGCGTATAGCATGAGTTTAAGTAAAAAGACCCTTTCTGGATTGAGTTGGACGATGCTGGGCACGGTTGGCAACGTGCTTTTGCAATTGTTTTATACTTCCTGGATTTCCCAAATCCTTTCGCCAGCTGAGTTTGGCCTGATGGCTCTGGCCACTACCGTTATGGGTTTTGGGGCACATTTTTCACGTATGGGCATTGGCCAGGCTTTGATTCAGAAAGAAAGCCTCGACAAGTACACCATTCGGGCGGCCTTTACCCTAAGTCTTTTTTTCAACAGCCTGGTGGCCTTGCTTTTGTTTGTATCGGCTCCCTGGATAGCCCAGTATTTCAAATCCGAATTGCTTGTGCCTATTCTCAGCATCACCTCCCTCACTTTCGTTTGCAATGGATTTTCCGCCGTTTCTACGAGCCTGCTTCGCCGCGATATGCAATTCAAGAAAATTTCCCTGATTAACTTACTGTCCTTTATCCTGGCATATCCAGTCATAGGCATTGTGCTGGCTTTGCAAGGCTGGGAGGTATGGAGCCTGGTCACTGCCCTGCTGGCTCAAAGTGTGATTTTCTCAGTACTGCAATATATCGCCAAGCCTTACCCCATCATTCCCACTTTCAAAACTTCGCATTATGTGCCTATTTTATCCTATGGGGGCAAAGTTTCTTTTAATGGTATTCTTACCTATTTGATGGTAATCTAGAAAATATTTTCATCGGACGATATATAGGCAAAGTTACATTGGGCTATTATAATCGTGCGCATTTAATGGTTTTTTTACCAGCCTATTACCTCCATCAAAGCCTCTCTACGGTGCTTTTCCCAGCTTTTAGCAAACTGCAAAACCAAAGAGAGCGTCTCAAAGAAGTGTATCAAGATGCGGTAAGCCTGAGCGGTTTTGTACTCATTCCAGTTTGTGCGGGTCTGGCCATTGCTGCCCCAGAATGTATTTATGTTATACTTGGACCTAAATGGCATCCCTCAATTCCTATTTTGCAATTCCTGTGTTTCATCGTCCCTTTCAATCTCCTGGCTTCTTATGCTGGGATGGTTTGCGACGCTACAAATGTGATGAGACAAAAAATCTTATTCAATATCTTTCTTTTGGTAATGATGCTACTTGCCTTTTATTTTTCTCGTAGCTTGGGGATTTATGCCTTTCTCTCAATATTATTTATTCGGGATTTTCTAAAAACGCTGTTTTTTTCATTGATAATGAAAAAAATATTTCATATTACTTTCCTAGATATCTTTAAGCCTTATCTTCCCGGTTTGGTTCATGGTCTTTTTACAGCTCTTGGAATTATCCTTGTCACCTATTTCGGCAGGTATGCGGGGATTAATATTTACCTTTTATTAGGAATGCAAATTTTAACCGGATGTATTTCCCTTTTAGGGCAGATGTTTTTTTTCCACAACATTCTTTAAAAAGGCCCATTTTTAAATTGGCCCAAAGATAACCTTAGGCCGCTATCAGAAAGCAGCTTGGTATCCGGCTTGGACTGCCTATCTCAACCGATTGAAAATTTCTCAAACCAATTAATCCATTATGAAACTTCTCTACCTGCCCAATGAAACCAAACTGGACGATATAAGTATGCAGATTGGGCCCAGAAAGGCTTTTCAGGCCTTACTAGACCAAGGTGAACTGAGCGGGCTGGAAATCTTTTCTTTTCTCTATGAAGCCAAGCAAAATCAAAATAACTATGCCGAAACCTGCCAAAAATTGCTCGAGGTAGCTCAATCTTTTCAACCAGAGGCTATTTTCTGGCAGCATGTAGGAAATTTTGAAGTTACAGATAATTTTATAAAATCCCTGTGTTCAATCGACTCTAAGCCAAAGTTATTTTACCAGGATGGAGATGCTTATGGAAGATATCTCAAAAGAATCAATAAAAATATGGCGATGCTAATCCGAAATTCGGAGGCAATATTTCTAGTTGGCCTAGGTTCTTTATCTGATTTAGCTTTTGAATTTGGCGCAAAAAGAGTTTACTATGCCCCCAACTCTTTTGACTCTTCCCGGTTTGGGACGAATTGGAATCCGACCGACATAAGAGAAAATGATTTAACCCTTATTGGAAGCTATGTAGGTGCTACAAGAATTCCTTTCCGATACTTTCCGGGTAGCCAACGCAGAAGGAATCTTGCCATAAAATTGAGTAATAAATTTAAAGAAAGATTTGCGCTTTATGGCAGTGGCTGGAGTAATGTAAAATCTTCGCGTGGTTTAATTCCATTCAATTTACAAGAACAAGCGATAAGAGCTTCTTGGCTAAGCATTAATTGGACACATTTTGACACGATACCTTATTATTTTTCAAATCGACTGCCAATATCTTTGGCGGCCGGGGTGGTGCATATTACCAATTATCAGCCTGGCTATGAGCAGGTGTTTCGAAATTGTCGGGGTGGGCTGTATATGGCCAAAACGGTGGATGAAGCGGTGGAACTGGCCCAATACCTACTCAGCCAGCCACGGGAATTCCTCATTGAAGAAGGGCTAAAAGGCCAAGAATTTGCTTTTTCACACCTAGAAGCCAATGTGGTGTACGCCAACATCTTAAAAAAAATGAAAGAGATTTTTTTCCGCAAACATATGAAAATTGGCCTCGCTACCCCCATTGACTTGGAACCTCTGCGGCCTTACTTACCTGCTTTGACCGACGAAGAAACTAAGCTAGGTTTAGGCGGCACTTCGGTCACCAATCTTGCCTTAGGAATGCTGGAAGGAGGCCAATCCCTTTCTATCTACAGCCTCAGCCCCAAATTGGAAGCCCCCCGGGTATGGGAAGGCCCCCAACTCAAAGTCTTTATGGGCCAATACCGCCCGGTAGGAAGGCATCGGATGTGGGATTTTTTTGCCCGGGAGATTCAACAAATTCAGGATTTTATTCGAGAGGACTGCCCCGACATCGTGAATGCCCATTGGAGCTACGAATTTGCCCTGGGAGCAATCCGAAGTGGATACCCGCATTTAATCACCTTCCGCGATTCGGCCTGGGAAATTTTAAAGCTACAGAAAGACCTTTATCGGCTGGTTCGCTATCTGTTGGATGCCCAGGTCAAAAAAAGGGCCAGCACTTCAGCGTCAATTCTCCTTATCTTCAAAAAATCCTGGCCCCGCGTTTTCCCTCGCTCCCCATTATCCCCAACCCTTTTCCGGAGGCCTCCTTTTCTTCCCTTCCCAAAAAGCATCCCGGCTCGCATCTCAAAATTGTCAGTATGGCCACTGCTTTTGACCAGCGCAAAAACCTAAAAAAAGGACTGATTGGATTTCAACAGTTCCGAAAAGATTTTGCTGGTGAGGCAGAGCTGCACCTTTTTGGGGCCGATTTTGGCCCAAATGGCCCAGCCCAGCAATGGGCAAAAACTCAAAATTTAGATGCGCAGGTTTTTTATCATGGTTTGGTGAACAATCATAAGCTTGTGGCCCAGCTCCAAGCCTTTGATATTTTACTCCACCCATCTCTGGAAGAAAGCTTTGGCAATACTTTAATAGAGGGCATGGCCAAAGGGCTGCCCGTGATAGGCGGCAAAGATTCGGGGGCGGTTCCCTGGGTACTCAATGAGGGCCAGAACGGCGTACTAGTAGATGTCCGCTCTGCCCAGGCCATTGCCGGGGGCCTGCACCGATTGGCGGGGGATGCGGCATACTTTGAAAAGCTGAGCCGGGAAAGTTTGGCCTACGCCAAAGAAAGATTTTCTGCTCAAAGAATCGCCCAGGTCTATGTAAATTTGTACAAAACTATTTTAAATCCATCATGAAGGTTTTACACATCTTATCGTATTTGAACTTCAGTGGTGCAGAAATTATGCTGAAAATTGCGGCCCCTTTTTTCGAAGAAAATGGCATCGAGACCCATATTCTCAACACCAGCAATGACCTAGGGGTATATGCACCCGAAATGGAAGCGGTAGGCTATACTGTGCACCATATTTCCTTTTATGACAAGCAAAATTTTAAAGCCCGCTACCAAAAGCTATTGAAAGAGCAGCAGTTTGATGTCGTGCATATTCATCGGGAAAATTCTTACTTTGCTTTTGCCTGGTATGCCAAACAGGTCGGGGTTAAGAAGGTTGTGAGAACCGTTCACAATATATTTGGGTATTTATTGAGAAAAAAGAAACTTTCCATCCTCAAAAGAAGCCTGCAAAGGTTTATGGCAAGAAAAATTCTCGGGGTTCGATTCACTTCCATTGGTGATTCGGTGGCCGAAGCAGAAAAAGGTTTTTTTCAACCCAACGACCAAAATTGTGAATTGGACGGATGATAATAAATTTTTTCCGGCGGAAAGCGATGAGGAAAGACAGCAAGCCAGAGCAAAATATGGCATTTTGGAGGGTGAAACTATTTTGATTTCGGTTGGTGGTTGTATAGAAACCAAGAACCAAATTGATATTATCAAAGCCTTGCCCTTGATTTTGGAAAAGCACCCCCTTGTTAGGTATTTTCTTCTGGGTGATGGTGCTTTGCGCCCTAAGTATCAAGCGATGGCGGAAGAGCTGGGTTTAGCCGAAAAAATCGTTTTTGTTGGCAATACCACCGAAGTTCGTCATTATTTAATCGCCAGCGATATTTACGTAATGCCCTCAAAATATGAGGGATTGAGCATCTCACTCTTAGAGGCCTGTTATTGTGGATTAAGTTCGGTCATTTATGATAACTGGGGCTTGAAAGATTTAGTAATACATCAAAAAACTGGCCTTATTGTACCCAACAATTACATAAAACTGGCGGAAGCCATCATTAAACTCACTGATAATCCTCAGATGCGAAAATCTATGGGTATGAACGCAAGAGAATTTGTGATGGAAAACTATGAAATAAAAAAAATCTATTCATGAGCTCGCCCGGCTTTATAAAAATGAAATTTGAATAAGAGTGGTGTTGAAGCCTTCTGATTCAATATCATAACTTGAATTATAAATATCTTTTGTCTTTTCAATGTGTAAAACCAAGACTTAACAAATTGCCCGATGATTTACATTATCATCCCTATATTTAATCGTTTGGCCTTGACCCGTCAATGTCTGGATTCATTTCGGCAACAAAGCGACGCAAATTTTAAGATTGTGGTGGTAGATGATGGTTCAACGGACGGGAGTGTAGCAACTATCCGGGCGGAATATCCCGAGGTAGTGGTTTTGCAAACATCGGGGGATTTATTTTGGACTGGCACAACCAACCTGGGTATTGCCTATGCCCTGAAAGAGCCGGCAAGCCACGTGATGACCCTGAACAATGACACGATTGCAGCGCGGGATTTTATTGAGAAGATGTGCTTTTGGGCCGAAAAAGAACCCCAGGCTCTGCTGGGGGCAATGGCCAAAGACCACCAAAGTCTTCAACCCATCTTTGGCGGGGAAATTATTGACTGGCGCTGGAATCAGTTTAAACCGATTCTTCCCGGCCTGGCCCCGAAATCGCAAAAGGGATTGCACAAAGTAAGCCATTTTCCGGGTCGGGGATTGCTGATACCCCGGCAGGTACTCGAGAAAGTTGGTTTATTTGATGAGGTGCATTTTCCACATTATTACGCTGATTTTGATTTTACCCTCCGGGCCGCCAAGGCAGGTTTTCCGGTCTATTGCAATTTTGATGCGGTCATTTACACCTATCCCGAAGCTAGTGGAGACCGTCAAAATCGCCAAAAGAAATCTTTGCAAAGTTTACCAACATCTCTTTGGCATAAGGGGCGGGGGTAATCTCAAAAACTTTACCCGCTTTGCCTTCCGGCACTGCCCCCCTGTCTATTTGCCTTATTATCTTTTGAATGGATATACCCGAAGAATACTGGGCTATATACTTAAAAAAAGATGAAAAAGCCTATTTTTGCCTTGCTGGTCCGAAGAATAAAGGAGTAATCAATGCCTAAGAATGAATTGCTTTCTGTGTATGTATCCGTTTACAATACGGCAAAATACCTGCCCGAGGCAATTGAAAGCGTTATTGAACCAGACCTATTCCCATTTTGAATTGATTTTGGTTAACGATTGTTCTACCGACCATTCTAAAGACATCATTCTTGATTACCAAAAAAGAGACCCTCGCATTGTGCTGATTGACAATGCTTTCCATCAGGGGATTGCCGAAACGGCAAACCAGGGAGTTCAGGCGGCCCGTGGCAAACTCATTTTCCGAATGGATTCTGATGATATGATGATGCCCCAGCGCCTGGCCACCCAATATACCTATTTCCAGCAATATCCTGAGGTTACGATGCTAAGCTGTCATACTGAGTATATCAATGCTAAAGGTAATTCTATTGGGCAAATTCAAAGAATTGCCGGATTTGAGAAACCCGAAGATTCTCGGCTAGCCCTTCAAAAACCCCAGTTAGTTGCTTGCGCACACACGGGTTTTGCCACGTACAAAAAAAATCTGGAAGCCGTTGGTGGCTATCGTCAGGTAATCTGTGGCGAAGACCTCGACCTTTTTACCCGGATGCTAGAACAAGAGAATATCCTCATTATCTTGCCCGTAGTGCTTATGAAGTATCGTTTGCACGCCTCCTCAGTGATGGCCCAAAACATGCGCCTGCTCCAGCAAACCAAGTCTTGGCTGACAGATTGTGCCGTTCGCCGAAGGCAAGAACTTCCCGAACTGAATTACGAGGCTTATCTTCAGACCTTCCGGGCGAAGCCTTGGTGGTATCGCTGGAACTATGCACGGCGGCAATGGTCAGACTGGCATTACCGGGCCATGCTTGTTCATCTCAGCGATAAGCACTACCTCCGGGCGATATATGCCTATTGGTGGGCGTTTGTCTATCGGCCCCTGCCGATGGTGCGTCGGTTTTTGCCCAACTCTTGTGGATAGTGGGGAAAAGGTTTAAAATTTCTTAAATGAGTATTCTCCTTCAAATCAAACTATATGAAACCCTCGGTCTCGGTTGTGATTACGGCTTATAACACAGAAAAATATGTTTCTGACGCTATTCATAGTGTGCTGCAACAAACCTACACGGATTATGAACTTATTATTGTGGAGGATGGCTCCCGCGACCGCACTCGGGAAATCATTGAAAATATCTGCAAACAAGACCCCCGCATTCGCTTTATTGCTAATGAAAAAAATCGGGGTATGGCATACTCGGCCAATCTGGCCATTGAGGAGGCTCAGGGAGAGATTATTATTCGAATGGATGCCGACGATGTGATGGTCCCAACCCGAATTGAGGAGCAAGTCCATCATTTTAAAGACAAGCCCTATGCTACTATGATAAGCTGTTTTGCGGAATACATTAGTGCCAAAAACAAATTATTGAAGCACTATCATTCCCTGGGAGCTGAGTTTAACACCGAAAATGCCACTCGCAAAGCCATTGAAAATGGCCAACTAATACAATGCATTCATACCGGATTTGCCGCCTACAAGCAAGCCTTTTTGGATGTAGGAGGCTATCGTAATCTGCCTTGCGTGGTGGACATTGACATCTTTACCCGCATGGCTGAGAAAGGGCATAATCTGTATGTAATTCCCAAAACCCTTGTCAAATATCGACTGCACGGAAGCTCCGTTGTGTCTAGTACCTTAAAGGATTCACTCAATGCCAATGTGTATGCTTGGGTCTTTGACAGTTATACCCGCCGACAGGCAGGTTTGCCCGAACAAAGCCTCGAGGCCTTTATAGACAATGAAAAAAAAAGGCCTTTTCTTCCGAAAATTGAAAAATAAAATTAACATTCGGTCAAAATCCAGCTACCGAAATGCATTGGTACAATATGCCGATGAAAATTATCTGCTATTCTTATATTTTTATGTCCAGTCCTTTCTTTTGCGGCCTCTTCATTTTTCAAAGAGACTACTCAATATTTTGTTAAGAAAAATAAAAAGCAAAAAAAAATATGCAAATGCTGACTGACAAAAACCCGGTTCCGATTTGCTTGTTTACTTTCAATCGTTTGCATAACACGATTGAAACCTTAAATGCTTTAAAAAAGAACTATCTGGCCCAAAGCACTCCGATTTTTATTTTTTCGGATGGCCCACGCAATGAAACCGAAGCCGACCAGATTTATCAAGTTAGGCAGTTTCTGGAGAGTGTGAAGGGTTTTCAATCCATAGAAATTATCAAACAAGCCAGCAACCAGGGTTTGGCGCGCTCCATCATCAAGGGGGTTTCGGAAGTAATTGCGCTCAAAGGAGCGTTGATCGTGATGGAGGATGACTTGCTTACTTCGCCTAACTTTTGTACTACATGAATGATCACCTGA
>JAAUUB010000136.1 GCA_012031215.1 Microscillaceae bacterium | reverse complement strand
TAGAGAGGTGTCCTTTCATCAAAAAGGCTGGGCTTCATTCCCTCGGTATTTTACGGTTGTTTTTTCAGACAAAGGTTAGGAGTTCGGGCTTCGCGTCGTAGTGGGCCGTTTGATTAAAGCCGCGTAAATAAAATTTGCCTTTACTGTACGAAAGCTCCGTGATGGACCCATTACGGATTTGCCAATTGAGTCAATGATTTTTTCGTCGTGCAGGCCAAGCACAAGTCCTAGCCAAACAGCGATAGTGCCCCCGGAGGAATGATAAGGACGTTTTCAAGGTTCTCGAGCGGGGCTTGCAGGGCTTGCCATCCCGTCTGTACGCGGGCTTTGAATTCGGCAAAAGTCTCATCACCGGGCTCTCCCATCTGGCCCAAAGCCCATAAGCGGGTGCTTTGAAAAAACAGGCGGAGCAAGCCCTTTTTCACCTCGGGGTTTTGCCGTCCGTGGACCTCGAGGGCTTGCCGGAGGGCCTGGTTCTCGGGCCGGGCCAGTAATTGGGGCAGATGACGGTAGTGAATTTCGGCAGCCTGGTGTTCGTTGAGGCCTGCGTGGACTTGGGCCTCTGGAAAAGACTTTTGAGCCTGGCTGTAAGCTTGGGCCACGCCCGCACAGGTAGCTTCGTGGCGTTGCAAAGTGCCCCGATAGGTGGCTTCAAAGTGCAGACCCCGCGCCGCCAGGTAGTTGCCCAGGTGGAGAGCCTGCTGATGCCCTCTTTCAGAAAGCACATCATAATTGGCTTCCATAAATGAAGCCTGCCCATGCCGGATAAGATAAATGGTGGCCATAATCTTGATTTGTATTTGGCAAAACTTGCCCTAAAAATACGCACAAAGTTTGGGAATTGAACTTGCGGATGGAGCTTGCCTTTTGTACCCGAAAATCACTAGCTTTGTCACAAACTCAAACCTGTATCCATGAAAAAAAACCTGCGTAAAATTCTCAAAATCACAGGAATCACCTTTTTGGTGCTCTTGAGTATTATCTTGCTGGCTGCCCTCCTGATTCCTTTGTTTTCAAAGACGACATCAAGGCAGCCATTGACCAGCAAATCGCCAAATCAGTGCGGGCACAGGTCAATTTTGAAGCCGATAAATTTGGCCTCTCGCTTTTCCGTAATTTTCCCCACATCACAGCCACCCTCGATGATTTTAGCATTGTAGGCCGGGAAACCTTCACGGGCGATACCCTCACGGCGGTGGACCGTTTTCAGGTAACAATAGACCTTTGGAGTGTGCTTTTTGGCGATAAGGCCAAAATCCGACGCATTTACCTGAAAAGACCCCGCATCTATGCCAAAGTCCGGCGCGACGGTCTGGCCAACTGGGATATTTTCATCACCGAGCCCGAAGATACGACCAAGAAAGAAGAACCCGCCCAGGAGGAAAAAGCCCAGGAATTTAATATTGGTATTCGGGGCTGGGAAATTGAAAATGGCACGCTGGTGTATGAAGACCGTCAGCAGAGAACCTATCTCCGGATAGGCCAGCTTAATCACAAAGGAAGCGGTGATTTTTCGCAGGCGGTCTTTGACCTTCGCACTCGTACCGAAATGAATGACTTTGTCTTTCGGCAAAGCGGCCTGACTTACCTTGAGCAAAAGAAGTTTCTGGCCGATGTTACCCTCAATATGAATCTGCCTGAATCTAAATATACCTTCAAGAAAAACACCCTGACCCTCAATGATTTTTCTTTTGGCTTTGATGGCTTTGTGCAACTCAAAGACAGCAGCACCGTGCTGAACCTGACCTATGCCACCCGGGAGAATGAATTCAAAAACATTCTGTCGCTGGTGCCGGGTATGTTTACGGAGCAGTTTTCGGCACTCAAAACCGAAGGTTTGGTGAAAATGGAAGGCTTTTTGAAAGGCGAACTCCCTTCTGACGGAAGCAAACTGCCTGAGTTTCGGCTGGATTTACTGGTCAAAGATGGCTTTTTTCAATATCCTGACTTGCCCTCGGCCGTGCGCAATGTGCAAATGGATTTGCGGATAGATTTGCCCAAAGCGGGTTTGTCTGAGCTGCTGCTGGACCTGAAAAAGCTGCATCTTGATTTTGGCAAAAACCCGATAGAGGCCAAGGCCCAGGTAAAGGGTGCGGAAAATGCCCTGGTGGATGCCCTGGTTTCGGCCCGGCTCAACCTCGCCGAACTTTCGCAGATGTTTCCGATGCCAGGGCTTACCATGCGCGGTAATTTTGGCCTCAACCTAAAAGCCAAAGGGCGGGTCTCGGCTACGCAATTGCCAGCGCTCGATGCCCGGATGCAACTGAGTCAGGGCTATATCAAAACCAGCCAATACCCCGATGCCATTGAACAACTCCAACTGGAAGCCACCGCCAAAAACAGTACAGGCCGCTATGAGGATACCCAGATACGGCTCAATCCTTTCCGAATGGTGCTGGACAAGGAGCCTTTTGAAATCCGGGCTTCTTTTGAGAACCTGGCGGATGTGCGCTATGATATGCAGGTAAAAGGCGGACTGGATTTGGCCAAGCTGCTGCACATTTACCCCATCGAGGGGATGAAAATGAAGGGCCAGGTTCGGGCCGATGTCCAAACCAAAGGGCGGGCCTCTTATGCCCTAAACGGGCAGTATGACCAAATGCCGACCTCGGGCACGGCTTCGCTACGGGCTTTTGCCTACAGTAGCCCCGATTTGCCCCAGGGCTTGCAAATCTCCGAAGCCCAGGCCCGCTTTACACCCCAAACCCTTAACCTCGAAAAAATGGATGGTTTTTTGGGCAAAAGTGATATTCACGCCACGGGCGTTCTCACCAATTACATCGGCTATCTGCTAGACCCAGAGGCCGTGCTGAAAGGGGTAATGGATTTTCGCTCGGACAAGTTTGTGGTGGATGAATGGATGAGTAGCCCCGAAGCAAACCCGGGTAATCCCCCCGCTACTGGCCCCTCGGCCCCGCCTTCCACACCTTCGGCGGGCCCCGCCCCGGCAAGTCAAAACCTGGTCGTAGAAATTCCCAAAAACCTGGATTTTCTGCTTCATTCCGAACTCAAAGAGGTGGTCTATAGCCCTCTGAAAATCCAAAACCTGCAGGGCGATATCATCCTCCGGGAAGGCAAACTAAGGATGGACAAGGTTATGTTCAACACCCTGGGCGGGAAATTCAATACCGATGGCACTTATGACCCCAGCGACCTGCTCAAGCCCCGGTTTGACTTTGGCTTTGGCATAGAGAGCCTGCCCCTTGCCAATCTGCTCAATACCTCGGCCAGCGGCAAGCCCAACAATGCCCTTACCCAAACCGTAACGGGCGACCTAAGCACCCTTCTCAAAATCAGTGGCGGCCTTACCAAGCAACTCACACCCCGCCTGGATGAAAGCCTGAATGGGAATTTCACCCTCAACCTTGCCAGGGGCACGGCCCAAAACCTGCCCATTTTAGACCAATTGAGCACTTATACCAATCTTAGCTCTTTGAAAAAACTGGTGCTGGAAGACCTCAATATCAAAGCCCTCATCAAAGATGGACAAATCCAATACGAGCCTTTTTCCATCCGTACAAAATCCCAGGAACTGACCATGGACGTTTCGGGAAGCAGTGGCCTGGATGGGACTCTCAAAATGAAGGTAGATTTAAAAGTGCCTAAGGGTAAACTGGGGGCCATTGCCGCCACCGCCCTGCAGACCATCGGAGCCAAAACAGTAGGCGAAAACCTGGTCTTGCCTCTGAGTGTAGGCGGCACCTATGCCAAACCAGAAATAGGCCTGGCCACAGGAAAGGCCTTCACTGAAACGGCCAAAGAAAAAATAAAAACAGAAACAGCGGAGGAACGCCAGGAAATCAAAGAAAAAATCCAGGAAGAAACGGGCCTGGATTTGGACAAAGAGGCCCTGCGAGAGGAAGCCCGCAACCAGGCCGCGCAGATTCGCCGTGAAGCCCGTGAAAAAGCCCAAAAAATAAAAAATGAGGCGGATGCTCAAGAAAAACGCACCGTAGAGGAAGCCGCCAAAAAAGGACTGCTGGCCAAAAAAGCCGCCGAAGTAGCCGCCAAGAAAGTCAAAGAAGAGGCCTATCGCAAAGCCGACCAACTTGTGGCCGAAGCCGACCGCCGGGCCGAACAGCTGATTAAAGAGGCCGATGCCCGGACCCAGCCCTAGGCGGGTGTCGCTTTGAACCTTTAGACCGAATTTGATGTATCTACCATAGATTTTTCATAATTTAACTCCCTCAATAATATGGCAACTACCGTCGAGATTAACGATGCCAACTTTGACGAACTGGTTAAAAATACAGACCAGCTTGTGATGATTGATTTTTGGGCCGAATGGTGTGGGCCTTGTAAAATGCTCACCCCCATTGTAGAAGAACTGGCGGGCGACTACGAAGGCAAAGCCTTGATTGGCAAAGTGAATGTGGATGAGAATATGATGGTATCCAGCACGTATGGCATACGCAATATTCCCACCCTCTTATTCTTCAAAAATGGCGAAGTAGTGGACAAGCAGGTGGGCTATGTGCCCAAGAGTGTGCTGGCCCAGAAGTTAGAATCGAATTTGTAAATCATTTACCCCCAGATTTTTCGGCCCGAAGTATGTTTGCTTCGGGCTTTTTTTATTGTCGCGGGAGGCAAAACATAAAATTTTTGCTTCTTTGAGAGGAATTACATATTTTGCTGAGGCAATTGAACAGGCACATTGTTCATCCAAAATCGCTTACATCACTGCATTCAACAAAGAGAAAGATTATGTCTTACTTTCCTACCCGTTTTTTTCACCTCCTTAGTGGTATTGTCTTGCTCCTGGGATTGCTTTTCTCTTCTTTTGAGCAAAGCCAGGCCCAAACCAACCTGGCCATCACCGCTCTGGATGCCAATAGAGACGAAGGCAATGCGGGCAATACTGCCTTCACCTTTCGCATCACCCGCACGGGTGTGCTCACCGGAGCCAGCGGAGTGGATTGGGCCGTAACGGGCAGTGGGGCCAATCCGGCCAATGCCGCCGATTTTGGGGGCACTTTTCCCAATGGGACCGCCAATTTTGCCGCCACCGAGGCCCAGGTAGATATAACCATTCAGGTCAGTGGCGATTTGCTGATAGAACTCAATGAAGATTTTACAGTTACCCTTAGCAACCCTACCGGAGCCACCATCACGACGGCCACCGCCATCGGCACTATCATCAATGATGATACTTTCCCTACCATGAGCATTGCGGCCACCGATGCCAACAAGGCCGAAGGAAATCCGGGTCCAGATACTCCCTTTACTTTTACCATCACCCGCGTGGGCAACCTGGGCAATCCCAGCTCGGTTACCTACACCGTGGCCGGAGTCGCTCCCAATCCGGCAGATAATCTAGATATTGACGGACCCGCTCTCCCCTTCAACCAAACGGTCAATTTCGCCGTCAATCAGGCTACCCAAGTCATCACGGTCAACATCAACGGAGACAACGATATAGAGCCCAACGAAACTTTTACGGTTACGCTTTCGGGCCTGGTGGGAGCCCTTGCCGGAACCCTGGTGGCCACTGGCACCATTCAAAACGATGATTCCGCCCCCAATCTGGCCATTGCGGCCACTGATGCCGCCAAACCAGAAGGCAATACTGGCACCACCAATTTTACCTTTACTGTTACCCGCACGGGGAATTTGGGCGTAGCCAGCGCGGTCAACTGGGCCGTAACCGGCTCCGGGGCCAACCCAGCCAATGCCAATGACTTTACTGGCACTGCTTTTCCGGCGGGGGTACTCAATTTTGCCGTCAATGAAACGACGGAGGTCATCACAATTCCTGTGAATGGCGATACCGAGGTAGAGCTCAATGAGGATTTTGTGGTAACCCTGAGCAATCCTACCAATGCCGGACTGGGCACAGCTACGGCTACGGGCACGATTCAAAATGATGATTCTCCCCCGCCATCGGTCGTGTTTTTGGTGGCCGAGGGCGTATCGGTAGGAGGCCAAGGCTCAGGCTCGGCCGAACTGCTCGTGAGTGGTCAGCAAAGCGTTATTTTTGTGGCTTTGCCTTTGCCAAATTCTTCGGGAGATACCGATCGCCGATACCGTTTTTATGTGAATGACGTTTTGCAAAGTCCAGCCGAGGGAAGCCTGAGCAATGTTTTTGTATTTCAAAATCCCCAAAACGATGACCGCATCAATGTAGAGATATTTGACCGAACGGATGCAAACGGCAATAACCCGCCCCCCCCGGTCGAAACCCCCATCGGCGTTACCGACTACATCATCATGAAAAGAGAGATTTGTGAGGGCGATGCCATCACCCGGGTCAATATTCCCGGCACCATCATCAACAGTATTGCCAATGACCCCTGGTACAAAATCCTGGGGTTACGCTATCAGTTTAACCAAACCTTTCTGGAGCCTATCGTGCGCTCCCCTACGCTGCCAGGGCTGGATGTGAGCCGGATTTATGATGCCACCCAAGCCCCTAATTTTACCCCGGCCAACCTCGATGTTTGCTATGGCAGTGTGATACAACGCCGCAATACAGTTATCCCTTTTGACCCCAACAACCCCTCCGGGCCTTATAACCTGGCCGATTACCATACCCTCAATACCAATTATGTGCCTTTCAATCCCTGTGAAGGCTTTAATTTTGACCCGGCCATTATTACTACTGCTGGCACCAATAACATCACCCTGCAAGTATTTGTAGAAGATGCCTTTCCGGACAATGGCAACTTTGATTTTAATTGGTTTCAGACCTTTACCATCTCCGTAGTGCCTCGTCCAACGCCCAATATCATCGGCCCGGCCGTGTTTTGTGCCGAAGATACCGAAGGCAATTACCAAACGGCCTTCAACACCAACAGCCAGTATATCTGGGAATTTTTGCCGGAAGGGGGCGGGGCGGCTGTGCCCATTCTGCAAGGACCGGGCCTCAATCAACTCAATAATTATAATGTCCCGGGTTCAGGGCGCATCCGGGTAACCGAAATCAATGGCTCCGGTTGCCAAAATACTGATGAGATAGACATAGTGGTCAATCTTTTGCCTAACCCCCAAATTGCCAATCAGAATTTTGCCGTTTGCCAACCCCTGACCCCTACTTCTTTTGAATATCGGGTAGAAAATCCGGAGCCGGGGGTCCTCTATCTCTGGACTGTGGTGGGAGGGACATTTACCTCCTCCAGTATTAGCCCGGTAGTATTTGTGGATTGGGGCGGCATTCCCGGCAATGCCAGTATTGAAGTGCGAGCGGTTAATTTTTTTACGGGCTGCGAGCAAACCGTTACGCAATCCATTGTGGTCAATCCGCTTCCTGCGGCCAATTTTACTTTTGAAAGTGCCTGCAATATCAATCCTTTGGCCGTGCGCTTTGACGGGCGTAGCTCCAGCATTGCCAATCCAGGTGTGATTGCCAACTGGCAGTGGAATTTTGCGGGGGGCACGCTCAGCTCAGAAGCGGCGGGCGATGCCGTAGTGGTCATACAGTTTGACAATCCGGGCCTGAAATCGGTGGAAATGGTGGTAGAATCCAATGCCGGCTGTTTAGATACCCTGCGGTTGGATTTGTTTCTGGGCACGGATGGTTGGATAGCCACAGGCTTTACCCTGGATGATGGACTAAGTGGCTGCAATAATGACCCTGCTATTCCTTTTAGCTGGCGCTTTGAAGTGCCCCAGGGGGCTACGATTGCCAATCCCGACCCGGTCTGGATTACCAGCAATGCCAATCTTACTTACAATTGTAGCGAGCGTTCTTATGTAGAAAGCCCCTGTTTTGACCTGGCCAACCTGCCTTTTCCGATGGCCGTAACCGATATTTGGCCCGATACAGACCCCGGCACCGATGGCGTGATTCTGGCCGCCCGGGTAGAAGCACCCGGACAAGACTGGCAAATTGTGGGGCAATTGGGCCAGGGAGCCAATTGGTACAACAATCAATTCATCCTGGGGCAAATAGGGGGGATTTATAACAATACAACGGGCATTGGCTGGTCGGGCAATTTTACCGACTGGAGCACGGCCCGGCTCGGGCTGGACAACCTCCGTAGCACGCTCCTCAATGCCGGGGCCCAGTTTGTACGCTTTCGTATGGCCCTGGCCAGCAATGGCGACAATCCGATTGCCGCTACGCTGGATGGCTTTGGCTTTCGGAATTTCCGCCTTTTACAACGCAACCGCTTTGTGTTAGTGGAGCATTTTACCAATACGCTCAGCCCTGCTAACATCACCGAAGAAACCTTCCTCAACACAACAGTAGACCCTAACAACGATGCCAACCAACGTACCCTGCTGATGCGTTACCTGGTCAATTTTCCGGTCAATGAGCCGCTACTGCTTACCCAGCAAAACAAAGCCGATAACAGTGCCCGGGCCCTTTATTACCAGGTTTCGGACCTCAACCGCACGGTCATTGACGGCATCATCAGCAATCCGGTCGGGCCTGCCCCCGAACGCTTGCCTCAAGCTTTTTCCTCGGGTTGGGGCGTTTTGGAACACAGCCGCCGCTTGTTGGCCGAACCCAATGTCAATATCTCTGACCCGGTCGTGAGCCAGGAAAGTGTCTCCTCGATGCGTTTCAGTTTTCAAATTGAGCAAGCACCGCTGTCCAATCCCATTGGTACGGCACTGGTGCAAATCTGTCTGGTCGATAAAAGCAGTTTGCCTTATAATAACCTGGTTCGAGGCTTCTTTCCCAATACCGCCCCCGCTGGCGACCGCCGTCTTACCTGGGACGAACTGGCAACGCCCCGAAGCTTTGACCTGGTATGGCAGCCACCTCAGGACATTAGCCCGAATGATTTTCTGCTGGTGGTCTTTTTGCAAGATGAGCAGACCCGCGAAGTCTATCAGGTTGCCTCGGCCAATATCCCTTTCAGCCTGGATGTGCCGGGCGGGCGCGAAAGCACAGGCACAAGCCCGGCGGCAGCAGAACCCGGCCACACGTTTCGGCTCTATCCCAATCCGGCCAGCAGCGATTGCCAGATTTGGTTTAGCCAAATCACCCGCGAAGCCCTCCCCTGGCAGGTGCGCAATAGCCGAGGCGAAACCATTGCTTCGGGCATAGTACCACCCCAAACACCGGGCTTTTTGTTGCGCACCCAGGACTGGGCCGAAGGCTTCTACACACTGACCATCGGCACGCAAACCGAAAAACTTGTCTTGCAGCGTTAAATAAAAACTTGGTTAAATTATTAAACAATTTCTCGACTTTTTTTGGCAATTATCCGAAAATAGATAATTTTGCCAAAATTATAGGCTTGCCCGGACTATCCATTATGGGAAAAAGGCAAAAACGTGTATTAAGCCCGCAACTGGCCCAGGAACTCCCGGGTCTACTGGGGCAGGAAATGACGCTGGTATTGCAAAATGGCGTTAGTTATTTTGGAATATTATTGACGCTGGAAGCCGGACAGGTTGGCTTTCAGGATAAACTCCGGCGCAAGCACCGCATTGCCCTGACCGATATTGCCGAAGTCATCCTGGACCAAAACCACCCCTGGTAGCCAAGCGCCAAGCCGGAAGTTTGTGCGCTTGTAGTACCTGAGGGGGGCTTTTTTTGAGAAAGAAGACCCAATACTTATCAATTGAATGGGCAAAAGAGATTTGTATCAGAATAGAAATGCCATATATCATTCCTGGTGCTTTAATGCGCAAAGCCAATGCTAACGGATTTACAAATTAAGAACTACGCCCTAATTGAACAGCTCAATCTGCGGCCCCACGAGTCGCTCAACATCATCACGGGTGAAACCGGGGCCGGAAAATCCATCATGCTGGGAGCCATTGGGTTGCTGATGGGCAACCGGGCCGACCTGCGGGTTTTGCTCAATACCGAAGAAAAATGTGTGATTGAAGCCTCTTTCCTGGTTTGGTCTTATAACCTGCAGGGCCTTTTCGATACCCTTGATTTGGACTATGCCGACCGTACTACATTGCGCCGCGAAATCTCCCCCAGTGGCAAATCACGGGCCTTCATCAATGATACGCCCGTAACCCTGGATACCCTGCGTCAGGTGGCGGCTTTTTTGCTGGACATTCACTCCCAACACGATAACCTGCTCTTGGGCGACCACCTCTATCAAATGCAATTGGTGGATGCCTATGCGGCCAACCAGGCTTTGCGAGAGGCTTACCAGCAAACCTACCGAACTTATACCCACCTCAAAAACGAATATCGCCAACGCCAACAAGATTTTGCCCATTATCAAAAAGAATTTGACTACAATCAGTTTCTCCTGAATGAACTGAGCCAGGCCAATTTACAGGCCGATGAACAGGAATCCCTGGAACAGGAAAGCCGTTTGCTGGACAGTGCCGAGGAAGTGAAATTGAAATTACAGGAAGTACTGGCCTTTTTGTCGCACGCCGAAGGGGCTGTCAACGACGAAATGCGAGGCAAGGTCAATGCGCTGGGGCAAATTGCGGACCTTTCGCCCGCTTATGCATCCCTCCGGGGACGGCTCGAGAGTTGCCTCTTCGAACTGCGCGACATCGCCAACGAACTGGAGCGAGAAGAAGAAAAAATTGAGTTTAATCCTGAAAGGGCCGAAGAAGTGCAAAACCGCCTGAGCATGATTTACCACTTCCAGCAAAAACATCAGGCCAAAGACATTGCCGCCCTACTTGACATACAAGCCGAACTGGCCGAAAAGGTCAGCCGGGTGGCCAATTTTGATGAAGAAATCGCGGCCCTCAAAGCCCAACTCGAGACCACCGAGCGGGTCTTGCTCGAGCAGGGTGAAGCGCTTTCTGCTTCGCGCCAGGCCGTAGCCCCACTCATTGCTGCCGAAGCCAAGAGCCTGCTGGCTGACCTGGGAATGCCCAATGCTACCATCGAAATCACCTGCGACCGGATAGAACCTAGCCCTGAGGGCCTGGACGTGGTCAATTTTTTATTCAGTGCCAACAAAGGCATCGCTCCCCAGGAAATAGGCCGGGTGGCTTCGGGGGGCGAGTTTTCGCGTTTGATGCTGGCCCTCAAATACATTATGGCGGGCCGGACAGCCATGCCTACCATTATTTTTGACGAGATAGACACCGGCATTTCCGGCGAAATTGCCCTCAAAATGGGCAATATGCTCAAGGCCATGACCCACAAGCACCAGGTCATTGCCATTACCCATCTCCACCAGATAGCCGCCAAAGGCAATCACCATTATTTCGTGTTTAAAGACGATTCGGGCCAGCGCACTATCAGCCGGATGCGCCAACTCAATGAAGAAGAAAGGATTCGTGAAATTGCCCAGATGATCAGCGGAGCACAGCCCTCCGAAAGTGCCTTGCTGAGTGCTCGCGAGTTGCTGGAGATGGGCTAAATATCAAAGCTTCGCCTGAATTGCTTTGAGTTCGGCAAGTACTTGGGCGGCTGTTTTTTTGATTTGCTCCAGTTTGGGGCCTGCGGCCGTGTGTTGTTTGGCCTTGGCCATTTGCTCTGCTTCCAGGCAAAGCTGGGAGAGCCCCAGGGCTCCCAGTTGTCGACTGCTTGACTTGTATTTGTGTACTGCACTGCGCAAAGCCTCGGCATCCTTGGCTTTGAAAGCCGCTTCCATTTGTTTGAGCAAAACGGGAGTGTCCCGAAAAAACACTTCTATGACCTGTTTGAGCAAATCATTGCCACCGCCCGTTTTTTGAGTTCTTCAATCACTGAGGCTTCTACCTGTGCCATATCGTTCTGTGGTTTATGGATTGGGAAAAATTTGCCGAATTGAAAGATAGATTGTCGCTGTGTTATCCCAAAATTAAATTTAGGTGAGCATACTATTCAAAAATATAAATTTTATCTTTAAACGCAATTAAAAATCACTTAAATCAAGTAGAAATATGCACGCCGCTACCTTCAGAACCTATGTTTTTACCGGAGAAAAAGAACCCAAAGAACTTTTGGTAGAATATCTGCCCGAATCGGATATGGTGATTTTTCGCTCAATGGCAAAGAAGTCTTCAATATGCCCTATACCAACGATCTGGAGAGCATCGTGAGTGGTATTGAGAGCATCCGTACTCTTCCGATGCTGGACTAAAACTTGCCGCCCGTTAGGGCCACTTTCCTTTCTTTTGTTCTTGTGCGCAGGCAGGAAGAGAGGCGCAGTTCCGCCCTCTGAGGGTTGATTCCGTGCTTTTCCAAAGGCATTGCCAAATTTTTCATTATTTTGGACACACAAAATTTGTGTATGTCCTTGATTCCTACGCTCATATTAAAGCCCGAAAGGGAAAAATCGGTTCGCCAGCAACACCCCTGGATTTTTTCAGGGGCAGTTGCCCGTTTGCCTCAGGCTGAAAATGGGGACATTGTGACCGTTTGTCAGGCTGATGGGCGTTTTTTGGGTTATGGTTTTTTTGACCCCGAAAGCCAGATAGTTGTGCGCTTATTTGCTTTTGGCAAGGAGCCTTTTGCCTTGGAAGAAGCTTTCTGGCAGGAAAAGATTGCCCGGGCTTTTCGACTCCGCCAGCCCCTCCGTCAACCAAATCACACAAATGCCTATCGTCTGCTGCACGCGGAGGGCGATTTTTTGCCCGGAGTCATTGCTGATGTCTATGACCAAACCGTTGTGCTTCAATTGCTCGATCCGGGGCACCGAAAAAATTCTGCCAATGCTCTTGCAAGCCCTGCAAGGCCTCGGGTTCAAGCATTTCTACCTCAAAACAAAGAAAATCCCCGCCGCCTGGAAGGAACCCAACTGGATAATGGCTGGCTCGTAGAAACCGGTCCGACAAAGGTGGATATCCTCGAGAACCAATATCGTTTTCAGGTTGACATCGCCGAAGGCCAAAAAACGGGCTTTTTTTTAGACCAGCGCGACAACCGCACCCTCCTGGGCCACATGGTGGCAGGAGCCCGGGTACTCAATGCCTTTGCCTATACGGGTGGTTTCAGTGTATATGCTCTCGGAGGGCAGGCGCAGGAGGTGGTGTCAGTAGATATTTCCAAAGAAGCCATTCGCCAGTGCGAAGCGAATGTGGCCCTCAATTTTGGCACCTCCGCTCCTCATACAGCCCTGGCCGCCGACTGCTTTGAGTATCTCAAGAATACTTCCGAGCTATTTGACCGGATGGTGCTTGACCCTCCCGCTTTGCCAAAAGCAAAAAGCCGTCGCCGGCGCCCGGGGATATATCAGTTTGAATGAATTGGGCCTGAAAAAATTACGTCCCGGGGGCTTGCTTTTCACCTTTTCCTGCTCGGGAAGCATAGACCGCGACATTTTTCGCAAGATGGTCTTTGCCGCTTGTGCCGAAGTGGGCCGCGAGGTGCGTATTCTGTACCAACTCAGCCAACCCGCCGACCACCCGGTCAATATCTATCATCCAGAAGGAGAATACCTCAAAGGCCTGGTCTTGCAGGTGAGTTAGGCAAAAAGTGTAAAACGGCGATGGGGAATTCTCTCAAGAAACACCCCATTCCCCTTGCATTTTTCTTTACCATTGCCTAATTTGCCTTTCTATGAGTGCCGCCTGCATCCAGTTAGACCTCTTCCCCGACTACCGCCCCGTCCCCCAAAGCCTGGCGCTGGCCGAAGCCACTGTGCCCTATGGCCCGGTCTGGGAAAAATTCAACTATCCAGAAAGTTTTTACCCCTCTAACGATGGCAAGCCTATGTCCGAAAACACCCTGCATTTCCTCCTGCTCGTAACCCTCAAGTATGTCCTGGACTGCCTCTTTGACCACGACGAAAACGTCCTCGTGGCCGGCGATTTACTCATCTACCCCCTGGAAGGGGATATCCAAAAACGGATGGCCCCCGATATGATGGTGGTCTTTGGTCGCCCCCGGATGCCCCACCGGGGTTCTTATATTATGTCCAAAGAAGAGGGCGTGCCCCCGGCGGTGGTCTTTGAAATCGCCTCCCCCTCCAACTATAAAGACAAGGAAGACCTGGGCAATCGCTATGATTTTTACAATCGGCTGGGGGTGAAGGAATATTTTGTCATCCATACAAAGCCCAGTATGTGGCTGGAAGTCTTTGTGCGGATAGAAGACAACCTGGAGCGCTACCTGCCCTTTTTGCCCCACGAAAGCCCCTTTTTGGGA
>JAAUUB010000135.1 GCA_012031215.1 Microscillaceae bacterium | reverse complement strand
TCCAGCTTGCCCGGTTCAGCGAGGATGTGAAAGCGCTGTCCAAACTGCTCGCCGGGCGGGTCGAGACCGGCTGGCTGGTGGGCCATTCCAAGGGCAATCTGGTGATCTCGGAGGCGCTGTTCGGGCTCGACCGCCTCGATGCGGAGCGCGCTCAGGCCCTGGCGGAGGCGGTGCGGATCGTCACCGTCAGCGCGATCATCGCCATGCCGCGGCGCTTTCCCATGATCGACGACGTCATCGGCGAGCTCGACGCCGCCTGCCGCGCCAAGGGGCTCCGCTTCGGCGTGTACTACTCGATCATGGACTGGTCTCATCCGCTCGCCAAGCGAGAGACGTGGCCGCAGTACGTCGACCACATGAAGAGCCAGCTCCGCGAACTGCTCACCAAGTACCCATCGGATGGAGTCGACAATATTAGATTTTCCACACCCATTAGGGCCCACGATGCCCGTAACGCCTCGGTCAAAATCTATTTTTACGGCCTCGCCAAAACTTTTGAAGCCTTTGATTTCCAGCTTGCTGAGTTGCATTTTTTGTTTTAGAACCTACACCAACATATCCGGCCCAAAGGAAAGGACGGGGCTTGTCTTCCCAATACTTTTGAAAAAAACCGGCCTCAAAATTAAGGCTTTATTTTGAATAATCGGAAGAAAGTCTTTTGGGTAGCCACGAAAAGCAAAAAAGCTATCCGGCCAGGGGTCTTTTCATTTTCTCCACCGACTTGAGGCCGTGCCCGGACAGTACCGATACCACCCTTTCGTCGGATTGGGCCTCGTGGGCCAGATAAAATTGCAAACCAGCAATTACAGCCGCCGAGGTAGGCTCAACAAAATAGCCCTGACTGGCCAGATGATGCCACATTTGGATGATTTCCGCCTCTTCAATGGCCAAAAACCGTCCGCCCGTTTCGCGGACATACTCCAGCATTTGGGGGCCGCGCAAGGGCTGGGCAATGGCAATGCCCTCGGCCAGGGTGGGCTCAGGGTTCAGGGCAGGCACAGTTGTTTCGCCATTTTGGAAAGCCTGGTATAAGGGCGCACAGGCAGCGGCCTGCACCCCAATCAGTTTGGGCATTTTGGGAATGGCTCCGGTATGAAACAATTCCCAAAAACCAATATAGACCCCCAACAGCAAAGTGCCATTGCCCGCCGGAAGCACTATCGTATCGGGGGCTTTGAAGTTAAATTGCTCGTAGAGTTCGTAGGCAAAAGTTTTGGTGCCATGAAAAAACAAAGGATGCCAAACATGGCTTGCATAAAAAGTAGTTTCGGCGGCCTCCCGGGCGGCCCGGGCAGTATCTTCCCGCGAGCCATCTATTTCCACAATCTCGGCCCCGCAAAACTGCATTTGGGCAATCTTGGCGGGGGAAGTCCCGGCAGGCAGAAAGATACGGCATTTGATGCCTGCCCGGGCTGCATATTGGGCAACTGATGCTCCGGCATTGCCCGATGAATCCTGCACAACTTCGGTTACCCCTCGGTCGCGCAGATAAGACATCATTAGGGTGCTGCCCCGGTCTTTATAAGAGCCGGAGGGAAACAAAAAGTCCAGTTTCACCCAGGCCGTTTTTGGGCCAAAGCTCATCTTTTGCAAAGGCGTGAAGCCTTCACCAAAGCTCACCGGGCGGGCCATATCCGAAAGGGGCATTACCTCGCGATAGCGCCACAAGTCATAAGGACGCAAGGTGGTCATTTCCCAGTCGAGGCGGGGCAAGAACTGAATATCCAGCAAATTGCCGCTTTCGCTGCGCCACCGGGGCACATCAAGCGGGTAGGTTTCCTGAGTAGCACGACAGATAAAGTTCATGCCGAAAATTAAAAGATTGCTTTGGAAAAGCCCAATTTTTCTAAAAATTTAATTTGCAAACCGGCCCCCCATTAATTTGAAATGGGATTCGCCAATTGCGGGTTACCAAAATTAATTTTTAAAATGGGGACAAAGGCATTGTCGCGCGATTGCCGAAAGTTGATACCCGGCCAAACAATGCCCGTCCGGGCTGGGCTTTCGGTCAGGGCATTGGCCAGGTTGCTCCGGGTGCCATATTGTTGCAACATGGGCCCAAAATAGTGCATTATCTCGTAGCCAATATAGGCATACTGGTTGGGGTCTTGGCGGGTGAAATTTTTGAAAGCCGCTCTAAAGCGAACTGCTGCCGGGGTATCTTCATCATAATAATCCGGATAGACAAAATGTACCTGGTTTTGTTCGTAGAGCGCGTAATCAATTTCTTGAAACTTGAGCCAGGCATCGGGCACTACCACCGGCACTGACCGGCCCTGAGAGGCAAAATAAGCAAGTAGCTCGCTGGCTACGGACTGGCTGGTGCTGCTCATCACCATTAGACCCATTTCGGCCCAGTTGAGCTGGCCCAGCTTTTGTCGGAAGGCGGGCAAATCCACCGTTTTTACCTCCTCATATAGTCTGACCTGCCAGCCCTGAGCCTGGGCCTCTTTTTGGAAAGCTTCGGCCCATTCGCGGTTTTTCTGTAGGCGGTCATAAAAAATCACTATCTGGCGAGCGCTTGTATTGGCCCCAAAATATTGCAGCGTGGCCAGGGCCTGGTTTTGGGCCGAAGGCAAAAACTGGTATGTGTAAGGATGGCTGGGGCGGTCGCGCTCAGTATTGAGCGGACGAATAATCTGGAAACCAGCCTGTTCAGATTTTTTGGCCAAAGTGGGATATACTTCGGAAAAAATAGGCCCGATGAGCAAATCCATGTCATCAAATTCACCTTCGGCCATCATTTTTTCCAAATCGGCCAGGTTATCGCGCCGCACATCGTAGGCATAACAGCGGATGTCAATATTTTGTACGGTATCCATTTCCAACTGGGCCACAAGTGCGCCCGAATAAAGGTGCGTGGCCAGGCGATTGAGAGCGGTGGTGTCGCGTTTCTCAAGCGATTCCATTTCAAAAGGCAATAAGAGGGCTACTTTATAAGGGATTCGCTCATATTTTACCTGCGCAATTCGCCGAGGCCCGGCGGCTTTCAATTGATATTGCTGACGAAGCCATTCGGCTTGGTTATAATCTTCGGCTTGAGTTCCTTCGGTTGCCAATTTATCAAAGAGGCACTGCGCTATGAGGGTATCTTGGTTTTGGCGGGCCAGCAGATTTTCCAACTCGGCCACGCTCAGTTTTGCAAAAAAAGCCTTTCATCTGGTAGGCCTCGGCCTTGAGGGGACTTTTGGCCAGGGTTTTGGCAATTGGCCCAGCGCCGCTACTGTATTATTGCGCTGAAAATCAATTTCAGCCAGGGTATAATCTACCTCGGCAATATGGGCCCAGTCAGGAAAGCGGTTGCGCAAATCCAGCAAAGCTTCGTAGGCCCGCTCAGGTTCCTGATTCTTAAAAGCAGATAAGGCATAAAAAAAACGGGCTTGCTGCATGAGTGAATTGGCATCTGAGGCATTGACAACCTGCTGAAAACCCGCCATGGCGGCCACGTATCGTTTTTGGGTAAAGTCTAGCCGGGCTTGGTTATAAATGCCCAGCGTTTTGCGGCTTTGAGCGGCGAGCGGGGCCAGGGCCAGCAAGAGGCAAAAGCCTATGAGTAAGTAATTTTTCATGCATGCTTGTTTTGCTGCCTCAAAATTAGGCTTAAAATTTAGATTTCCGATGACCAGCACTTGTATTCGCCCGATAAAGGTAATATCTGCCCGGTCATTGCGTATTTAAGAGAAGTGTTCTATCTTGCCCATTCATTATCGCCCTTATTCATTATCAAAAACGCAAACCCAATGAATGCACGCCTCCTTTTCCCTCTCATAATTGGCTTGTTATTATTGAGCACCTGCTCCCACAAAAACCTTCTTGAGATTTCCCAAACGCATTTCAAGCCCGAGATAGATACCCAAACCAATCTGAGATTTAGTTTTAACCGCCCGGTGGTGGGCGATTCTCTGCTCAATGTCTGGGATACTACTGCTTATTTGCTTATTGAGCCGCAGATTCCGGGTAAGTTTAAATGGCTAAGTCCGCAGGAAGTGATTTTCTCCCCTCTCAAAAGCTTTGCTCCCAGCACGCTTTACCAAGCCCGGCTTTCTCCGGCGCTCTTGCGCGGACAAGCCAAAGGAATTGCCCTCAACCCTTCGCAGAAAATTGCTTTTCACACCCCCTATCTCAACCTGGAAAAAGCGGAAGCTTTCTGGAGCCAGGATGAACGGCGTACGCATCAATTGCGCATCAATTTGTTTTTTAACTATAAAGTTCTGCCCGAAGGGCTTTGGAGCCGTCTCAAAATCCAGTTGGGCAACCAGGCCCTGGACAATGTGCGCGTCTTAAGCCAGGAACCCGCCGAGGTGATAGAACTGGTATTGGAAGAAGGCCCCGGGCAATCGCTTAGCAATCAGCCGCTGAGCCTGCGCCTGGACCCCGGCCTCCAATGTGCGGAAAGTAATTATGCCACGCCGGAAAGCCTCGGCATTTCGCTTGAGACACCCAACCGCGACCAGTTGAGCATTGAGGGCCTGTTTGCCGAATATGAGCAATACCAGCCGCAAATCCGGGTGCGCACCAACCAATCCGTTCCCCTGGAGGAGATACAGGCGCATCTTAAAATTGTTCCCGAAATGATGTATGAAGTCCAGCTCCGCGAAGATGGCTTTATCATCAAAGGGGGCTTTCAGGATAATAAAGGCTATACGGTGCGGATAGACAAGGCCATGCAAGGTGTGTTTGGAGCCGGATTGGGAAGCCACTACGAAGAAACAGTGGTGTTTGGCAGCAAACAGCCGGTAATCAGCTTTCTGACCAAGGGGCCCTACCTCAGCAGCCAGGGAAGCCGCAATCTGGGCATCCGCATCAGCAATGTGCCCCGTGTCAACATCAAGGTTTACAGGATTTATGAAAATAATCTGCTGCATTTTTTGCGCAATGTGAATTTTTACGACAATATGTCGGAATATGCTTTTGAGGCCGACCGCTTCGGAGATGTGATTCATGAAGGCGAATATGAAACCAAGTCCCTGCCCCTGGTCAATGATTATCGGGTCATCTCGCTGGATTATCCCGAAATGCAGACCGGACGGGGCTTGTTTGCCATCCGGGTCAGCTCGCCGGAGGATTTATGGCTCAATAGCAATACTATGGTGTCGTTTTCGGACATCGGCCTGATTGCCCGCGAAACCGATGAGGACTTATTGGTCTTTGTCAACAGCCTACAGCAGGCCCGGCCTTTGTCCAATAGCAAGGTCAATCTGGTGAGCCAAAGCAACCAAATCATTGCCTCGGTCAATACCAATGAAGAGGGCGTGGCGCTTTTTCCCCAAATCAAAAAGAAACATCCCCAGGCCGACATTCAGCTGGTAACCGTGCAAAACGGCACAGATTTCAACTTTCTGCACCTTGAAAGCTACCAAAGCAAGGTGGCCACCGACCGCTTCGAGACGGGGGGCTATTACCCCAATGCGGCGGATTATATGGCTTTTTTATATAGCGAGCGCACGCTCTACCGTCCCGGCGAAACCATCCCGCTCAATGTGATTGTGCGCAAGCCCGCCTGGAAAACGCCCGCCAATGTGCCCATCAAACTCAAATTCAAACTGCCTAATGGCAAAGACCTCCTCACCCAGCGTGGGCTCCTCGATGCCCACGGGGCCTTTCAAACCTCAATTTCCCTGCCCCCTTCGGCCCTCACCGGCACTTACCAGGCCGAGGTCTTTGGCCTGAATGATGTGTTTTTGGCTTCTCTGCCCATCAGTGTGGAAGAATTTATGCCCGACCGCATCCGGCTGGCCCTCAAACTGCTCGAGCCGGACTACCGAACTGTGCGCAAAAGCCCTTTGCGCCCCAATGATTCGGTGCGAGTGCAACTCAAAGCCCAAAACCTCTTTGGCCCGCCAGCGGCAAACCGCAATTATGAAATGAATTTTTATCTGCAAAAGCAAAACTTTCAAGCCAAAGCCTATCCCGATTATAATTTTGAAGTGGGCACCGAAAGCGGCGAAGATGGCCTGACCAATCCTTTTTATGAGCTGGAATCCATTTCTCTGGAAGGGCAAACGGACGGTCAAGGCCTGGCCTACCAAAGTTTTGCCATTCAGCAAAAATATGAAAACCTGGGCCTCCTTCGGGGCAATGTCTATGCCACCGTATTTGACGAAACAGGGCGCTCTGTGAGCCGGCAAACCAGTTTTGACGTGCAGACCCAATCTACTTTTGTAGGGGTAAAAAGCCAGGAAAGCTATGTAAGCACCAACCGGCCCATCAGCTTTGGGCTGGTGGCCCTCAATAGCCAGGAGCAACCAGCCAATGCCGATGTCCGTGTAGAGGTAATTCGCTACAAATGGCAGACCGTTCTGGAACGCGACTATGGCGACCGCTATCGCTATGTCTCCAAGCAAAAAGTGGAAAAAATAAAAGAAGAAACCTTCCGCCTGAATGGCACAAGCACTTATACTTTTACGCCCCAAATTTCCGGCGATTATGAAGTGCGCTGGTATTTGCCCAATGCCCAGACTTTTGTGGCCCACCGCTTTTATGCCTATGGCTATGCCTACAGTGAAAATGTTTCTTTTCCGGTAAGCAAAGACGGGCAGGTGGACATCAAACTGGACCAGGAAAGCTACCAGCCCGGGCAGATGGCCCAGGTCTTGTTTACCTGCCCTTTCATGGTCGTTTGCTGGTTACGGTAGAACGCAACCGGGTCTTTGAACATTTTTACCTGGACACCAAAAACAAATCGGCCTCCGCCACCCTCAATATTCTTCGTGAGCATCTGCCCAATGTCTATATCTCGGCTACCCTCATCAAACCTGTCAGCGATGGGGCCATCCCCCTCACGGTAGCCCACGGCTATGCCTCGGTCAAGGTGGAAGCCCCGGATACTCGCCTGGACCTGCGCATTGTGGCCGCCGAAAAAAGCGAATCCAACCAAACGCAAACCATCACAGTACAACTGGCCCAGCCCCAGGCTGGGGTACAGGTAAGCCTGGCCATTGTAGATGAGGGCATCCTCCAACTCAAAAATTATGCTTCGCCCGACCCGCACGGCTATTTTTATCAAAAACAGGCCCTAAGGGTGCAGGGCTATGACCTTTACCCCCAGCTTTTCCCGAAATCACGCTGGGTCGGCCCGCCACCGGGGGGGGGGCCGACTTTCTGGGCCAGGGCAACCCCATGGTAAATAAAAGAGTGAAACTGGTGCGTTTCTGGAGTGGAGTGCTGGAAACCAATGCCGCCGGGCAGGTTAGTTTTCCCATTGCCATTCCTCAGTTTTCGGGAAGCCTGCGGATAATGGCCGTAGCTTACAAAGAAGGGGCCTTTGGCTCGGCCTCCCAATCTATGACGGTAGCCGACCCTATGGTTGTTTCTACGGGCTTGCCACGTTTTCTCAGCCCCCGCGACCGGGTAAAAGTGCCTGTCAGCCTGACCAATACCACCGAACAAAGCACCCCGGCAGAAGTACAGATTCAGGTAAGCCAAGCCTTGAAAGTCATTTCTGAAAGCCGCTTTACCTTATCCATAAAAGCCAATGAAGAAGGCCAGGCCGAGTTCGAGATAGAAGCCGCTTCGGTGATTGACAGCGCCACCGTTGAAGTGGTGGTACAGGCTTTTGGGCGTACTTTCCGCGAAAAACTGGACATTAACATCCGCCCGGTGGTAGGGCTGGTGCAACTCGCCGGGCAGGGTGAGCTAAAAGGCGGTCAAAGCCAGGAAATTTCTCTTCAACACGATTTTTTCCCCAATACCGCCCAAGCCCAACTCTGGCTCAGCCGCTCGCCTATGATTCGCTTTGCCAATAACCTGGAATATCTTGTTGATTATCCCTACGGCTGCCTGGAGCAAATCACTTCTTCCGCCTTTCCTCAACTCTACGCCCAGGATTTGATGAAAACCCTGCGCCCCAATTTGCAAAATACGCAGGCCTATGAAGCCCGGATTCGGGAAAATGTGCAGGAGGCCATCTTTCGCCTGATGGCCAACCAGACCTACGGCGGTGGACTAAGCTACTGGCCGGGCAGTTATGAAGAAACCTGGTTTGGCACGGCCTACGCGGCCCATTTTATGATTGAGGCCCAGCGCATTGGCTATGCTGTCAGTGAAGGCGGGTTGGGCCAAATGTTCAATTACCTGGAAAATAAAGCCCGCGACCAAAAATTGGTCAATTACCAATATTTGGATGCCCAAAATAGACCCCGGGTAAAAACCATTGCCCCCAAAGAGGCACTTTATTCGCTTTATGTGCTGGCCTTGGCCAAGCGGCCCAAAGTTTCGCTGATGAACTACTACCGCGAAAACGCCCAATGGCTGGCCCGCGATTCCCAATACTTGCTGGCCATTTCCTATTTGCTCTTGGGAGATAAAAACAGCTATCAAAAACTCCTGCCCAAAGGCTTTGAAGATGAAAAATCGGTGGCCGTTACGGGAGGCAGCTTTCATTCTTCTCTGCGCGACGAAGCCCTGGCGCTCAATGCCCTCCTGGAGGGCGACCCCGAACATCCCCAGGTATCTCTGATGGCCCGGCACTTGTCAGAAGCCCTGGGCAATGCCACCAACCTCAATACCCAGGAGCAGGCTTTTGCCCTGCTGAGCCTCGGAAAAATAGCTCGCAAACAAGCACCTACGGATGTTAAGGCGGAAATATGGCGCAATAATACACCCGCCGGGCAATTTACGGGTGAAGACCTACGCCTTTCCCAAAATCTGGCCGGGCAAAACCTGCGCCTTAGCGCCCAGGGCAATGGGTCCCTCTATTACTTCTGGGAAATGAACGGCTTGAGTGCTTCTGGAAAGGTGAAAGAGGAAGACCGCCAAATCAGGGTGCGGAAAACTTTCTATGACCGAAATGGCGCACAAATCAAAGACCTCCGGTTCCGGCAAAATGACCTCATCATTGTCAAAGTGTCGGTAGTAACTGAGTCCCTGGTACAAGATATTGAAAATGTGGTCATCACCGATATGCTTCCGGCTGGTCTGGAAATAGAAAACCCCCGGTTGATGCCTTCCCGCGAAATCCGCTGGATTCGTACCCAGGACGAACCCCAGTACTATGATATTCGCGACGACCGCATCCATTATTTTTGCCGGGTCAATGCCAAAACCCAAAGTTTTTATTATCTGGCTCGCGCCGTGAGCCAGGGCACTTTCCAAATGGGCCCCGTGAGTGCCAGTGCCATGTATAATGCCAATTATGCCTCCTATCACGGGAGTGGACAGGTAACGGTACTGCCGCGCGAGGGAAGAGCCAACTAGACTTTTGCCCGCCTCGCGCATCAAAAAATAAAAAGCCGCCCTTTTTGCCAAGAGCGGCTTTTTATCTTGTCCCTGGTGCTCAGGGCTGGTGGAGCAAAGGCCGGGTAATTTCACCCGCCTCCGTACGCAGGGTGAGCCAGTAATTTCCGGGCTTCAAGGAGGGCAAAGCCAAAGTATGGGGCTGATTAGGTTGATTTTGCCAGGTTTGGGTAAACACCGTGCGCCCCATTGCATCCCGCAAAATGCCCTTCACGGATTGGGTGAGTATCGGAATTTGTACTGAAATGCTCGACTGCCAGGGATTGGGATAGACCTGGATGTCGGCTTCGGCCACTGGGCCAAGGGCCGTAGGCAAAGCCCGGCGAACTACCCGAAGGGATTGAATGGTTTCGGCGCTGCAAGCAGTTTGGTTTTGGCTTTGCAGGCGAATCTGGTAGGCACCGGTTTCCGAAAAACTTACCTGGGGTTGTGCACTTTGGGCATTGGTGCCATTCACAAAGCTTACTCCGGTGGCAGGGGTGCCGTTTTCACGGCTAATTTCCCAAGTCCAGCTCACTCCCCCAAGTGATTCGGCACTCAATTGCAGGATGCTTTCCTGGTTTAAATCCAGTTCGGAAGTACTCATGGCGAAGGCCGCTTGGTGGCTATCTACCTGAATGGCAAGGGCGAGGGCCTCACTTTCAAACACCTGGTCTAGGTTGGTGATATAGACCAATTGGCTTTGAAGGAGGTTATTGAGGAGCAGAGAATGGCCCGTGTGCAAAACCTGCGCCCCGGGCTGGTCAGGAGGCGCATTGTAAAATCGGAACAATTGCCCGTTTTCGGGCTGAATAAGCCAGGATTCCCCGGGACAAACGGCTACGGGGCTTGCTTCGGGCACGGGGCCAGTCTTGAGCGCACGATAATGCGCGGCAATGGCTTCGACATTTTCCAGCATTTCGGCGGGTGCTTCGCCTATGGCCAGCACCAAAGCCAGGGTGCGCTTGCTTCCCGGCCCCAGGTGGCGCAGTGTGGCCCCGATGACCTGGGCTACATTCACATCATTGCCCACCGACCCTGCCGAAGTTCTTTGGATGCCTCCCGAAAGCAGGCTGAACTTTTCCTCGTCCGTAAGCCCGTCCAAGAAGTTCACCCCTCCTCCACCGAGGGCATAAAAAATACTTCCTTCGTGAGGGGTGAGCAGTTTAGTCCCTATTTTGAAAGGGCTGGACAAGGCACTGCCCAAAACTCCCATTTGCGCTTCTTCCAGCCACTCGAGCCAGTCGTAGCTATGGCCAAACAAGGTCCAGTCGGCAAAAAGGGCCGCGTGAAGGGTATCGATGGGACTGGTGTTGACATTTTGAATTTCATATTCCAGTACCAGTCCCCGGGTCAGGCCGACTTGGTTCCAGGCATAGGTTTTTTGGGTGATTTCAAGCCCGATGCGGTCGGCATTATTGCTTATGTCATCATACCGGGCCTCGGTAATGAGGAGCGTTCCTTCTTCCTCGAGGGTGGGGCGCAGGGTTTGGCTGGCCACAAAATCACTTTGTGCCTGGTTGAAAGGATTGCGCACGGCATCAGAGATTTGCGCAGGATTGCGGGCCAGCATCAGCCCCCCCTCAGTCAGGAAAGTGAGCCCCTCAAAGGCAAAGCCTTGCATTTCGGCAAAATTCATATTGTAAAGCCCGATTTGCCCTCGGTCGTTTACGTTGAGATGTACTTCATTCAGGTCGCTGTGGCCCGGATTGAGCAACATTTCAAATACTTCGGAATAGCTGAAGCTCCCGTCGGTGTAGGTGATGGTAAACCGGGCCAGGGTATTGGCCGGGGTATTATCGGCCAGGCGCATCCTGAACACATCGGCCTGGTTATTAAACTCGGTATTGGCTTCAATGGCCCCCAGGCTGATGTCGTTTTTGACCCAGTTTACAAAAGGGGAATCGGTCTGAATGCGGATTTGTAAATTGTCCAGGGCTTCAAAAGCATTGTAAAAAGTGAAGAGCCAGTCGCTTTCCATGCCGGCAAAAATATAGCCTCTTTGCCCCTGCGGAAAAGTATGGGTGCGAACCGCCAGGCCTTTTTGAGGGGCACTCAGGGCTTTGAACACATTGAGCCGGCCTGTGCCCAGGCGATAAAGAAAAGGGGCATTGGCTTCCAGTTGGTAAACCGGGTCGGTAGTGGTTTGGAGCCGAATCATCACCTGTTCGGCATTCCAATCAGGGTAGTGGGCCCGAAGCAAGGCGGCTGCCCCCGCCACCAGTGGAGCCGCAAAGGAAGTGCCATTGGCCCCCGCCAAATTGCCGGAATCTACCACTACCCCCTGACCCGGTGCGCTCAAATCTACCTTTTTATTGTACGTAGAGAAATCGGCTTTGGCATCGCCAATTTTTGTGGCCGCTACCGAAAGGACGTGCTCATAAGAAGCTGGATAATAAAATTCTTCCAGATTGCTGTTGCCCGCCGCTGCTACCAGCACGGCATCATAGTCGAGATAAGCTATGTCAATGATATCTTGTTCAAAAAAACTGGGGCTACCCGTGCGCCCCCAGGACATATTAATGACCTTGGCCCCCTGTACGGCTGCGTAGAGAATCCCTTCGTAGCCCATCACAATGCTACCCAAGTTGTCGTCGGCAGCCACCTTCACCGGCAGAAAAGGGGTGTGGAATCCCACTCCGGCCGTTCCATTATTATTATTGGGCACAGCCGCCGCACACAAAGCCACCACATTGCCGTGCCCCCCTCCGCTCACGTCGGCATCCTCATCGCCAAATTCATCGCTAAAATCCCCGGCCAGGTCATTATTCAAATCTTCGGGGCCATTGACAATGACCGGAAAACGCACGTTGGCACTCAGGTCGGGATGGTTGACATTGCAGCCATCGTCAGTAATGGCCATAAACACCGCCGGGTCACCAGTTTCAATTTCCCAGGCTTCAAACGCCTGGATATAATCCAGATGATATTGATTGGGATGGGTGAGTAAGGGGTCATTGGGCAGGGCTTGCAGGGTATGCCGATAGACTGGCTCAGTGTAAGCCAGTTGGGGTTGCAGACGCAGCACATTGACCGCTTCCCGAGTGGAAAGGCCCGCCCGGATGGGCAGCACTTGTATGCGATTTAATTTTTCCAATAAATTATGCCTTTGCTGGTTTTGCAGTTGTTGCCGGAATGCTCCCGAGAAAAGCGGTCGGGGAAGGCTATCGCTCACAACGCGCAAAACTGATTTTTGAAAAAAAGCTTCCTCGGCATTGGGTTCCGACGGCATTTCTCTCCATTTGATGATGACCCAACCCGATACGCACTGGCTTTCGTCAAAATGAAGCGGAAGCGGGGCCTGGGTTTGGGCCAGCACTGCGCCCGTAAGCAGGCAAAAAAATACACAGCGCGTTAGCATTAAAATACTTTCATAATCCAGTCGTTTGTTTATCCTTTGGCCGAAAAATCTAAGCTTCATTTTCCAAACGAAATTTTGAAGGCAGAAGGTTTGGAAAGAATGCGCTTTTTGGTGTTTCGGGGCCTTTCCGGTCATTTACGTTATAGGTCTAAAAACCCGCACTAGGCATGGGCCGAAACCCAGACTTCTCCATCGGCAAAAATTTCTTTTTTCCAGATGGGCACAACCGCTTTGAGGGTGTCAATCAAAAACTGACTGGCCGCAAAGGCTTCGGCCCGGTGGGGGCAGGCTACCGCCAGGGCAACAGCTATCTCCCCAAGGAGCAATCGCCCGACCCGGTGGTGAATGGCGGCTCCCTCTAAGGGCCATTTTTGCCGGGCCTGTTCTGCGATTTCGGCCATTTTGCGCTCGGCCATCTCGGCATAGGCTTCATACTCAAGAGCGATAACGGATTTGCCCTGGGTCTGCTGGCGCACTGTGCCCACAAAGCTGACCAAGCCCCCCGCTCGGGGAGAGGCAGCCAGGGCTATAACTTCGGCTACCACAATTTCGGTAGAAAGTATCTGAAAATTATTCGCCATTTTCATTGCTTTTCGCGCAAAATTAAGCATAATTTGCTCTTTATCTCTCTATGACTGATGCAAGAAAACCGGATGCCGCCTCCTAAGATTGTCTATCTAGATAGCTATACTGTTAATCCCGGTGATTTGGACTGGGGCCCCTTAAAAGCGCTGGGGCAGGTATTTCTCTATGAGCGCAGCCAGGAATCGGAGGTGATGGCGCGTTGTGCCGGAGCGCAAATTCTCCTGACCAATAAAGTACCTTTTGATGGGGCCCGCCTGGCCCAGTTGCCTGATTTGCGCTATATTGGCGTAACGGCCACAGGCTATAATATCATTGATATTGAGGCGGCCCGGGCCCAAAACATTGTGGTAAGCAATATCCCCGATTATGGCACCGACTCGGTGGCCCAACATACCTGGGCCCTTATTTTAGAACTAAGCAACCGGGTAGGCGCACATGACCGCAGCGTGAAGGCCGGAGACTGGAGCCGAAATCCTGACTGGTGCTATTGGCAAAGCCCGCTTACGGGCCTGGCCGGTAAAAATCTGGGGATTTTGGGAATGGGTAAAATAGGCCAGGCCGTGGCCCGGATTGGACAGGCCTTTCGAATGCAGGTCTTATTTCATAGCCGGGCACAAAAAGACTTTGAAGGGGCAAAATGGTGCACCTGGGAAGCCCTGCTGGAAAATTCCGACATTTTGAGCCTGCACGTGCCCCTGCTCCCCGAGACCGAGCACATTATCCGGGCCGAAAGCCTGGCCCGTATGCGCCCGCAGGCCTGGCTCATCAATACCAGCCGGGGAGGACTGATTCATGAGACCGACCTGAAAAAGCCCTGGAAGCAGGACAAATTGCGGCAGCGGCCCTTG
>JAAUUB010000134.1 GCA_012031215.1 Microscillaceae bacterium | reverse complement strand
GGCCGCAAACAATAAATGGCAATCAAAGAAGGTTTTTCCTAAACCCGGAAAATTTTCGGGCCGAAAAACAAAAAAGATTGCTTTTTATAGGAAAAACACGCCCGGTCTTTTTGCTTTCCGGTAGTTTTTTGTTCGCGCACAAGCAAAGAAAAAGCAGAAATGCGTATCTTTGTTCAATCGACTCACCACAAATGGCACATAACGTGGCGCAGTTTGACTAGCCTCAAAATGCTTATTTTCTCAAAAAAATCACTTTCCATTCACCATTGCTTGTTGTATATGTGGCGAAAAATTATTTGGGGCTTAGGTATTGTCATTTTTATTCTCACTATTCTATACTTTGACCTCATCAGCTATGGCATTCGGCAAGGCTGGGGACAGGCGCGTTTGCTCTGGCAAGTGCAAAGCTTTGAGCGGTTTTTGGCCAAATCCGATTACCCGGACTCCACCAAAAAGTTTTCCGGCGAAAAAAAATTGCGATGATTTCGCGAAATTAAAACCTTTGCCGTTGAGGCCCTGGGGCTCAAAGACAATGGGAACTATGAAAAGATTTATGACCAAAAGAATGACCCGGTGCTCTGGGCTGTTACGGCCAGTAAGCCCTTTGCCCTGGAGCCTTACACCTGGCACTATGGGCCTTTTGGGTCTATGCCCTATCGGGGCTATTTCGACTCTACCCGGGCGTATCAACTCCGCGACCGCTTGGCCGAAGAAGGCTATGATGCCGATTTGTATAATCCTTCGGCCTGGTCCACCCTGGGCTGGTTCAAAGACCCGGTCTTATCCAATATGCTCTACTGGTCAGAAGGGCATCTGGCCGCCCTCATCATCCACGAAATGACCCACGGAACCATCTGGCTCACGGGCGAGGTAGATTACAATGAAAATCTGGCGGATTTTGTGGGCGACTATGGGGCGAAGCTTTACCTCATCAAAAAATATGGAAAGACCTCGAAAGAATACCTTGATTTTGTAAACAGCCTGAGCGATAGTGAGAAGTTCTCCCAACACCTGCTCCGTGGGGCGCAAAGCCTGGATAAATTCTATAAGCAATTGCCCGAAAAACTGCCCCTTTCGGAGAAAAAAAAGCGAAAAACCCACAAGATAAAGCAAATAGTTTCGGCCATTGATACCCTCTCTTTTGCCCGCCCGGAGCACTATCGCCAGGTCTTTGCCGAGGAACTGCCCAACAATACCTTGTTTATGTCTTACCGACGCTACCGGGGCAAACAAGGAGATTTTGAAAAGACCTGCCGCGAAAAGTTTGGCAATGATTTGCGCCGCTACGTAGCCTATCTCAAAGAAAAGTTTCCGGCTTGATTGATTTTCTGAGGCTTAGGGTCCTTTTCTCCCTACCTTGATTTCGGGAATTTGCCCCAGGCGGGCGGCCATTTCCGAAAAGGAGCTAAAATAAGAGCCATACACCCTTTGAGCCTGCGCCAGGCAATACAAATCTATCAGGGCTTCTTTGATACCCGCCGTCTGGTGGCGGGGGCGAATACGAAAGCGGGTGATAAGTTGCTCTTTGTACTGCCGGGCTAACTGTTGGGCGATGGCTGCCTCGTCAGTAGCCAGGTAAAAAACCACCCCAGGATTTTGAGAAATTTCCTGCGCCATTTTTTCTATAAATCCTTTCAGGGGGCTGTATTGCCTTGCCTGTTGGTGGTCGCCCCGGCGGATATGCAATCCCACCAGCGATGCTTGCCCGCCCACAGTTTCTTGCACCGCCTGCCAAATATCGGGCTGGGGCACAAAATGGCCAATTGCTTCTACACCAGGCATAAACTCATAAAAGGTGCTCAAGTAAAGCATTTGGGAGGAATGAAGCCGGGCACCCAATTGTTGGTCTATGCTTTGCCAGAGGGCTTCCCGAAAAGTGGCGTAATCCTGGTCCAAGCCTTTTTGATATAAAGCCTGGGCCAGGGGCAGAAAGTCATCATTGTAGAGGGCCTCCGGGAAGCAGCGATTTCCGGGCCACCATTGGCCGGGAAAAAAAGGCTGGGGCCGAAAGCTGTAAAAGCCGTCGCGTCGCACCCATTCCCTTAGCCGGGGCCAGCGCAGGGCTTCCGTCTCTATCACCCCAAAAGCAGGATGTGGCTGAAATAATTGCTGATAAGCCGCGTTCAGTTCGGCCTTGCGCTCCCAAATGATGGTAAGCCTTCGGCAGGTTTTTTGGGCCAGTTGCAAACCAGCCAGTATGGTACGCAGGCGATTGCCCAGGCCACCCAATGGTTTAAGATAAATCAAGGACATATCCAGCAAATAAATGAAAGGCAAAAATGCCAAAGTATTTATGAAAATTGGATAAATTGCTTTGCCTAATACAAATCACCCGGAAATGCCATATACTTTTAGAATCTTTATTGGACTGGCCCTGCTACTGACTTTGGGTTTTGCCCAAGACGACTGGTTTGCCAAAAGCAAAGCACGAGGCAAGGCTTTATATGAAGAATTTTGTATTACCTGCCATCTGGGGCAGGGAGAAGGCCTTGTGGATGTTTTCCCCCCTTTGGCGCAGTCCGATTACCTGCTCCAAAAGCCCAACTTGGCCCTCCGGGCCATCAAATATGGGCAGCGAGGGCCGGTTAAGGTCAATGGGCGAACCTACAATGGCGTGATGGCCGCCCCCGGACTCAACGATCAAGAAGTTGCTGACGTGATGAACTACATCAGCCATAGCTTTGGCAACCAAAGCAAGCTACGCTACCGGGCCGAAGACGTTGCTAGAATAAAGCCCTGAAAGATTTAGCGAATCACTTCAATCCAGCCCCTGCATTCTACACCGGCGGGCGAAGTCAAAAGATAATAATAGATGCCGGCTTCCACCTCCTTGCCCCAGTCATCCTGGTAGTTTTCGCTTTCGTACATCAGGCCCCCCCAGCGATTATAGACCTGGAAGCGATAGTTTTTGCGAAATTCCGTAATCTGAAAAGTATCATTTTTGCCATCGTCCAGCCCGGGTGTAATAACATTGGGCGGAAAGACCAGGTTGTTTTCTACTTCTACCGATTGGAGCAGAATTTCTTCGCAGCGGGCATTGAAGGCCCGTAGCTGAACCTGGTAAGTGCCTACCTCATTTTCGGCAAATGTAAAAGGCACAGGCGCATCTCCGCTTTGGAAAGAACCATCCAGGAGGTTGCCAGTATCATCAAAAATGCGCCATTCATAATTGAGCGCGCCTACGGAATTGTTTTCAAAGGTGATTGTGCTGGGCTTGCCGCAGTCAGAACCCAGTAAAAGCGTATAATCCAGCACAATTTCAGGACGAACGGCTACTAACACGGTTTCTTCTTTGACACAGGCCGAGCCATCCGTAATGCGCACGGTGTAGGTCGTGGTTTGGGTAGGGCTGGCCACGGGGTTGGGAATAGTGGGATTGCTAAGTCCTGTGGTGGGCGACCATTGGTAGCTCACCCCGGTTTCGCTGGCCTGGGCATTGAGTTGCACACTTTCGCCAAAGCAAAGCGTGGTGTCGGGGCTGGCCGCAACTTCCAAAATGCCAAGGGTAAAGGATTTGTTGATTGTGATTTGCTGGGCACATTCGCCCCCCCGGCTTACATTGAGCACCACATTATAGATTCCTTCCTGGTCATAATCAATGGTAAATCCACTTTGATTGGCAAAATTACCCGCTTGCCCGTCTATTTGCCAGGTCCAGGTCGGATTGTCCACCATCGAGGTTTCGTAGGTAAAAGTGATTTCGGTAGGCACACAGTCGCGTTCTACCTCCAGGCCAAAGTCATTGACCAGTTCAAAATCATCGCTCAAATCAGGCACTACCTCTATCGGGAAGTTAAAACTGGCCGTGCAGCCGATGTCGTCCAGCACATTGAGAACATAAGTCGTAGAGGCCATAGGATTCACAATCGGGTTGAGCACATTGGGGTCGGAGAGGCCTGTGGTGGGGGTCCAGGTGAAAGTATAGGGGTTGGTGGCGCTTACCGTAACGTCTAACTGGGTTGACTCTCCCTGGCAAAGGCGATTGTCAAAAGGTGCGGCGGAGGCACTCAGCCCCGAAACCGGAAAGGCTACCGGCCCCACGGTGATTTCTTGCAAGCAACTGGCCGGGTTGCCAACCGTGAGGGTGATGTCATACACTCCATTGGTAGGAAAAGTATATTGGATTTCGGGAGTATTGCCCACCACTACGCCGTCGATGCGCCAGGTCCAGGTGGTGGCACCTTGCCCTTCAAAGCGAAGCTTGGCCGTATAGGGAAACGTGCAGCCCTTGTCCACTGAGATGTCCAGGGCCGCATCCAAGACATCAAAATCGGCTACCAGCCGACCAATATCAAACTTAAAGGCGGCATTGTTGCAGTTGGGGCTGTTGTTGGTAGCCGACCAGGCCCCGGGAGTAGTAGGAAAGCCATCCGTACTGCCACAGGAGGCACAAACCGCGTGATAAATCACCCCGTCTTTGCTGAAGCGCGAAGTGCCCCCATCCACGTGGTCGCCCGAAAAGCCCCCGTCTTCGCCAAAGAAAGTAGCATAAAGCAGGGATTGGGCATCTTTTCCAGAATCATCAGATAGAAATCCTGGCCATCTGTGCCAGACTTATAAGCATCGGCCGTAACGGGCAGCCCAAAAGTACTCAGATTGCCCCCACTTACACTGCTAGAGCCCCAGCCCGCCAGGTAAATATTGCCACAATCATTGACCAGCACTGCTGTAATCGTAATATCAGGGCCTCCCTGTCCCGTGCCTACCACCGTAGAAAAGAAACGCGCGGTCAGGTTTTCGTTCAGCTTGTCAATAAATTGCCCACTGTTGGGATTGCTATACACCCCGGCACTCACCGGATAAGTGCCAAAAGTAAGACCAACGGCGTGTGGGTTACCTTCGGGGTCAAAATCCAGAAAATAGACCTGGTCATTGGCCGTAGTGCCGAGATACGTAATCTGCACCAATTGCCCATTAGTGGTAAAGCGGGCAATATAGCCATCGTCATTGCCACTCCAGGTGGCCCGGAAAGGAACCGGAGCGGTAGCGGGCACAATGCTGCGGAGGTCATTGCTGCGGGTAGGCCCGGCGATGTATAAATCGTTGTTAACAGGATTAATTTTAAGGGAATAGGCCGCATCAAAGGCCCCGCCACCCAGGAAGGTGCTCCAAATCAGGGAAGTAAGGTTAGGATTCAGCTTGCACACCACCCCGTCCTGGCTTCCCCTTCGGTTGCCCTGTACGGCATTGGCCACCGGGAAGTTGGCCGAAGTAGTGGTGCTGGCAATGTAAATATCATTATTAGTATCCACAATGATTTCGCCCCGAAACTGGTCGCCATAATTAAGAATGCCTGCCTCCGCCGAAACATTGATGCCGTCATTGGTGCTGCCCCCCAGAAAAGTGGAACCCAGCAGGGCATTGCCACTGGCATTCAATTTACTGATGAACAAATCGCTGCCAAAGCCATAAGTCAATCCTGAGAGCGGTTGAAAGGCCTGCCCTCCTGCAAAACTGGTTTGAAAAGCACCACTCGTGATAGGAAAATTGAGCGAGCTGGTCGTGCCTAAAATAATCAGGTTGTTTTGATTATCTACAATCATACTGTGGGGAAACTCCGCATCATTGCCACCCAGGTAAGTGGCATAGCGCAATTCTGTACCATCGGCACTAAATTTCAGAATTCCCACATCAAATCCGCCCCCAAAGCTCAGGTCAAAGGCACCACTGGTAGTAGGAAAACCTGCGCCAAAGACAATTCCCCCGGAGTAAAGATTGCCTTCATTGTCAAAAGTAGCGGTACTGCCCCAGTTATCACTCACTGAGCCTGAATAAGTGGAAAAAACCAGTTCGGGGTCAATGATAAGGGCCTGGCTACGGTCATACCCTTCGGGAAAGTGAAACCGGACTTCCTGCCCGGAAAGCAGAAATTCGGAAGGCACTTCTTTCTTCTGACCTTCTATGAGCTGGTAGCAATAAGGCTTTTTTTCAATGATTTCGCCCATGGAAGTTTGCAGATGCAGGTTGCCATCCTGCAAAAAGATGCGGTCCGCGCCTTCATACGAAAAGGCGATGGCGCGGCTGTCGGCGTAGGGCAGTATCTCGAACTCATACTTTAAAGTTTGTTCATTGGGTAGAAGCTTTAAATTGATGCCCGGGTAAATATTGTAATAGCCAATCTGGCGGAAAGCACTCAGGTTACCTGCCCATTGTTGCGGGTCTTTGCCCAGGAAAAAATTATATTTTTCCGGGCCGGACTGACTGGCCCGGATTTGGGCCCTGGGCGAAGCACCCTGCATTTTTACGGAGAGGCTGTGCCCACGGAGACGCTCATTGTGCTTGGTCTGAGGAGAGGCATGGGCCTGCCGAATGGCCTCCTGGTCATAAAAAACATATTTCCAGCCCGTATCTTCAAGGTATAAATGGCCTCCGGGAATCTCGGCCCGGTAGCGAACCTCCGCTGGCCATTGCTTTTGATTGGGAATAAACCGGATGGGTACTGTATGCGGGGAAGGGGAGTCGTGATGATGGTCGATGTGCTGGCTAAAAGCGGGAGAGACCATCAGGGTTGCAAATAAAGAAACAATAAAACACCTCATCATACTAGATTTCAAAGCCTTTTTTTGAAGTAAAAGTAAGCAAAGAATTCCATTTTTTGGTAATAGAGAAGGGCAAAAACAAGTAGGAAAAGGCTTTTTTTTGAGAAAAAGCGGAAACTATACAAAAAAAGACCCTTTGGGTTCTGTAACCCAAAGGGTATGAAGCCCAAGCAAGGCAATTATTAAACGCGCTCCGAAGTCAGTTTAGCCCCAAAATATTCGCGGTTCATTCGGGCGATGTGTTCCAGAGAAATGCCTTTGGGACATTCAGCGGAGCAGGCACCTGTGTTTGTACAAGCACCAAAGCCTTCTTCATCCATCTGGGCCACCATTTTTTCTACTCGGGCTTTGCGCTCGGGTTTCCCTTGCGGAAGCAGGGCCAGTTGAGATACCTTGGCCGCCACAAAAAGCATGGCCGAAGCATTTTTACAGGCCGCTACACAGGCACCACAGCCAATACAAGTAGCCGCATCAAAGGCTTTGTCCGCAATGCCCTTTCCAATTGGGATTTCGTTGGCATCTACATTGACCCCCGTATTGACCGACACGTAGCCTCCGGCCTGGATAATACGGTCGAAGGCACTACGATCTACCATCAGGTCTTTGATAACCGGGAATGCTTTGGCCCGCCAGGGCTCTATGTAAATCGTATCTCCGTCTTTAAAAGAGCGCATATGCAGTTGGCAGGTAGTAATACCCCGGTCGGGGCCGTGAGGCTGGCCATTGATGTACATGCTACACATACCGCAAATGCCTTCGCGGCAGTCGTGGTCAAAAGCTACCGGTTCTTTATCTTCTTTGACCAGCTTTTCATTGAGTACATCCAGCATTTCCAGGAATGACATATCCGGCGATACCTCGTTCAAAGCATAAGTTTCCATTTTTCCGCCTCCGGGCGTAAAATTACCCTTTGCATCTTTTTTATCTGGTTTACTTTGTCGCCAGATTTTTAAGGTCAGTTTCATATTCATTTACGTATTGTTGAAATTAGACAAAACAAAGCCTTTCAGATTGCCTGATGCGCCTTACTTATAGCTACGTTGCGTGAGTTTTACATTCTCGAAGACCAAGTCCTCTTTGTGCATTACTTCGGCTTGGTTTTCGCCTTTATACTCCCAGTTGGCCACAAAAGCAAAATTATCGTCGTCGCGTTTGGCTTCGCCATCCTCCGTTTGATATTCTTCGCGGAAGTGCCCACCGCAAGATTCCTCACGCATAAGCGCATCGTCAATCATCAATTCCCCCAGTTCTATAAAATCGGCTACCCGGCAGGCCTTCTCAAGGGTAACATTGAGTTCGTCATTGGTTCCCAGCACTTTTACATTGTTTTTAAATTCTTGACGAAGCTCCTGGATTTTTTCTTTGGCAAGTTTGAGGCCTTCGGCATTGCGCGACATCCCGCAGTAGTCCCACATCAGCTTGCCCAGGTCTTTGTGAAACTCGTCCACTGTTTTGCTACCCTTGACATCGAGCAAATCCTGAACACTTTTTTTCACTTCTTCTTCGGTCGCCCGGAAGGCTTCGTGGTCGGTGGGTACTTTGGCATAGTCGAGTGTGGCCAGGTAATCGCCGAGGGTGTAAGGAATCACAAAATAGCCATCGGCCAGACCCTGCATCAGTGCACTGGCCCCCAGCCGGTTGGCACCATGGTCTGAGAAATTGGCTTCTCCCAGTGCATACAAGCCAGGAATATTGGTCATCAGGTTATAATCCACCCAAAGTCCGCCCATAGTGTAGTGTACGGCAGGATAAATCTTCATCGCCGTTTTATAAGGATTATCGGCGGTGATTTTTTCGTACATCTGGAAGAGGTTACCATATTTGGCTTCAATCACCTTCATACCGTCGCGTTTGATGGCATCGCGAAAGTCAAGATAAACCGCCAGGCCAGTAGGGGCTACCCCACGGCCTTCATCGCAGACATATTTGGCATTACGAGAGGCCACATCGCGGGGCACTAGATTGCCAAACGAACGATATTTGCGCTCAAGGAAGTAGTCCCGCTCGTCTTCGTTGATGTCTTCGGCGCGTTTTTGGCCTTTGCGGATGGCTTCGGCATCTTCTACTTTTTTGGGCACCCATACCCGGCCATCGTTACGCAAAGATTCCGACATCAGGGTGAGCTTTGACTGGTGGTCGCCGGTTACGGGAATACAAGTAGGGTGAATCTGCACATAGCAGGGGTTGGCAAACAAGGCACCCCGTTTGTGGGCCCGCCAGGCTGCGGTTACGTTTGAACCCATTGCATTGGTTGAAAGAAAATAGGCATTTCCATAGCCACCCGTACAAAGCAACACGGCATGGGCACTGTGCGATTCAATCTGGCCCGTGACCAGGTTGCGCACTACAATACCCCGGGCTTTTCCATCCACCAGGACTACATCCAGCATTTCTGTTCGAGGAAACATTTGCACTTTGCCCGTGGCTACCTGGCGGCTCAAGGCACTGTAGGCCCCCAGCAGCAATTGTTGCCCAGTTTGGCCCCGGGCATAAAAAGTGCGGGACACCTGTGCGCCCCCAAAAGAACGGTTATCCAGCAGGCCGCCATATTCACGGGCAAAAGGCACACCTTGAGCCACACACTGGTCTATGATGTTGACACTCACCTGGGCCAAACGATACACATTGGCTTCCCGGGCACGATAGTCGCCCCCTTTGATGGTATCATAAAAAAGACGGAAGATGCTGTCACCGTCATTCTGATAGTTTTTGGCAGCATTGATGCCTCCCTGAGCGGCAATGCTATGCGCACGGCGGGGGCTGTCCTGAAAGCAAAAAGCCTTTACATTATAGCCTAATTCAGCCAATGAAGCCGCCGCCGAAGCACCGGCCAAGCCCGTACCTACCACAATCACATCATACTTACGCTTATTGGCCGGATTGACCAGCTTGAGGTTGAATTTATGTCTTTCCCATTTGTCGGCCAGAGGGCCTTCGGGAACTTTTGAATCTAATTTCATTATTTTCAATTGTTTAGGTTTCAAAAAATTACAGAAGACTTTGCACGTACATCACAATCGGAATGGCTGCAAAAAGCAAAGGCACTAAAATGCTGAACAAAAGCCCAAAAGATTGGATAATGGGGGTGTACTTGACGTGATTGACTCCAAAGGTCTGAAAAGCACTCTGAAAACCATGCAAAAGATGATATGCCAGGCCCGCCATGGCCAAAACATACACGCCTACAATAAGCGGATTGGCAAACTCCATCTTGACAATGGCATATAAATCGTGATAGGTACGTCCCTCATACACCACTTCCTCAATGGGTCCAAACTTAGACTTTGCCCAGAAATTAATCAGGTGCAAAACCAAAAAGATTAATAAAATCATACCCAGCCAAATCATATTTCGCGAAGCCCAAGAACTGTTGGCACTGGCCCGGTTATAGGCGTAAGCCACCGGCCGGGCCGTGCGGTTGTAGCGCGTCAGGATAATGGAGACCACGATATGGATAATGATAAAGGCAAAATTGAGTATGGACACAATCTGAATAAGTTTGTTGTGCCCCATAAATTCTGCATATTCGTTGAAGGTACGTCCTTCATCCGGGACAAGCAACTGCAGATTGCCCGCCAGATGAATCGCCAAGAATAAAATCAGGAACAGACCAGTAAGGGCCATCATAAGTTTACGCCCAATGGTACTGCCCAGCATCTCTATCAACCAATTAGGTTTTTGTTTTACCGCTGTTGGATTTGCACTCATTTTCTGAAATTTTTGTGAAGTAGTTAGTTTTAAAACTTGTTTTCCAAATTTACACGTAGGTTTTCAAAAAAACACTATCACAAAAAAAAGCCTGACATTATTTTAACTGATTCTAAATTTTAACCGACATTTTTGGATGTATTCCTAATATTTTGTGCGCCGAAATGGTTTGCCAGAAAGATGAATTTCCGGATAAATCTTCGCAACTGGAAAAGCTAGCTTTTCCTGCGCTGTACAGCGGTCCTGGGTTTCAACAATTTTATTCAGAATCCATTTTGTTGCAACCAATCAGCAAAAGAGCGGGCGCGGGTTTCAAGATGGGCCTGTGCCGCCATTTTTTGATCCAGACGGGCTTGCGCTTTGGCAATAGACTGGTCTATCAGGGGATGCTGCAACATTTCATTTTCTTGTAAGCCCATCATTAGCATCATTTTTTGCAGCTTTTCTCCACCAAACAAACCCAGAAGAGGGCTATCGAGAGCCTCGTGAAAAACCGGGGGTATGTCGGAAACCTGGCTGAGCCACAGTTCTAACAAAGCGTCTTCTGGCTGGGGCAAAGGATAATGTTCGGCAAAAATCAAGGCTCCCGAAGCAGGTTGGGGAACACCTCCTTTTTGCAAGACTTGCCTGAGAATTTCGGCAGACCACAAATATACCGGCGCCGAGGAGGGAGAGGCAGAGAGGGTACTGATTTCGTAAAAAAGGGAAACGCTGTTCCGAAAGTAACTGACGCCATTTGTCGAGGGTAGCCGGGAAGAAGGCCACCAGCCAGGCCGTTTTTCCCCCGGCAGTGGCTTCTTGTAAATGTTGGCAGATGCCTTGCTCCTGCGCGTGCTGATTATACCAGATGCGGTGTGTAATGGCCGGACGTTTGGGCTTTTTGCCAAATAGAAAAGAAAACATGGCTTTAAGGTTTATGGCGTAAAGAAGAAGCGGGGCTTTTGGGATGTTAAAAAGCCTGTCTAAAATTAAGGGAATATACGCATTTCTCGATGTGTATCCATGCCAGAAGATAAAAAAAATCGTTCCGGCTCTCTTCTTTTTCGTATATTTGAAGCAGTAATAAAAACCGGGCAAACTATGAACATTGGCGACCGGGTGCGCTTCTTACATTCAAGCGGAGAGGGCATCATCACAAAATTACTGGACAATCAACTTGTGGAAGTGGAAATAGAAGAGGGCTTTCACATTCCGGTCAAAATGGCCGAATTGGTTCCGATTGCCCAGGAAGAATCCCGACAGTTTCAAAGGCCCCGTATAGGCACTACCCCCTCGAGTAAAAATCCTTCCGAAGGGGGCGAAAAAAAAAGCAAAGTCAGTGCCCGGCTGGGGATATATGTGGCTTTTACGGCAACAAACGACCGTATGCACGCCATGCACCTTATCAATAATACTGACTATGAATTGCCTTTTACGCTGGCCAATGAGCAGAAAAATGAATACCAGCCTTTGTTGGCAGGCAAAATAGGGCCTCGAGAGACACTAAAGGTGCAAGACCTGAACGTATTTGACATCAACGACTGGGGGATTTTTATTTTTCAGTTTCTGTTCTTGAACCGGGCCGAAAAAATGCCCCGCGAACCGCTCACCAAAAGAGCCCGGTTTCGGGCCAAAACTTTTTTTACAGCCAAGCAGAAAGCACCCTTGCTGGAAAGGGAAGCCTATCTTTTTCAAATTGACCTGGGAGAAGTGCCAAAAGCAGCCCTGCCCAGCCTAGACCCCGAGCAGCTCAAAAACCAAATGCTCAGCCCCAATGAACAAGCAAGTACGCCCATTCCGGCCCTGGTGAAACCTCCTAAAATAGAGGTTGACCTACACATAGAAACCATTACCAAAGATTTTGCCCGCCTCAATGCGGCGGAAATCTTGGAACTACAGCTCAAAACCTTTGAGCAAAACCTGGAGAGCGCCCTGGTGCACGGCCTGCGGGAAATTACTTTTATTCATGGCGTAGGCAATGGCCGGCTTCGGCAAGAAATTCACCGCCGGCTTAGTAGCCATTCTGAGATACAGTTCTTTCAGGATGCCCAAAAAGAAAAATTTGGGTATGGGGCGACCCTTGTGCGGTTTAAAGCCTGAAAAAAGCATTCCCCAAGAAGAAAGCCTTCTTGAGAAATGCTGAGCACCGGATACCCTCCACAAAGGCTTAGTATAAACCCCGAAACAGGCGCGCCGACTCGGCCCAGGGGATTCGGATTAAGACCAAAAGCAGACCCACAAGGGTAAATACGGCCAGGTTGCGGTGTTTCAGCAAATCCGTTTTGGCCTTTTTGGCCCTTGAGCGGCCAATTTGCACTAACACAACAGCCAGTACCATCGTAAAAATATGCTCTACGGCATAGTAGCGAATACCTTCGTTTTTCATCACGGCTCCCATTCCATTCTGGAATGCCGCCAGGCCATAAGGGCTAAACACAAAATACAAAATCAGCCCGATAAGCAATTGTACATGCATAGAGGCCGTAAAAAACACCGAGCTTTGGTTGTCGGCTTTGGTAAACGATTTTTGCCCCAACCAGCCTCGGAAGGCCCGAAACAACACGATAAGGGCCAATAGCAATACCGCCCAGCGAAGCCAGGAGTGGAGATACAAAAAAATGGTGTAAGCACTCATACCTGAATTAGACTTTGGTGAAATGAATGTAAAACTAAGCCATAACCTGTAAAGCCCCGCCAGGGTTAGAAAAAAACAAGTCTTGGATAACAAAAAACCCTGCCTTTTGCCAGGACAGGGTTTTGATTATTTTATGAGGGCTTGTTACATTTTCTCAAGAATGATGGCCGAAGCACCGCCACCGCCATTGCATATAGCCGCCAGGCCCAGTTCTTTGTTGTGGGTCTGCAAGGCATTGATGAGGGTGGTGGTAATGCGGGCCCCGGAGCAACCCAGAGGGTGGCCCAGAGAAACGGCCCCCCCGTGTACATTGACAACAGCCGGGTCTATCCCCATTTCGGTATAGAAAGCCATCGTTACAGCGGCAAAAGCTTCATTGACTTCAAACAAATCAATGTCTTCTTTTTTCAACCCGGCCAGCTCGAGGGCTTTGGGGGCGGCTTTGGTAGGAGCCGTGGTAAACCAGAAGGGCTCGTGGGCCGCATCGGCAAAGCTGATAATTTTGGCAATGGGTTTCAGGCCCAGGGCTTCGGCTTTTTCCTTACTCATCAAGACCAGGGCCGAGGCACCATCGTTGATGGTAGAAGCATTGGCCGCCGTTACGGTTCCGTTTTTCTGGAAAGCAGGCTTGAGCTCCGGAATTTTGGCAAAATTTACATTTTTGTATTCCTCGTCCTCAGTCATCAGAATGGGGTCGCCTTTGCGCTGGGGAATCTCCACCGGCACAATCTCGTTTTTGAAAGCCCCGGATTGGGTAGCTTCTGCACTGCGTTTATAAGAGTTGATCGCAAACTCGTCCTGCATTTCGCGGCTAAGCTGGTATTTTTCGGCGGTGGCATCGGCGCAAATCCCCATGGCAATGTTGTCATACACATCTACAAGGCCGTCCAGGGCCAGGCCATCTTTCAATTCCGAATGGCCATATTTATAACCAAAGCGCGACTTCATCAGGTAGTGAGGAATATTGGTCATGCTTTCCATTCCGCCCGCCACGATAACGTCCTGGTGCCCCAGCATGATAGACTGGGCCGCAAACATCACGGCTTTCATCCCGGAAGCACATACTTTATTGACCGTAGTACAAGGCACCGTATTGGGAAGACCCGCAAAAATAGCGGCTTGGCGGGCGGGTGCTTGCCCCAGACCTGCCGAAACGACATTGCCCATATAGACTTCCTGTACTTCGTTGACCGAAACACCCGCTTTTTCCAAAGCCCCTTTGATGGCAAGCGCGCCCAATTGGGTGGCCGAAAAGTCGGATTAAACTACCCATAAAGCTGCCGAGGGGTGTCCGCACGGCCGAGATGACATATACTTCCTTCATGACGT
>JAAUUB010000133.1 GCA_012031215.1 Microscillaceae bacterium | reverse complement strand
TTATTACCTGATTGTTAATATTCGCTTTTCAGAGTTTTCTTACAGCTTGCTTTTATGGTCATACTATCAACAAGGGATTTTAAAAGAAAAAATAAACGAGTTCAAAGAAGTCAAAAAATTAGATTTAAGTGAGTATGAATTTAGAATAAAAGAACAAGAAGAAATCCAAAAGCTCTTACCACATTGTGAGATTAATTTCTCAAATATTTATTATGTAAAACTTTTATGGTCATACTATCAGCAAGGGATTTTAAAGGAAAAAATAGCTGAGTTCAAGAAGTCAAAAAAATGGATTTGTCAGCCTATTTTATTAAAGTAAAAGATTTAGAATATTTACAGCAAAATCTTCCAGATTGTGAAATTATACTTGGTGTGAAAGGACTTTGGTACAAAAATATAGAACTCAATAATTTTAAGCCTCAGAATCAAGCAGAAAGAGATAGCCTAATACAAGAGAGAATTGAGCAACTCAAACTAGCCGAGTATATCTATCACCAAAACCGTGATACAGAAGATAAGCTATACTGGCTGATGATTTCTACAGGTAATTTAGCTTATGATTTCGAGAATAATAACCAAGCTGATTCTGCTTATAAGTACTGTCAAGAAGCAGTCAATCTACAAGATAAATTAATTGAAGCTAATCCTGAAAATAAGGAGTATTTAAGGGAAAGTTATTATGATAATCTTGCTTCTCTTTGTCTTGACAATCAAAAATATCAAGAAGCTGTATATTATGGAGAAAAAAACTTAAAGCAAATGCAGAAATCAACGGAATTAGGAGATGATAGTTATTTACAGGGAGCTTATGATGTTTTAGCTTTTATGTATCTATACAATCAACAATACCCAGAAGCACAAGAAGCAGCTCGAAGGAGTTTGGAAATTAATCCTGATAAGAATTATGCACATTTGAGTTTAGCAAGAGCCTTGTTACTACAAGGAAAATTTGAAGAAGCAAAGAAGATTTTTGTGGAGAAGAAAGACTTTTCAGTTTTCTGATAACGAAAATGGAAGGCAGGCAAGCCTCCGTCAGCTCAATGCAATGAAAGAAGCTGGTGTAATTCCTAAAGAAAGAGTAGGAGACGTGGAGAAGATAATAGAGTTATTGGAGCAGTAGAGTAAAACTGTCACAGAGCTAGACCCTCGCCGTGTCAGTGTAGAAACCAACCTCGCCCTCGGCTACCTCCTCAATGACGAATGGGAAAAAGCAAAACAAATCTATGAGAAATGGAAGGGGAAAGTTTTTCCTGATACCAAAGATGATTGTACTACGGTCTTCCTCCAAGACATCGCTGATTTAGAGAAGGCAGGCGTGCAGCACAAGGATTTTGAGAAGGTGAGGAACTTGTTGAAACTCTAAAACTCTGACAAAGTTTCGAACTTTGTCAGAGTTAAAACTATAAATTAAAAAAATGAAAATAGAAATTTTACAGCCTTCTTGCTATTATCACATCTACAACAGAGGGATAGACGGCACTAATTTATTCAGAGAAGAAAAAAACTATCCTTTTTTTCTTCAAAAATACGTCCTGCACCTATCCGAAGTAGTAGATACCTTTGCCTATTGTCAGTTGAAAAATCATTTTCACCTGCTTATTAGAGTAAAAGACATCGAGGCGATTCGCCCACTGATAGAAAATAAAACCTTCAAGTCGGAAGGTTTGCATAGTGTAGAACACCTTGTCAGTAAGAAATTTGCCAATTTATTCAATAGTTATACGCAAAGTTTTAACAAGGTCTATGGCAGAACAGGCAGTCTGTTTGAAACTCCTTTCAGGCGAAAACATATTGGTCATGATGCTTATCTGTATCGTGTGATTGCCTACATTCATCAAAACCCTCAGCACCACGGATTTGTAAGTGATTTCCGAGCTTATGAATATTCTTCTTACCATAGTTTATTGAGTCATAAAAGTACTCGATTGAGGCGTGAAGATGTATTGGCACTTTTTCAAGGGAGTGATAATTTTGTGAGCGAGCATCTTACTGTGGATAAAGAAAACCAAGAATGGGTAATAGAATTTTAGAACTAAAACTCTGACAAAGAACTCTGACAAAGTTTTAAACTTTGTCAGCTGTTTTAGAGTTTCAAGCCCGTCCTTGCCTGCTGAGGAAATAAAAAATAGATTTGGGCAATCCGCTCTTGACGCGTAGTTTTGTTAGTATTCACATATCCTCCATCATACTCTATGCGCACCGCCCTCATTACGGGAGGCTCCGGCGGTCTTGGCCTTGAGCTTTCCAAATTATTTGCCCAGGATGGCTACCGTTTGCTTTGGGTTGCCAAAACCGAAGCCGAGCTACAGGAGGGAAAAAAAGCCCTGCTAGGGGCATTTCCCCAAGCGGAAGTAGAAACCCTGGCCCTAGATTTATGCCAGCCCTCGGCACCCGACACGGTCTGGACTTGGACCCGTGAACTTGGCTATGCCCCGAGGTGTTGGTCAACAATGCGGGTTTCGGAGCCTACGGTTTTTCAGGAACTGACTGGTCCCCAGCAGCAGGCCTTGATACAGCTAAATGTGCAAGTGCTGGTTGCGCTCACTCACCGGTATCTGCCCGGGATGCTGGCCCGCAATGAAGGCCAAATCCTCAATATCAGCTCCAACACTTCGCTTCAGCCCGTGCCCAAGATGAGTACCTATGCCGCCAGCAAAGCCTTTGTAAAACACTTTTCCGAATCCTTGCACGAAGAACTCAAACAGCAAAAGTCGAAAGTGCGGATAACAGTGGTTTGCCCGGCGGCCATTAAAAACACGGCTTTTCAGCAAGTAGCCAATATGGCTGGGGTGCGTACCTTTGCCGGCTTGCTCACGACCACGCCCCAGGAAGTAGCCCGCGATGCGTACCGGGGCTGGAAAAAAGGCCGAAAATTGGTGTTGAGCGGGGCCAGGCTTCGCCATACCTATTGGCTTGCCCGCTTTCTGCCAAAGGCCCTGGTGCAGGCCTTGTTGCGGCACGAATTGGAACGCAAAAGCTGAATGCCTCTCCGCGCATTTAGGCGGGTAAACTGGCCCCCAGCGTCAGCACAGGCCTTTGCGAGTGGTTGACCACCTCCTCGGCAGTGCTTCCCAGAAAGAAACGGTATAATCCCTGCCGCTGGTGGGTAATCAAGGCAATCATATCCACCTCCAGTTTTTGGGCCATCATCAAAATCCCGCTTTCCTCGCGCCAGGCAGCTAGCGAATGAAAGGTATAATTGTCCAGGTGATGCTCCAGGACAAAATGGGCCTTGCGCCGCTCTATTTCTTCCTGACTCAAAAATCCATATCGGGAATTGATAAAAAGCAGGTGGAGATGGGCATCGGTCAGGCCTTGAAATGCACGTAAGCGGATAATGGCTCCCGGAGAGGCTTTTTTCAGGTCAGTAGGAAAGAGAATTTTGGCCATAATAAAGTTTTGGGGATGGTCGCGCACGGTCAAGACCGGGCAGGGGGCCAGGCGCACCACTTTTTCGGCATTCGAGCCCACCCACACTTCCTCTAAGGGGCGTGTGCCCTGGGTTCCCATCACTATCATATCGGCCTCAATATCGCGGGCCATTTGGACAATCGTGGGCGCAATATCCCCGGTTTGAACAAGCAGGTGGATTTTCTCGGCAGGATAGGCCTGCTTTTGCAAGGTCTCGGCCAGTTGTTTTTCTGCATATTTGCGTACCTGAGTCAGCAGAATGGCTTCCAGCCCATTATTATCAGTGATAGGTTCGGGGGCCAGCAAAAGCTTTTGCAGAGGGGGCATTACGTGCAGAAGCGTAATGTCGGCTTCGGTTTTGCGGGCCAATTGAAAAGCCACTTTGAGCGCATTTTGGGCAAAAATGGAAAAATCAGTGGGAACCAGCATCTTTTTCATTGCAATTTCCTTTGATGGTACTATCAAACCTAAATATATTTCAACAAATAAACAATGATAAGTATCAGATAATGGCTGTCCGGAAAAATCAGGGGGCGGGCAGGCCTTCAATTTTGCAAAACAATCAGGCTTTCAAGAGAGGAATGAGCCGGAGACCCAGGTCTAAAAACAAGATTTTGGCGTTGGCATTGCGTTCCAGGTGAAAGAGAGCCTCGTTGAACAAGGTGTAAAGATTTTCCAGTACTCCGGGTTTCACCACTTTGGCCAGTCCTTCCACAAAATTCCTTTGGCTTTCGCCCACCCGGAGGAGGGTTTCGCCCCCCCCCAAGACCAACAGCAGCTCGCGAAAAGTGCGGAGCCCGTAATGCAAAAACTGCTTTTGCAAATCTTTTCGCAGGCTGCCCAGTTGGTCGGCGGTCTGCACCAGTTCGCTCAGATTTTGGGTATAAATCAGCCGAAGCCAGTCGCGAAAGATGGCAAAACTACCTTCTTCTGTTTCTTGGGCCAGGCGCAGGGCCTCACGAAGATTGCCTTCGGCGAGATGGGCGATTTCTTCGGCCTGGGGAAGAGAACAGGTGGCTTGATTTTGTAAATATTGCTGGATTTCTTCGGGTAAAAAAGAAGTAATACGCAAAATCTGTACCCTCGACTGGATGGTGCTCAGAAGTTGCTTTTCATCTTGGCTGGCCAGCAAAAATAGGGTAAAAGGGGGCGGTTCCTCTAGTATTTTTAGCAAGGCATTGGCCGAGGCAATGTTCATCGTCTCGGGTAGCCAGATGAGCAGGATTTTGTAGCGGCTTTCGTAGCTGGTGAGCGAAAGCTTTTGCAATATCTGGCGGCTTTCCTCAATGGGAATTAACCCATTTTTATTGTCCGCCCCAATGGAGGCCAGCCAATCGGATAGATTGCCATAAGGGTATTGGTGCAAAAACTGTCGCCATTCTCCCATAAAATCTTGGCTGCTGGGCTTGCTTTTGATTTTTTCGGTAGTCGTCACCGGAAAAACAAAGTGCAAGTCGGGGTGAATCAGTTTTAGGTGCTTGTGGCAGGAAGCGCATTGCCCACAGGCATCTTGGGCCTGCCTTTGCGTACATTGTACGTATTGGGCATAAGCGCGGGCCAGGCTGAGAGCCGCACTGCCTTCCGGCCCTACAAACAATTGGGCATGAGGAATACGTCCGTCGGCAATGCGCTGGCATAGTCGGGCTTTGAGCACCTCTTGACCGGGTATTTTTTCAAATCGCACAATAAAACCGTTTGAGTTTAGCGAGTCTTGCTTCCTTGTGTTTCAAAAGAATGAGGCACTTGGGAGCCGAAAAATACGACCTGAAAGCGGAAAGCCCAAACCCAACGAATTTTAAAATTGTGAATGCCCGCTGTGCGAAGTAGATTGGCCAATTCCTCTCGCCGAAATGCCCTTTGTACGGAAAGGGGGGCATCGTGCCGAAAGAGATAAGAAGCCGGCAACAAGCGGCTCAAGGTGTAAATGGCATAATAAGCCACTGGGTTTCGGTGCAAATCATTGATAATGACCGCCTTGCGAACACCCTGGGCCAGTTTACGAAAAAGTAAAACCAGTTCGGTATCCGTGAAATGATGGCAAAACAAGCTCATCGTAACCAGGTCATAGTTTTCGGGTCGGAAGTCCTCACTCAATACATTTTGAAGCTGATAATCAATTTCGGCAAACGCCTGGGTGCGTTGGCGGGCAAAGTCGAGCATAGCGGGATTCATATCCAATCCGGTCAGTTGGGCGGGAATGTTTTTTTTCCGAAACCACTGGGCTAGGTGCCGAAGGTTATCGCCAGCCCCCGAGCCCAAGTCAGCGAGTCGAACTGGCCCAAAGGTCGAGAGCCGACCAGCCTGGTGCAGAGAGGCCAAGGCCGAGCTCAGGGCTTTGTAGCCCCCCAGCCATTGATTGACCTGCTCGAGCTCGCGAAGGTTTTGCGCTAAGGCTGGCCCCTGTAGATGGGCATCATCCATCAGTTCGGGGGTATAACTTCTGGCACTCAGGCGATATTTTTCTTCCATTGTTTACAAAAAAAACGCACCTATCGCAAGGCTTTTTGGCGGCGTTTATTGGCTTTTATTTGGTTTTTGGCCGCTTTGGTCAGTCCTTCGGAGCCTTTTCGGTTTTTGAGTCTTTGAGTATGACGAAACTTGCCCTCCTGAGAAAGCTTTTGGGAAGCCTTGGGAATTTCGGCTTTGTTGATTTTTTGCCGAGCCTGTTTTTGGGCTTTTCTACTTCCGTCGCTCCAGCGGGCTTCCCCGCCACTAGCCGGAAGATTTTGATTTTTAGCAAGTTTGGCCCGACGCTTTTCTTCCAACTTAAGCATTTTTTCTATCTCTTCCATAGATTGCTGCGCGGCCACCCGAGTGAAAGAACCTCCTGTAAAGAGGCAAAACATTAGTATCCAAAAGATTTTCATGTCATTTTTTTGCCTTAGCAACGATGCCAAATGGCTTTCCTTATGTCTATAATGTACTAAAATTCTGCAAAGGACAAGGAAAATATCCGGTAAGTTCTTTTGTTCAAAAAAACCGCAATGTCCAAAAAAAGAGAAACCACCTCTAGCCCTTTGCCAGTACCTCGGCTATTTTGGCTTCCAGGGCGGCCCCACGAAGGTTTTTGGCCAATATTTTTCCATCCTTGCCGATGAGAAAAGTGGCCGGAATGGCCTGTACCGCGTAGGTTTGTGCGGCCTGCGAACTGCCATCGAAAACGTGGAGCCAGGTCAGTTGGTCTTCGGCAATGGCTTTGAGCCAGGCCTCCCGATTGCGATCCAGCGAAACCCCATAAATCTCAAAACCCTGGTTTTTGTAACGGTCATATACCTTAACTACGTTGGGATTTTCACGCCGGCAGGGCACACACCAGGAAGCCCAAAAATCAATCAGCACTAACTTGCCCTGGAGGGAAGAAAGGTTAATATTTTGCCCATTGGGGTCAAGAAGATTGATTTCCGGAGCGGGCTTGCCAACGGCCAGGTGTGCCGTTGCCTGGCGTTGCTCCGCCAGTACCTGTACCTTTTGCTCCAGTTGCTGGGTATAGCGGGAATTGGGCAGTTTTTTCTTCATTTTTTGGCTCAGGGCCTCGAGGTATTCAAACTCGGTTTCGGGGTCTAGCACGCTGGCCGCCCGCAGCGCCACTATCGAGGGGCCAATGGCCTCGATGAGCTTCTTTATATCCGCCACGCTCTTTTCCTGGATTTGCTGGTATTCCTCCTGCATCGCGGCACCGGGCTCAGGATATTTGGCCTCAAGGTCTTTTAACTTTTGGCCAAACTCATTGATTATCAACTGCAAATCTTCGTAATGCTGAGTATCTTTCGAGTCTTTCACCTGCAAATTGGGCTTACCTGCCTGGCTGCTCAGCTCGAGCCGGACCAGGGGTTGGGCCGGATTAAGCACCAGCGGAAATTCCGCCTGTCCAAACACATCCAGCAGATAAAAATCGGCTTCACTTACAGGCACTTCCAATTTGAAACTTTTCCCATTAAGCACCAGGGTATCGAGGGGCATGAACTGCCCTTCTTCAAATTTTTTTAAAATTAGTCGCCCTTTTTCTGGTTTTTGGCTCTGCCCGCTAAGTGTGATGAGGGTAGTGGGCAGGGCCTCTTTTTCCGTTTCATTGTTTTGCGTAGTGCTTTCCGAAGCATTGTTTTGGCAGGCACTGATGAGCATAGTTGCTCCTATCCAAAGTAGATTCCAGCGAAAATTCATAGGTTTTTGTACATTATACAATTTTTAAAAAAGGCATAAGGGGCTTAATTCACTCATTTTTTTGGGTTGATGAGGTGGGAAGATTTTTAGTGAAAATCTAACAGAAACCGCTCCCACCCCAGAGTTTGACAGCTAAAAGTCAGAAATAATTGCGGCAATACTCTTGTAATCAGATGAGCTTATATTTTTAAGCTATTGGGTCGTTGGTCGCAGAATTAAAGCGAACTAATTTTTCCCAATCAATTTCTCCATTATTTAGGCAAAAGTTATTTTATAACTCTTGTGTTAATTTAATCTACCGTGAGACATCTTGCGGGCTTAGTTCTCAACTCTCTGGCCCATAAGTTATGATTTCATTGATTGAATCAGCAATGACTTCATACCAATTCATGTTACTTTCAATCAATGGAATAATTTTTTTCAATTTCTTCGGAGGTAAGCTCTCTACCTAGTTCTTGAAAAGACACTGTTTGGATGTCTGCTTCATTAAGGGAGTAAATAATTTTTTGCTCTTCCATTTTGTAAAATTTAATTACAGAATTTATTTTCACGATGCCAAGATATTGCGGATTGGTGTGGGTATATTTCCTTTTTATCTGGAAGAATAAGTTTTGAGTTTTGGTTTGCAAACGGTCTTATGAAATCACAATCATTTATCTTTCCATATTCAGAAGGCAATGCATCTATTCTTGAGGAAACACGAATAGTAAAATCATTTTCAAGAGTAAACCAGCCAGCATCAAAAGCCCAATGATGTAAACGACACAAGGCAACACCATTCAATACATCATCTTTACCATTTTCACTATGAGGAACTATGTGGGCAGCTTCAACTTCCCATAATAGTGAGTCAGGAGAGTTTATTTTTAATCCACAAAATGCACACTTGCAATCATATGCTTCAATTACCGCGATACGAAAACCTCTTGTCCGAATTGACGATTCTCTTGTAACCTTTATAGTCTTCTTTTCTATTTCAAAAGGATCGTAGTTTTCTGGTCTTCTTGCTTCAACTAATTTCTTAACTACTTTTTGAACTTCAAAGGATTTTGTCGGAAGAAATTCTTTTTGAGTTTTTGGGATATTCAAAAGATTTAGCACTTTGTCAAATCCATCTTCTGTTAACATCCATTCTTTTTTATTTGTTAGATGAATTGTTGAAGTTGGTCTTGAAACCAATTTTTCTTTTGCAAGAGAGTCAGCAGCACGATAAAGTAAACGATGCCACAATGGAGTTTTTACAATTCTATTTTCCTTGCGATAAATTCTTTCTAAAACCGCATTTCTTTGTTCTTCATTTAAGGAAAACAAATCAGCTAATTCATCAACTATTTCTTCACCTGTTGCAAACTCTTTTATTGTACCGTTATGTTTAAAAAGAGTTTTTAGTAAGGCATTTTCTACTTCTTTTTTAGCGGGCATTACTAATCTTTTAAGCATTTCTCCTTCGTAGCTCATAAACTTTAAGTCAAGCTGATTGCCGAAATGCATTAGGGATAGAAACGAAAAGCCTGCGGCGAAGCGAGGGTTTGTAGCGGATAGCGCAACCTGAAAGAGATACGCCCAAATAACTTTTCAAAGTAGTCTCTGAACCCATAAAAGGGTCAAGAACAGTGTCATTTTCTTTTGTGAAAAGTTTGATAAACCACTCAGGAAGTTCTTCGGGAAAAGCAGCACTATGATTCTTGTTATTACATTCTGTTGCTAGGTGAAGAACATTGGCGGGATAAGCCTTATCCCTATCTAACCAATTTGATATGTTCTTGCCAAAGCCGCTACCAACTTTTGAATTATCTCGGATTTTATCAGTATCAGAAAGATTTTTAAGTCTTGACTTCGCCCAATCTCCCATCGGAACCATTACTTCTTCTTGATACATATTAAATTTCCGGGCCTTATTGAATTGAAGAAGCCTTTCCCAAGCATCACGAAACCGATTTGGCCATTTACCTGGATAACAGTTTTTCTTATGCCAAATAAATTCTTCTGTCCATAACCATCCTTGTTTTCTCATTTCTAAAATGAGTTCCATAACATAAGTGCTTCTTTCCCCATTAACAACTTTTTCCTTAATGTTTAATACAAAGGTTCCGGTTGGTTTTAATACCCTGAAGAGCTGTTCAGCAATGGGTAAAAACCATTCAACATATTTGTCAGGGTGTATTCCCCCATATGTATTTTTTCTCTGGTCAGCATAGGGTGGAGAAGTAACAATCAAGTCAACCGAATCGTCAGGTAATAACTTTAATTGTTCTTTGCTATCTCCTAGGTATAAATCCGTTTTTATCTCCATTTTTTGCTGTTGTTCTAAATTCTATTATCTGGCAAATTTACCTTTTTTATTTGTTTTAACCTATTGAAAGTATCGAAATGTTGTTAGGCTTAGTCACTTAGGCTAGGTTTTTCAACTTTATTCGTGATAGTTCAATAACGGGAGGAATCTAGGGCCTCGGCCAAAAGTTGCTGGGCCAGGCTGGGGTGCGCCTTGCCCTGGGTGCGTTTTTGTATCTCGCCCATAAAAAACCCCAGCAAGCCTTTTTTACCTTTTTTGTAGGCTTTTACTTTATCGGGCCAGGCCAAGAGAATTTCCTGAATAAGATTTTGCAGAACAGCGGAATTGTCTTCCATCGCCAGGTGCTGGTCTTGTATCAGGTCAGCAAGCGAGTGCGCTGGATTGTTCCAAAGTTGTGGCAAAAGCTGATGCTGGGCAATCAAGCGGCTCACCTTTTGCGAAGCTACCAGGGTAAGCAATTCGGCCAGGACTTTTGGACGGAGTGGCCACCGGGCAGGCAGAAGGCCGGTTTCTTTTTGCAAAGCCCGCAGCTCATTATTTAGCCAATGGGCCAGCTCGGCATACAAGGGCGTATGGCGGGCCGCCTCTTCAAAATAGCGCAGGGCTTCGGGTTCCTCGGCCAGGGTGACTGCCTCGCTTGCCGGAAGGCCGTAAGTATTTCGCAAAGTATAGAGCCATTCGTGCGGAAGAGTGGGCATTTCTGCCTGTATGGCGGCTATCCAGTCGGGCTTAATCAAGAAAGGAGGCAGGTCCGGGTCGGGAAAATAGCGGTAGTCATGCAGGCTTTCCTTTTGGCGAAGCGTACGGGTGCGGCCCAGTTCCGCATCAAAAGCGCGGGTTTCCTGGCTAAAATGCTGCCCCTGGGCAAGCAGCTCGCATTGGCGTACAAACTCATACTCAATGGCTTTTTTGACATTTCGGGCGGAGTTGAGATTTTTGATTTCTACCCTTGTGCCCAGACGGGAACTGCCGTGAGGGCGCACCGACACATTGGCATCACAGCGTAGAGAGCCCTCTTCCATGTTGCCATCGCTAATGCCTAGGAATCGCACCAAACGCCGCACGGCATAAAGCAGTTGTAGGGCTGTTTCGGATGCGTGAATCACTGGCTCGGTTACCATTTCTATCAAAGGTACTCCGGCCCGGTTGAAATCAAGGTGGCTCTCGGCAGCGTTTTCGGGGTGGATAGACTTGCCCGCGTCTTCTTCCAGATGAAAATGGTGCAAAGGCAGGGTTTTTATGTCTCCCTGGCTGTCCCAAAAGTGCAGTATTCCACCTTGGGCAATGGGTTCTTTGTCCTGGCTGATTTGATAGCCTTTGGGCAGGTCAGGATAGAAATAATTTTTTCGGTCAAACACGAGCCGGGGCTGAATCGCACAATTACAAGCCAGGGCCAGGCGCAAGGCCGAGACCAGGGCCTGGCGATTGAGACGAGGCAAAGTGCCGGGATAGGCTAGGCTGACCACGCTGGTTTGGGTATTGGGAAGCTGGCCAAATACATGGCTTTCCGGGGCAAAAAGTTTGCTTTGGGTATTGAGCTGGATGTGGATTTCCAAGCCTACCACCAATTCGTATGTATCCGCATATTGGGTCATGTGCCAAGCCTTTTTAGTGATGCAAGATTTCTGAGTGCCTGCCAAAATCCAAGACAGGCAAAAATAAGGGTTATTTTTACCAATCGGGCCGGTTGGGGGTGGGGTTTTGCGGAGCCGTTTGCGGCGGAGGAATTTGCTGGATATATTGTATCTCTTGATTACGCAAAGCGTCTAGGATGGCTTCTGCTTTTTCACGATTGAGCTTGATTTCTTCAAGTTTTTGAGGCTGAAGCCTTAGATTGGCCTCTGCCTCTTCTTTTCGGTCAAAAGTACGTGGATTGGAGCCGCTTTCCTGGGGCTCAGTCATACTTTGAGACTTGCGGGCAGCGGCAGTCGCATTATTAACCAAACCTGCCCCTGCCTGTGGCGGGAGAGGCACATCAATAAGCCCTGCCTTGATTTGTTTGAGAAGCAGTTCCAGGTTGTAGCGCGCCGTTTCATTGGCCGAATTGCTCAGGAGTGCCTGCTGAAAATGCTGTCGTGCCTGGGTAAATTCTCGGTTCAGAATGGCTAAATAGCCCAACTGAGTGAGAATAATCGACTGCCATTTTGGGGTGGTCTTAAGCAGGGCCTTTTGATAGTAATAATGGGCACGGTCTGCCTTTTTTTGCACAAAATAACAATGCGCCAGGTTGAGCAATACCGGGCCCTGCTCTAAATGCAGTTCTTCCACCAGATATTCGTACTGCCGAAGGGCCTGGGCATATTTTTTTGCCTGAAAAGCCCTTTGGGCCTGCCTCTGGGTATGGTTCAAGGTGGCGATATACGTTACCGGATTTGCGATGAGCCAGAAAATCAGGATAAAACCCATGCGTTTTTTTCTTGTATATGAATGATGTTAAATTTAGCCTTGCCAGCGCAAAACCCGGACTTTGAGCACAAAATCTAAGACCATCAAAGCCAACCCCAGCCATAAAAAATAGAGGTAGGCATTTTGTGAAACTTGAATCAGCCCTTTCTCCCGCTTATAGCCTTTTATTTTTTTCAAATCCTGCGCCAATTGCGCCAACTGGTTTTGGGCCTGGCTCAACAAATAAAAATTTCCGTTGGTTTGATCTGCCATCGTCATGAGGGTCTGGGTCTGCAAGCGCGTGATGATGGTTTTTCCCTGGGCATCCAGCCGCAGGCCGGCCCCCAAGGGGATAGGCCCCCCACTGGGAGAACCGATGCCAATGGTAAATATGGGAATTTTTGCCGATTGGTACTTCTCCAGAACTGGCCGAATATCCGGCCCAAAGTGTTCGCCATCGCTGGCTAAAATTACCAGCCGGGCGTGTGGATTAGGGGTCTTTTCTTCGGCTTCTGTGAAGCGCAGCAAGGCCATTTCCAGGGGGGGAACCAGGTTGCTTCCTTTTTGGCTGGCCTGCACGGCGCTCAGGGTTTGCAAAAATAAGCGCACCGCCCCCAGGTCATAGGTAAGGGGGCAAGGCAAAAAGGCATTGCCCGCAAAAGCAATCAGCCCTACCCGGTCTTTGTCCAGTTCGGGCAAAAGGTTCTTGAGCTCAAAGCGGATTTTTCAATGCGGGAGGGAGCCACATCCCGGGCCAGCATAGATTGAGAAACATCTACCAGTAGAAAAATATCCTTGCCCCAAATCTCGGCATATTGCTCTGTCGTGCCTAAGCCAGGGCCCCAAAGGGCTATCAGCAAAAGGGAAATGTAAAAAAAGCGCAGGGGTAATTTCAAAAAGGCCCAGCGGCGACGGTGCTGTAGCTGAGAAGCCAAGACCCAAATACGCCCCAAATACAGCCCATAGGCTACCAGAAAAAGAAATAGCCAAACACCTTCCCAAGTCCGAAAGCCATATATCCAGCGCCAATCCATTATCACCAGGTTTGCCAAAAAACACCCCCAAAAACGGAGGTATGGGCAAAGATACAAAGCCCGCCGGAGGAAGAAAAAAACTGCCCCAAAAAAACTTGGGTTTATTTCAAAATCTTGCGTAACTTTGCCCACCATTAGAGATAATTCAGGAGAGATGGGTGAGTGGCTGAAACCAACAGTTTGCTAAACTGTCGTACGCCTAAAGTGTACCGAGGGTTCGAATCCCTCTCTCTCCACATTGTTCGGGGTGTAGCGTAGCCCGGTTATCGCGCCACGTTTGGGACGTGGAGGTCGCAAGTTCGAATCTTGCCACCCCGACAAAGTTTTAAGGACAAAAGTGCACAGGCACTTTTTTTTGTTTTAACTGCCTCTATCCACTGGCCCCATAGCTCAACCGGATAGAGCAACTGCCTTCTAAGCAGTAGGTTCGGGGTTCGAGTCCCTGTGGGGTCGCGCCAGTTCTTAACACTTACTTTCCCCGGGAGTAGGTGTTTTTTTATGCCTTTGCCCGATTAGCCCGCCCCAGGTATCTTAAAATCGCCCGGCTATGGGGATGCAAACCAACTGAATTTGCTGCCTCTGAAAGTGATACTATACACCACCGGCAGGCCGAAACCAAAGATAGATGTAGAAACCATCGCTCGAGAAATCTACCATAAAAACTAAGGCTTTTGAAGGTGTTTTTTTACTTCCAAAAAGGCGGACCTGTCCAATGGCTTTTTCCGCTAATTCAATTTTTTTCGGCTACATTTGTACTATGCAAAGATGAATCTTGAATTATCTGATGAATACAAACGCAAACATCCCCCCCGCCCAGCTAACCGAAGAGGGAATCCCTTTTTTTGATGTGGTGATTGTGGGGGCAGGCCTTTCTGGCATTGGGGCCGCCCATTATCTCCAAACCCATTGCCCCGACCGTAGCTATGCCATGCTGGAAATGCGGGCCACCCTGGGAGGAACCTGGGACCTGTTTCGCTACCTGGCATTCGTTCAGATTCAGATATGTA
>JAAUUB010000132.1 GCA_012031215.1 Microscillaceae bacterium | reverse complement strand
TTGGCAATGAGCTTAATATCCATCAAAGGGGGCAATTTGGGGTCATAAGGGGGAATCTTGCCCGTTGTGGTTTTTTCCATTTGGCGTTTGAGTTTTTTGCCAAAGGCAACATTGGCGGCGTGGCCCGGGCGCGCGGCCAAAATCTGGGCTTTGATGGGCCGCCCTACAAGGGCCAGGTCGCCGAGTAAATCGAGTAGCTTATGGCGGGCGGGCTCATTTTTGAAGCGCAATTCCACATTATTTAAAATGCCTTCTTTTTTCACTTCTACTTTGGGCTTATTGAAAAGCGAGGCAAGATGTTCTAGCTCTTCATCTTTTACGACCCTGTCCACAATCACAATGGCATTGTTTAGGTCGCCGCCTTTGATAAGATTTTGCTGGTGAAGCATTTCCAGCTCGTGCAAAAAACAAAAAGTGCGACAGGCCGCAATTTCTTTGGCAAACTCACTGATATCGGCCAGGGTAGCGTGTTGGCTGCCAAGCACAGGCGAATTGTAATCGACCATCACTGTAACGCGGTAATCGTCCAGGGGCAAAGCCGCAATCTCGATATCTTTGGCGCGGTCGCGATACCAGAGGCTTTCTTCTATTTCAAAAAAGTTTCGCAAGGCATCTTGTTCTTCCAGTTCAGCTTCCTCAAGTACCTTTATGAATTCGAGGGAACTGCCGTCCATAATGGGCGGCTCCGGGCCATCCAGTTGAATAAGTACATTATCGATCTCCAATCCAACCAGCGCGGCCAGGGTATGCTCTACGGTATTGATGCGGGCCCCGCTTTGCTCAATGCTGGTTCCCCTTGACAAGTCCACAACATTGTCCACATCAGCATCTACAACGGGCATCCCTTCCAGGTCGGTACGTTGAAACTTTATCCCGTGATTGGGTTTGGCTGGTAAAAAAGTCATCCGCACGGGTACACCCGTATGCAATCCAACGCCCGAAAGCTCCACCGATTTCTTTATCGTATGCTGTTTTGTCTTCATGTATTGTGCTTACTGAGGGGGCAAATTTAGTGTTTTTTCTTCAAGTAGTTCAACGCGGCGTTGCAACTCCGGCAGTTTTCTAAAAATAACCGAGGCTTTCATAAAGGTTTTATAATCCATTGCGGGAGCACCGATGACGGTGGTTTTTTCTTGTTTGAGATTGCGGTTTATTCCCGCTTTAGCGCCGATGACTACCTGGTCGGCTATTTGTAATGAATTGGCAATGCCCACCTGCCCTGCAATGACACAACGCTTGCCTATCTTGGAGGAGCCAGCTACGCCCGTTTGGGCGGCCATCACGGTGTGTTCGCCAATGACCACATTATGGCCTATCTGGATGAGATTGTCCAGCTTTACACCATGCTCAATGATGGTGGAGCCGATGGTAGCCCGGTCTATGGTTGTATTGGCCCCAATACTGACGTGGTCTTGAAGAATGACATTGCCCAGTTGGGGAATATTTTTATAAGAGCCATCGGCCTGGGGCGCAAAACCAAAGCCTTCGCTTCCTATGACAGCGCCCGCGTGGAGGGTGCAATACTGGCCTATCTGGGTATTTTCATAGATTTTAACTCCCGGGAAGACGATTGTGCCCGCCCCTATTTTCACCTTATCGCCGATGTAGCAGTGGGGATAGATTTTCACCCCATCCCCCAATTGGCAGTCGTTTCCGATGTAGGCAAAGGCTCCCACATACACCTCCCGACCCAACTGCACATTTTGCCCCATACACACCGGAGATTCAATACCAATTTTGTGAGCATGTTGGTACTGGTTCACCAGCCGGTTATATTCTTCAAGCAATTGGGTGAAGGCACTATAAGGGTCAGAGACCAGAATAAGGGCTGGATGCACCGCTTGGCGCGGTTGAAAATCCTCTTGGATAATCACCGCCGAGGCCCGGGTGCTATAAAGGTAGTTTTCATATTTAGGGTTGGCCAAAAAACAAATACTGCCCGTGCCCGCCTGGGGGTCATCTATCTTGGCCAATTGATTGATTTCAATTTCGCCGGGCCCGTGGACAGTACCTTTGAGTAAATCGGCAATTTGCTGAACGGTAAACTTCATGAAGGCTTCAGAAGATTTTTTAAGATTTTGACTGCCAAATGAAACAAAATTAATACGCCTTTTGCAATAAGCTCGCATTTCATCAAAAATTAATGCCTCGTGCAAAGGCAGATAGTTTTTTAGAATTAGGACTTTTTGCCTAGTTTTGAATAAAGAGTAACCCAAAACACCCCAAAAATGTAAATAAAATGCCCCCATTGCCCTCTACCGTGCAGTTACTCGAGGCCCTGGTTCTCCCGGGTGCTTATCCCCAGCCTACCCAATCGGTAACAATTATCCAGACCCATGCCTCTATTGTAGCCCTCACCGATGCTTTTGCCTACAAGCTAAAAAAGGAAGTGCATTTTGGGTTTATGGATTTTTCTACGTTAGAGCGGCGACGTTTTTATTGTCAGGAAGAACTGCGCCTCAATCAAAGACTTTCGGAAGGGATTTACCTGGAAGTAGTGCCTTTGTATCAATACCCTGACGGGCGGATTTGTTTTGTACCCTCCCCCTCAGGCAACATCATTGAATATGCCGTGAAGATGCGCCGCCTGGAAGAATCAAAATTTTTGATTCATTTGATTGGTGAGGCTCAATTTGACCCGATTCGCCTAGACGGCCTAGCCGAAAAACTGGCTCACTTTTATAATACCCAAACCCCAAGCCTCGAGATAACCCAAATGGGTGGATTGGCCTCCGTGAAACGCAATTGCAACGAAAATTTTTTCCAAACTCAATCTTTAGCGCCTGAGCTATGCCCGCCTCTGTTGGCCAAGATTAGCCAAGACTATCAAGTCCGCTTTTTGGAGCAGCACGCGGACTGGTTTGCCTCACGCGAAGCCCAGGGCAAAATCAAGGACGGCCACGGTGATATTCGCGCGGAGCATATTTATCTCGAGCACAATCAATATCACCTCTACGATTGCATCGAGTTTAATCCCCACTTTCGCTGCCTGGATCAACTCAATGACCTGGCTTTTTTGCTTATGGATTTTGAGTTTAGAGGAAGGGCTGATTTGGCCCGTTACTTTGCCCAAAAGATGCTTCCTATGATTGAAGCTGCGCCAGTAGAACCGCTTTTGACCTTCTACAAATCGTATCGGGCCTGGGTGCGGGGCAAGGTCAATGCGCTTAAGGCCGCCGAAGCCGAAATACCTGCACCACAAAGAGAAGAGAGCCGCCTAAAAGCCCGCCGCTATTTTGGCCTGGCGGCCCATTATGCTTTGTTTGGAACCCGGCCTCAGCTTGTCGTGGTGATGGGGGGCGTAGCCACTGGCAAATCTTCGCTGGCCCGGGCCTTGCACCAGCATCTGGGCTGGCCCCATCTCAACTCAGACGTGGTCAGAAAACAGCTCGCCGGACTTCCTCTCACCAACCTCACGCCTGATTCTCTCCAAAAAAAACTATACCAGCCTGAAATGAGCCAAAAAGTGTATCAAACACTTCTGGAAGAGGCGACCCGATTGATGCAGGTGTGGCCCGGTGTGGTACTGGATGCTACTTTTCGCCAAGCCGACTATCTGCTGGAACTGTCTCGTCGGGCCCATCAACAGGATTGGGGCTTTCATCTTTTAGAAACGTTTGCCTCAGAGGAGGTCGTTCTGCAAAGGCTCAAAAACCGGGAAGTGCGGCCCAATGTCTCGGATATGCGTCTGGAAAAGTATTTACAAAATAAAGAAGCCTTCCAGACAAGCCAGCGTGCCTTACCGGCCTTTCAGGTGAATACCGAGGCTTCTATGGGCAAGGTTTTGAAGAACCTACTGCTACACTGGCAGATGGCCGCAAAAAACCAAGCCCCCTTGTCTATTTAAAGTTGACCATCATTTCGTCGGGGGTAGTTTGCTTGGGCAAGATGACATGAAAAGTAGTTCCTACCCCTACTTCGCTTTCTACAAGGACTTTTCCTTTTAATTCATCTACCAGGTTTTTGACGATGGAAAGGCCCAGCCCAGTGGAGCTTTCGCCGGCGGTGGGGCGGGTGCTCAGTTTTTGAAATTTCTGAAAAAGCTTGTCGCGCTCGGCTTCATCAATCCCCACGCCTTCATCTTGGATGGAAAAAATAATTTCCTGGGGAGAATCCTTTATTTTGAGATAGACATTTTTATTTAAGGGCGAGAATTTAATGGCATTGGAAATGAGATTGTCCAGAATACGACTCAAGAAAGCACTGTCGCTTTTGATAGTTTCATCAGAAAGATTCATTTCTTTGTGCAGCACGATGCCCTTTTTATGGGCCACTTCTTCATAACTGAGTAATAAATCATCTACCAGTTGGCTCAGGTTTAATTCAGAAATATGAATCTTGAGGGTGCGATCTTCAATGGCTTTGATATCGAGCCAGTTTTGAATCATATTGCGGGCCTCGTTGGCCACCTGCCGGATGAGGTTCAGGTACTTTTTTTGGTCTATGCTGAGGTTTTCTTCATCCAGGGAAATGACATTGGCCAATCCAAAAATCCGGTTGAGGGGGGCTTTGAGGTCGTGGGCTACGCTGCGCATCACGTTCTCCTTTTCCTCATTGAGGGCCTCCAGGGCCATTTTTTGGGCATTGATTTCCTGGTTTTGTATTGAGCGAGCTTGGTTTTGGTCACGCAGTCTGAGGTTGGCATATCGCTCATTGCGAAAAAGGAGATACAGGCCCAGGCTAAAACCCAGACTGCTTATCAGCAACACAAGCCAAACGGTAGTATCCACTTCAATAAGCTGGGCAGAATAAGCTCTTGGGCCTTGATGTAAGCCCAGTAAAGGATTTATCCCAGGATAATCGGACCTTTTATCCAAAATGGCTGCAAATTGAGGCTTCCATACTAACAGGGAGATACTAAACGCAAGTAGGCTGGCAGTTGCGAATTTGAGCCAAAATTTCATATGACTTCTTTTGTAAAAAAACTTGGCAGTAAAAATATGCATTTAATCGCTTATATTCTGAGTTCGTGAAGATTTTCCATAAAAAAATGCGGCTCCTGTTTGTCCTCTTTTTGTTTTTGGTTGAGGAAAATCCAAGCTTAGTAGAACACATCCTCAAAATGGACAATCTCAGGACTAGCCCCCGGACTGATGGCCACAATGTCGAAGCGGATGTCTCCGGCCCAGTTTTTTTCCCAAATAAATTGCTCGGCAGCCTGCATAATACAGGCTTGCTGGTGGCGCGAAACGGCGGCTTCGGGAGGGCCATATTCCGAAGGAGAACGATATTTTACTTCTACAAACACCAACAAATCTCCATTTTGGACAACCAGGTCTATTTCGGCGTGGCCACAGCGATAGTTTTGTACCAACAGGTGAAAACCCTGACTGGCTAAAAATTCGAGGGCCATTTGCTCTCCCAGGTGGCCTCTTTCTCTACTTTTTTTACTCACAAGTATTACAAACGATTTTTAAGTTAAAACGTTAGGATTGCAAGACTACTACGTATTAAAGAGCGTATGCCTATGGCCGCGTTGTTTCATAAGTTTTGCGGGCTGGCGGGCTTCCTTATTTTATGTAACGGGCCCTTTTCAAGCTTATTTGCTCAGACCTCCCCCACGCCCCTTGCTTTGGGCTTGCGGGGGCATTATGGTTTTATTATCCCACATACAGAGGCCATTCGGGACGTTTCTTTTTCACATCCTCGGGGCCTGGAGCTGGAAGTGGCCTGGCATTTAATTGGCGAAAAATCCTGGAAAAACTTTGCTACCTATCCACGGGTAGGGGCCGTGTTGGGTTTTGTTGACTTTGACAACCCGTCGGTATTGGGGCAATCCTTCCACCTCTCGGCTTTTTTTGAGCCTTTTGTGGCCGTTCGGCAGCGGTTCAATTTTTCTTTTCGCATGGGGGCCGGGCTTGCTTATCTCAATCAGGTGTATGATGCCAAAACCAATCCCCGTAATCAGTTTTACAGCACTCCGCTTAGTTTTATTCTGACGGCCAACCTTATGCTCAACTACCGCCTCAGCCCGGCCCTGGGGCTGCGCCTGGGTGGTTTTTACAACCATATTTCTAATGGCGGTATTCAACAGCCCAACAAAGGGATTAATTTTCCTACCCTGAGCCTGGGCTTAGAGTATGTCTGGCATCCTTATGATTTTAACCAAAAGCCCAAGGTGGACTGGCGAAGCCTCTTTCCTGAGCGTTTGCGTTTGAAGGCCGCCTTTTTTGGCACGGCCAAAACCCTGGACGAAAACAATCCAAAACGCTACGCCCTTGTGGGGCTTACTGGCTATGCTAGCTATGTAGTAGGGCGGCTAAGTGCGCTCACAGGAGGCTTGGAGTGGGTTTTCGATGATGGCTTGCGTGAACGCCTCCAAAGGGCGCAAGACCCCGCCCACCCGCACCGGGCCAGTCTTTTGATTGGGCACGAATTGCTTTTAGGCCGATTTACCTTTACCCAGCAATGGGGAATGTATATATTTAGGGCGTATTTTGGCAACCCGCTGTTTTATCAGCGCTATGGGCTTGAATTTAGCCCTCATCGCCGATTTTTTGTCGGAGTCAATTTGAAAGCCCACGCTGATGTGGCTGAGTTTTTAGATTTTAGGGTCGGGATGATATGGTGAGAGAAGGGCCTTCATAAAAAACTTTGGGTAATCTTGGGCATTTGGCTTATTTTGCAGGCATAATCCTGACTCGAGAAAGTGAAGCAATCCTCTAATCCCAACAAAGCCATGACAATGTATGACTTAATACTTGGTTTCCCGGAACAACTGCAAAAAGCACTCGCCCTCAGTGCGCAAATCAAGACCTCTACCCCCAAAGCCGAAATCCGTAATGTGCTGGTAGGCGGTTTGGGTGGTTCGGGCATTGGGGCCAGTATTGTAGAATCGCTATTGGCTTCCCACCTCAAGGTTCCTTATAGCATCACCAAAACTTATGAAGTCCCGGCTTTTGTAGATGCCCATACCCTTTTTATTGCTTCCACCTTTTCGGGCAATACTGAAGAAACCCTGGCCGCGCTTGAGGAAGCCCGCCAGCGAGAAGCCCATATTTTTGCCTCACTTCGGGGGGCCAAGCCCTGGCCCTGGCCCAGCAAGCAGGCTATGACTTTGTGCAAATGCCCAATGAGGCTCCCTGTCCCCGGGCTTTTTGGGCTACTCACTGGTGCAATTGCTCCATATCCTTCCCTTATATGGCCTGACCGATGCGCATCTTGGAGATGATTTGGAAGCCGCCCAGCAGCTTTTGGCCCAAAACCAGACGGCCATACAAGCCCAGGCCGAAGCCCTGGCTCTCAGCTTGGTAAATAAGCTGCCGATTGTGTATGGCGATACGAAAATAGGCCCGGTCTTGGTGCGCTTACAGCAACAAATCAATGAAAACGCCAAGCAACTCTGCCACATCAACCTCTTCCCAGAAATGAACCACAACGAACTGGTTGGGTGGGGCCTTTCGGCAGAACACTATCAAAACACGGTCATCTGGATGGTAGAAACTAGTTTTGACCACCCTCGCGTACGCACGCGCATGGAGATTTGCCAGCCTATTTTTGCGGCCAAAACTTCCGCTTTGCATCTCATCCGGCCCGAAGGCCAAAGCCTGACCGAACAGGTGCTCTACCTGATACATCTCTTTGACTGGGTATCTTATTACCTGGCCGGGCAAAATCAGGTAGATGCTTTTGAAATAGATGTGATTAATTTTCTCAAAAATGAGTTGGCAAAAATATAGGCCATTGCGCAAAAGCCTGGCAAGATGCCTGTTTTTTTGGCCTTTCTAATGACTTGGTTTATCGCAATTGAGTATCGCGAATGAAAAAAGACATCGATTTTCCGACGGTGGAGGGGGTTTTTATGGCCGTAGCCCGCGAACCGCAATCCAAGCAACCCGGCGATTATGAATGGTATGTGTATCTGATTAACCAAAATGATTTTGCCCTGGAAAACATCCTGGTCAGCTCAAAGGGTTATGGCGAAACCACGATTGCGCAGGAAGACGGCTCAATGGCCCGGCAGGCCCAAAAAACCAGTGTACTGCGCCATCGCCTGGCCAGCCTCGGCCCAAAAAGCGTCGCCAAAATAGAACGCATCAGCCCCGAGGTGCTAGGGCTTTGCAACGAGTTTTGGCTGAGCTATTATCATCGAGAACAACTTTTTGACAAAAAATTTGTGTTCGTGCCTGAAAGTATCATAGAACAAAATTGCCGTCCTATTGCCGCCCTGCAATTGGAAGGCATTTTGCATGGCTAGCTGCCTTGTCTGCTTTTTCTCTTTACATTGATTAATTGCTTAATACCTTGGAACACAAAGAAACTCGGCCCAAAATTCTTGAAGTCAAAAACCTGGAAGTTACTTTTCGCACCGATGGCGGGGAAGTACGGGCTGTACAAAATGTCAGTTTTGATTTACATAAAGGCGAAACCCTGGGCATTGTCGGCGAATCTGGCTCCGGCAAATCGGTAACCTCTATGGCCATCATGGGCCTGATTCCCAACCCCCCGGGCCGTATTTCTAAAGGGGAAGTGATTTTTCATTCCAAGCTTCTCGATAAACCTATCGACCTACTCAAGCTTAGCCCAAGAGAAATGCGCGAAATTCGGGGCAAGGAGATTGCCATGATTTCCAGGAGCCTATGTCCTCACTCAACCCAGTCTATACCTGCGGAGACCAGGTCATGGAGGCCATCCTGCTCCACGAAAAAGACATCAGCCGCCGGGAAGCCAAAGCCCGCACGATTGCGCTTTTTCATAAAGTAAAACTGCCCGAGCCGGAGCGCAAATTCAATGCCTATCCACACGAGATTTCGGGGGGGCAAAACAGCGGGTAATGATTGCGATGGCCCTCTCCTGCAATCCTCAACTCCTTATCGCGGATGAACCAACCACGGCCCTGGATGTAACCGTTCAAAAAACCATCCTGGACCTGCTCAATATCCTCAGCGAAGAACGCGACCTGTCTATCTTATTTATTACCCACGACCTGGGCGTGATTGCCGAAATCGCCGAAAGGGTGATGGTGATGTATCGCGGACAGGTAATGGAAAATAATGATGTGTGGGACATCTTTGACGACCCCAAGCATCCCTACACCAAAGGCCTGCTGGCTTGTCGCCCCCGTCTCGACATCAAAATGAAGATTTTGCCTACGGTCAAAGATTTTATGGAAATCAATGAGCGGGGCGAAATCGTAGAACGCGCCGACCATAAGTACGCTTCAGTAGGGGAAGCACTTCTGTTCAATTTCTTGACCGAAGAGGACATTCAGGAGCGCAATACCCACCTGGCCCAGCAAAAACCTATTTTGAGGATAGAAAACCTCAAGACCTATTTTCCCGTACACAAAGGACTTTTTCGGCGGGTGGTAGATTATGTAAAGGCCGTGGATGATGTGAGCTTTGAGGTATATCCGGGCGAAACGGTAGGCTTGGTAGGGGAATCGGGCTGTGGCAAAACTACTTTGGGCCGTACTATCCTGCGCCTGGTAGAACCTACCTCAGGGAATATTTTCTTTGATGGCCAGCGCATCAACGAACTGGGCCGGGGTGAACTGCGCCGCCTGCGCCGCCACATGCAAATCATCTTTCAAGACCCTTACTCAGCCCTCAATCCCCGCATCACCATCGGGCAAACCATCATGGAGCCCATGCGCCTGCATCAGGTCTTGAAAACCACGGCCCAACGCAAAGAAAGGGTCATGGAACTGCTGGAAACTGTTGGCCTTTCGCCTGATTTTTATAATCGCTATCCCCACGAATTTTCGGGGGGGCAGCGCCAGCGCATTGTCATTGCCCGCTCTCTTTCGCTCAATCCCAAGTTTATCATCGCGGATGAATCGGTCTCGGCCCTCGATGTGTCGGTGCAGGCCCAGGTGCTCAACCTACTCAACGAACTCAAGGAAAAGTTCAACCTCACCTATATCTTCATCTCCCACGATTTGTCGGTAGTCAAATTTATCTCCGACCGGATAGTGGTGATGAACAAGGGTAAAATTGAAGAAATAGATTATGCAGAAGAAATCTACGAAAAACAACAAACGGAATATACCCGACAACTGATTGCGGCCATTCCTAAGGGAACTCTTGAAGATATTCGGAAAGCCCAATTCCGGCGGCGATTTCGGCGGGGCCGCCCCCCTGGTTCAGAAAAAGACCTGCCCTCGGTTTGAAGCAGCCTAAAAAGAGAATTTGCCAGAAAATCACGGCTTTTGGCAAATATTGGCAAAGTATGTGCTGAAAATAAGCCAATACGAAAAAGCTAAAGACACTAGGTGTTCACTTTAAAATCAATATGAAATCTATTCAGAAAATCATTCCCGGGCCCGGACAGGAATCTGTTTGGGACTACCCTCGCCCGCCCCAAGATGGAGGCTTTTCAAAAAACCATTCGCATTGTGCATCAGGGCATTACCCTGGTAGAAAGTAATCGCACCAAAAAAATAATGGAAACCAGCCATCCTCCGGTGTATTATATCCCGCCCGACGATATTCAGATGCAATACCTCCAGCTTACCGATGAGATTTCGTTTTGTGAGTTTAAAGGCAAAGCTCATTATTACCACCTGCAAATAGGTGAACAACTTTTTAAAGACGTTGCCTGGGTATATCTCAATCCGGCTCCGCTTTTTGCCGAAATCAAAGGATACCTGGCTTTTTATCCGCGTAGAGTAGAGGCCTGCTTTGTCGACGATGAACCTGTTCAATCACAGGAGGGCGATTTCTACGGAGGCTGGGTTACGGCCAATATCGTAGGCCCCTTCAAAGGTGGCCAGGGTACCTGGGGTTGGTAGATTCTTTCTGCTGAAAAAAGAAAACAAACCCTCTTGCATAGATTACTGCCTTTGCCCAAGAATTAATTTCTTTTTCTCGAGTTTTTAACCATTCGGCTCAACAGTAGAAAGCTGATACCTTATTTCGTGCTTGGTCTGCCCAGTCAAAATGCATTTCTGCAATCTTAGGCACTCAAGGTTGTACAAGATAAATTACAATCGAAAGAAGTTTTTGGCAGGGCTTCTTCAAAGAGTGGGAGGCGTATAGGGGTTTGAAGGAGTAGGGGTAGAATTTCCCATTGAATTATTGGAATAAAGCGGGTCTGGTTCAGTTGCTTTTTTTTTCGGGGTTGTTTCCTGGGCTTGGGGCTGGCCCTGCTCCTGCTCTAAGATTCTATCCAGATGTTGCTTGGAAATAGCCCCTAAGAAATAAAAGGTGAACCCGGTAAACACAGCCAGATAGGTTGCCAATACAAATCGTGCATTCAGCCCAAAAGTATCTATAATTTCACGATTGAGATTTAGAAAAATCATCAATGCCTCAAAAGCCCCATAAAGCATCTTGTGCCAATCCGTCTGCGATTGAAAAATAATAATAGCGGTGGCCAAGCCAAAAAACAAACTACTGGCATGCGAAATAACAAGCTGAACATAGACAGGGTATTCATACACCGCTTGGCCGGGGGAGTAGGCTCGGTAGATAATCCCCTGATAGTTGGTAATGAGAAAGAAGATACCCACACCAAAGGTGAAAGTAATAGAACTTTGGCTCATGAGCCAGCGCGTAACCGAAAATTGATTGTTCATGTCTTGATTTTTTTTAAAAACAGTATTTTGATGTTTTTTATGAATTGAAGGTGATAGCCTGCTGTTAAATGGTGTGATGAAATCTGATGTTGTAAATGATTTAAAGCTCTAAATTATCTTACAAAAGTTCAAATTTTTAAAATTATTTTTTTGTTAAATTTCAAAAAAACAGATTCTAATGGATTTAAAAGTGCTTTTTGGCATTTATCGCTTATTCTTGCAATCCAAAACCCTGGCTTTTCGGCCCTTTCTACCGGGTATGGTTTAATGCTTCAAACTTGATACCAAAGCCCTGCTGCTATGCCTTGAAGGGTCTATATTTTAAAGCCGCCGGGCTTTTTCACCACTGGCTTCTTCCCATTTTCCAGAATAGTTTTGCAAAGCAAAGGGTCTTTTTCGGCCCCATAGCAAAAACGGGTACTTTCTTCGGCCAGCAAAAACATCGTCCCCAGTCCGGCATAAGCATCTACGACCACATCCCGCTCCCGGCTAAAAGCCTCCAGGAGATGTTGCAAATATTCCCGGGTTTTGTTGCCTTGCAAATCGGAGGCATCTATCTTCCAAGTATCCCGCACCTGTGGGTTGATTTTTTTGCGGGAGAAAATGGCCGTAAAAATCCAGCCGCCCGTGCCTGCTTCATTTTTTTTGAGGTTGAGCGGAGTAGCCAAAGACCACTGATAAGGAAGGCGGGTATGCTGAAAAAAAGTGGCCAAAGATTCAAGGGGGGGGGTGGCGGCAATGGTTTCGGCTTTTTGACCAAAAACATCCAGAGGCCAGGGCGCGTTTCTGGGCCAAACCCAATGGGACGGATTGAGATAGGCCAGGGCGATGTGATCGGGCAATTTCTGAAAAAAGACCGGGTCGCTTCCTTCACCACAGTAAAGCCAGTGATTGCCCAGTCGCCACCATTCGCCCGGCTTCACCTGTCGCATTTCGCGCTCCAGGCGTTCCTGCTCTTCGCGTTCCTTGGCATTTTTTTTATCCCGAAAATAAGCCGCCGTACGCTCGGCTTCTTCTTTCTGGCTGTTGCGCTTGAGCTGCAGAGCATCTTTATACACTTCCAGCACATTTTGCTTGGTGAGCACCTTGAGGGCCTTAAGCTGATTGATAAACCATTCTTTGAGGCCAATTTCTTCGCTCTCTACGGCATCCAACATCACATTGTATTCATAGGCAATGATTTTATCCTCGAGCTGGGCGTGGCTGCTTTCTATGCTGTGGATAAGTTCTTTGTAGGTATCGCCCATTTGCCGGCTGCCATTCAGCAAGCTTTGGGCGATTTCCTGTCGCAGTTTCATAAAGTCAAAAAGCGCGTAGATAAGAGGGTTATCGGTTTTGATTTCGCGAATGGCTTGTGAAATCTCAATGACCTGATTTTTAGAAAGCTCTTTCTTAATAATCAAATCATGCAACCAAAGCCAATCGCTTTGTGGACAGCGATGAATTTCTTCAAGCTTATAGACCTCGTCCAAAAGCGTAGCCCCTTCGGGCAGTTGCGCCTGAAGAAACTGGAAGGCTTCGCTGGCATTCATGTAGCGGCGCACGGTGGTTTCGCTGGCTCCCAAACGGCGGGCATAATCACTCACCGAATATTTCCCGTCTTTTTGCACCACCTTGAGCGCGTTCAGCCCTATTTCCAGCGGGCGGCTTTCACTTTGGATATTGCCCAACACCAATTGGATAAGGGCTTCGGTGTCGTCCAGTTCGCGCACCACACAGGGCAGTTGCAAATAGCCCAGCGACTTGGCCGCTTTATAGCGGTGTTCTCCTTCTATGATTTGGTAACCCTGGCTGTAGGGACGCACCACCAGCGGATGGGAGCTGTCGAAGCCATTTTGGGCGATGAGATTTTTGAGCTGACGGATTTTTTCCTCACTTGGCCCCAGTGGGCGGTTATCGGGATGGGGGCTGAGCCGGGCCAGAGGTAGTAACACCACATTTGATTCCCGGATTTTTAGCTCCCCTGCATTGATTTCCCAGCTTAAGGCTTCTGCTTTCTCGCTCATTGCGTTTATAAAAAAGTTTAAATTTATAGCATTGCCAAAATTTAAGCCGCAATTTAATGAAAAATAGCCAGAATCACTGCCTTTTCGGCCACAAAGACCCCCAGATTTTGGTTTGAAGCTTGGTAAATTTATTTTCCATTGCCAAATCCCAAAAAAAAGCGTTTATTTGGTCTTGGTTCTGTATTTCAGCTTTGCCAGAATGAAAAAATACTTTGTTTTTTGGATAAGTGGGCTGGCATTTTCCGTGGTTCAGGCCCAAGACCCCTGCCAGGTGTCAATTCCTTCGGAGGCAGAGGCCATTTTCCGCAGCCCCCTGGCCGAAAAAACCGCCCGCGACCAGGCCTATTGGATTTGCAATGGTGCCAAGGTGGTGTTTCGCAGTGGCAATGGGCTTATTTTTGCCGAGCGGGGCACCAAAGTTACCGTGCGCTTCGGTACTTATACCATTTATCTGAAAGCGGGTGCCGAACTAATATTGGGCACTAGAAGCGAAACCCTGGTCTATTACGAAGGCCCGCTGAATGTACAAAGGCCCGCTTTTAACTTTCAGGAAAGCTATACCAACTGCCCCAACCTGGTGTTTGACTACAGCCAGGCCCCGGCTACCGACTGCGCCCGCGAAGAAGAACCCCCACTGCCCGAAAATCCGGTGGTGGAAGTGCCCCAAAACCCTTATCCTTCTACCTTCCCCCCCGCCGATGCCCCCCCGGCCCGGCCCGAAGTGAACGATTTTGATACGCTGCCTCCCCCTGTGCCCGACGACCAGCACATCATTCCGCCTCAGGTGCAGGTAGTGCCTTATGGCAATCCGCTTATCACGGCCACCGCCCGCCAGCAAACCTACTG
>JAAUUB010000131.1 GCA_012031215.1 Microscillaceae bacterium | reverse complement strand
CCTTTACTTAGAGAAAACCTGCGCCGAACACGCCCTCAGCTTTCAATCCCGGCATCTCCGTATCAATGAGGCCCCTATCCATATTTTCACCTTTTTTTTGATTTGAGTGCCTCCCGCCTTTCTTCTTCTTCCGTTTAGTAAATCAAAAATTGAAAGCGGTCCGGGGAGGTTTACATAAGGTGCCACCCCAAGCCCTGAAGTTTTCCAGTGGGGAAATCCCGAAGTAATGAGAGAGAAAGCAAACTTGGCGGACGGAAATCTACCTTGCACATGGCCCTAAGGGCAGGTTTTTTTATTCTCATAAAAGCCCTATATTTGGTAAACACCTAAAAAGGTAAATATGGAAACAGGCATTGATTATCGGGGGGCCATTCAGGCCGAAATACAGCATATTCCCGAAGAGTACTTGGCGCATTTGTATCAAATTATCCTCCTCCTGGCCCAGTCTTTTAAAGAGAAAGACCCGGAGCTGGTGCCACAAGTGGAAAAGCCGCCATTTCCCCTGGCAGTAATAGAAGCCTATGTACATAGCTTTCGAGAAAGTTTTGAATTGATTATGAAGGAGCATCTACATCTGGAGGCTCGGTATAAGCAGGTAAATGATGAGATGATTTTAATTCAGTGGATTGAAACTGCGGATAAAGAAATACCGCTGTCAGAAATCAGCGATATGCCTGATTTACCCCAGCTTGTGAAGGAAAATGAGAAAGATTATGATGTATTTTTAAGATTGATAAAGCATCATACGCAAATTCTTTTTACAGAGCAGGATATTATTTTCTGCAAATCCTTAAATGAAGCTTATTGGACTCAAGAACAGGCGCAGGCCGATTCAAGAGATTTATTTGGCGCACTTGTGCCTCACATGCCCAAATACAAAGAAGAAGTTCATGGAGTTGGTTGAAAGAATCAAGCGGAGGATATTATCTGCTCTGGGCCACCATACGGAGGAAGAATTTATAGAAAATCGCTTTCTGATGGCCATTATAGAGGCTTTTTCTCGATTGGAAACAGACACATTCCGGGAGGAGAAAATCAGAGATAGCATTGTCAGAGACCTGGAGACTAAAAACAGCTATACGAAACCTTTTTTAGATGTTAAGTTCTTTTTTCTTTCTTTCGAGGACTTGGAAAATATTTCTGATGACGAAAGAAGTCGCTCGGATATTGCATTTAAAACCACAGGGTTTAAATTTGTGCTTGAATGCAAAATTCTCAAATTTGCCAGCAAGAAGTATCTGGAAGAAGGTTTGCGGCGATTTATAGAATTAAAATATGCCAAAAGTGATGATTTTGCCGGCATGTTGGGTTTTATTGTGGCGGGTGAACCGGAAAGAATCATTAAAAATCTTAAAAAGAAAGTCAAAACTTTTTATCCTGCCCACGACATTGCCCTTTACTTAGAGAAAACCTGCGCCGAACACGCCCTCAGCTTTCAATCCCGGCATCTCCGTATCAATGAGGCCCCTATCCATATTTTTCACCTTTTTTTTGATTTGAGTGCCTCCCGCCTTTCTTCTTCTTCCGTTTAGTAAATCAACAATTGAAAGCGGTCCGGGGAGGTGCGCGCGAAGCATCCCCCGAACCGCAAAAGATTCCCTATCCGAAAGTTCAGAAGTGCCTGGGCCTGAGGGGCTTTGCCTGGGTAGGCTTAGCCCCTTCAATCCATATCGGCTAGCTCGAGAAGCCGAACCGGGTATTTTGACATATCAAACAAATTGAGGTCGGTATCATAATACATCACCTGAGTTTGACCGTATTTTTCGCCGGAACCAGTCGTATGGCCGAAATTTCTTTCTCAGAATCGGTTTCCCGACCAGGCGCAAACTTGATTTTTGCGCAGCTTAGTACGGTGTTCTTTTTGAGTATTTGATCCAGTTTTTTTGCAAAAGCCTCACTTTTTTCATCCCCACCACCCGTAGGTAAAAATTCATTTAAAATATCTTCTTCATTTTCTTCACTCCCCAAGTACTGAGACCAGGAAGTAAGCCTCCCATTGCTATTAAAGCGATAACGTTCACTTAACATGCGTCCGGTGGTCAGGCTAAGCCGGTGCTGGGCGCATACGTAGCGGGTTTGGGCATTGCTTAGGCTTATTTTATACCAGCCATCCTCATCCGTGGACTTATACCAGCCCCAGCTTTCGTCGTCCGAGATTTGCTTTACAGCGATGGGTAGTTCGCCTTCGGTTATTTTCACACCTTCCTCTGCTTTCTGGGCCTGCAATGTAAACAGGGCCAGGCCTAGAAATAAAATTGTGCAACTAATTTTTTTCATAATTCAATACGGATGATTTTTGGAAGTTATTACTAAATGTAAACGCGGTTTTGCTTAAAGGCAGGATAAAAAGCAAAATAATTTTTGGCTTCTCACGTCTTGGCCAGTGCGTCTTGCCCCACAAACACCCCCAGAGAGAGACTTTCCCTCCGTGTTTTAGGAAAGTTTTCTGAATAGATAATCTTTGGGATGCAGGCCAAAGCATCTCGAGCCGCCGCCGCTTCCCGTGCAGAACTTCTCGAGGCATCTATTGCCACGAGGTAAATTTGTCTGATGTGCGACTTTTTTTAATTATTGGCTGATTTGGATTTGGTGTCTTGCTGTTTTCCCTCCAATTTGTGTCTTGATTCTGGCCAAGTTTCCGGCCCTTCATAAAAAGCAAAAAAAATGAAAACTATCAAAATACAGTTTGAAAATGCCCAGGGCCAGCGTCTGGCGGCCCGCTTAGAGCTTCCTTTGGGCCGCCGTCCCTCTGATTTTGTACTTTTTGCCCATTGCTTCACTTGCAATAAAAACCTGACCGCCATCCGCCATATCAGCCAGGGACTCACCGACCGGGGCCTGGCCGTGCTTCGCTTTGACTTTACTGGCTTGGGCGAAAGTGAGGGGGATTTTGCCGACACCAATTTTTCTTCCAATGTGGAAGACCTGGTGGCCGCCGCCGATTTTTGCGAGAAAATTACCAAGCGCCCGCCTTGCTGGTGGGCCATTCCCTGGGCGGGGCGGCGGTGTTGGTGGCCAAATCGCATATTCCGGAAGTGCGGGCGGTGGCTACCATTGGCGCACCCTATCAGCCCGAGCACGTAACCCATCTTTTTGAAGCCGCCCAGCCCGAACTGGAGGCGCGCGGAGTGGCCGAGGTGCGCATTGGCGGCCGGAAGTTTACTTTAAAGAAGCAATTTGTGGAGGATGTGGCCCGTATCAAAACCGGGCATTTGATTCGCGACCTGAAGGCGGCTTTGCTGGTGCTTCATTCCCCTCAGGATGAAATTGTGGAGATTGACAATGCCACGCAATTGTTTAAAGCCGCCCAACACCCCCGGAGTTTCATCTCTTTGGATGGGGCCGACCACCTTTTGAGCCGGCCTGCCGATTCGCTTTATGTGGGCGAAGCCATTGCCGCCTGGGTGAGCCGCTACCTCGATGCTGCCGAAGCCATCCCGCTTCCCAGTGCCTATCCCGTAGTCGGGCGTATAGAGACCACGCCTTACCTCATGGAATTTCAAATCGGCGCGCATCATCTGGTGGCCGATGAGCCAGCATCAGTAGGCGGGCAAGACCTGGGGCCCGACCCTTACAGTTTCTTACTCACTGCCCTGGGAGCCTGCACAGGGATGACCCTGCGGATGTTTGCCGAACGCAAGGGCTGGGATTTGCAAGAAGTACGTGTGCATCTGCAACACGGCAAAGTACACGCCCAGGATTGTGCCGAATGTGAAACCAAAGAAGGCAAAATTGACCACATAATACGCGTCATTGAGCTGGAAGGAAACCTGGATGCCACACAACGTCAACGCCTGATGGAAATAGCCGACCGCTGCCCCGTGCACCGTACCCTGCACAGTGAGGTAAAAATTGATACCCGCTTAGAGGCTTAAAATAAGCCTTCAAAACAATCGGGCGGTATTGTCGGTATTTATCCTCAAAAGCGCGTATGAAGCACCGCAAAAAGAGCGATTTACCCACCAAAACTTGCCCGGTTTGTCAAAGACCCTTCGCTTGGCGTAAAAAATGGGCCGCCGTTTGGGATGATGTGAAATATTGCAGCGAGCGCTGCCGGGGATTGCGCCAAAAAACTGTCAATTCCGAAGAGAACCCGGGTTAAGTCGGGCGATCTGGCCGCCTTTTTTTTGAAGGGGGGAAGAAATTTTTATACAAGGCTACGTTATCAGTTGTCAAGGAATAATTATATTTTTGTAAATACTTCTTATGAAAAAAATGCTCCTTTTTGTTTGCTTATTTTTGCCTTCGGTTACCGTTGGGCAGACCATTCAGGATTATTATGAGTTGTTTGCGCATGACTTTCGTCGGCCTTTGAAAAGAACTGAGGAAAATTGGGTTTTTGTCGATGAAGTAAATAATTTTATTCAGATTAAAAACCGTAAAATGCCTGCCGATGCCATTTCTTTCACTTACTTTGAGAAAGAAGACGGGCAAAAAGTATTTGGATTTCAGTATGTCAGTGCCGTTGTAAATCAATTCGTAGTTCCCCGTGCCGAGTTTTATACCTACCATGACGGCATCTGGGCCGATGTGAGCGCATTCGTTTGCCCCGACCTTAGTTTTGCCGCTTTTTGGGGCGAGCAGCCCTTGCCTCCCCAAGGCCTTCAGGAGTTTAACCTGGAACTGGTCTTGCCCAGAAAAGGTGACCTGGTCCTGGCCAAAAGCCTGCCTGCAATGCCTTTTCAGTTTCCTTATGATATTCTGCCCAAAGATTACCAAAAGACCTTTGCAAAAAGGAAATACAAAACTTTTGAACTTTTATGGAACAAAAAGCTAGGCAAGTTTGAGATTAGGAAAATATATTAAGCGCATGCTCCCCGAGAAAAAAGGGGGTATTTTGCGCTACGGCTTTTCTCTTTTGCCTCTGATATATCCATAATTTTTTGCTGGAAGGCATTTGCTTGTTTCTTCTTTTTAGGGCCAGCTTCTTTTTGAGGCAGGCTTTTTTTCTGCCAAGGGGCACAAAGGCTTGCTTCCATTTCTTCCGGGCTTTTTCTGAGGGCAATCTTTTCGCAGGTTTTGAAAGTTGGCAATTTTTGCTTAATTTTCAAGTATGATTCTAAACATTCTCTTGCAAAAGAGGCACCCTTCGTGCCACGTAAGTGCCTGTTTTGGCCTCTTCACGCATAAAAAAGCCTTGCTTAGTTTTATCAAAAGCCTCGCGGTTTTGGCCTGTGTGCTTTTCCTGCCTGCAATGCTTTTGGCCCAATCGGCCACGGTGCGGGGGCGGGTAAGCGATGCCTCCGGCGCGCCCCTGCCCTTTGCCAGCCTCTATGCCGAAGGCACCAGCATAGGCACCACCACCAACGAAGAAGGCGATTATTCACTCCGCCTGGCCCCGGGCACTTACCAATTGGTGTTTCAGTTTGTGGGCTTTAAAAAACAGGTGCAAAGTATTACGATGGCGGGCGAAGACATCTTGCTGGATGTAACACTTTCAGCCGAGGCCCTTCTGCTCAAAGACATTCTGGTAGAGGCCAGCGACCAGGACCCGGCCTATGCCATCATCCGGCAGGCCCAAAACAAGCGGCGTTATTATCTAGAGGAAGAAGTGAAAGCCTACCAGTGCCAGGTCTATGTCAAAGGCCTTCAGCGGCTCAATAAAAAACCCAATCGCCTGATGGGTGTGCGCATTGACTTGGACACCGGCATTGTTTATCTTTCCGAATCGCTTTCCGAACTGAGCTACCAGCAGCCGGGGCAGTTTAAAGAAAGAATGATTGCCTCGAAGGTGAGTGGCAACAACCGGGCTTTTAGTTTTAATCAGGCTTCCGAGGCTTGGCTCAATCTCTATGAAAACATCAGTGCCGAAGAAATCACCGAGCGCGGTTTGGTCTCGCCCATCGCTGCCAATGCCCTGGCCTACTACCGCTACCGTCTTGAGGGGGCCTTCTATGACAAAGGGCAACTCATCAATAAGATTCGGGTCATTCCCCGCCGCAAACAGGCCCCGGCTTACCATGGTTTTCTTTACATCACCGAAGGAACCTGGCGCATCCACAGCAGCGATTTGCACCTCAAAAAAGGCGCAGTCGAGTTTGTCGATTCGGTTGCCATCCAGCAGGTCTATAGTCCAGTAGGGCCAGACGGCATTTGGCTGCCTCTTTCGCAAAAAGTAAGTTTTGATTTTGAAGGCTTTGGCTTCAAAGGAACGGGCTATTTTGTATTTGTATATTCAAAATACGCCGTAGAACCCGCCTTTCCTGCAAAGCATTTTGACCGCACCGTCATCACGGTTGAGAAAGAAGCCAATAAAAAAGACTCGGTTTTTTGGGAAACGGTACGCCCTATGCCCCTCACCCTGGAAGAAAAACTGGACTACCGGGAAAAAGACAGCCTGGAGCTAATACGCGAAAGCCCGGCTTATCGCGATTCGGTGGATGCCGAACGCAATCGCATTTCTATTGGCGAAATTCTCTGGGCGGGCTACACTTATGAAAAGTCGGCCCGGAAAAAATCTTTTTCTTTTCAACCGCTTTTTTCCACCTTTCAATGGAACACCGTTGAGGGCCTGGTAACCGATTTTACCCTCAATTACCGCAAGCGTTACGAAGACCGGCAATCATTCAGTATCTCACCTACCCTGCGCTATGGTTTTGCCAACGAAAGGCTGCAGGCCAAGCTGGCCGCCAGTTATCGTTTTGCTCCGCTCAAAAATGCCCAAATTTCGGTGGAAGGGGGGCAGTATGTGGAGCAAATCAGCCGCACTACCTCCATTTCTCCCTTTGTCAATGCTGTTTATACCTTGTTGAGGGAACAAAACTACCTTAAGCTGTATGAAAAAGCATTTGCCGAGCTGCGCTATCAGCAATTGCTCTTTCCGGGGGTGCGGCTCTATGCCGAACTGGAATATGCCCAGCGCCGACCGATGCAAAACAACAGTGATTATCGTTTTCGGGATGTGCCAGAGCGGGATTTTACTTCCAATGTGCCCCAAAGCCGCGAAACGATTGACCCTTCGTTTGCCCGGCACGAAGCCTTGCTTTTGGGGGTGGTGATGCTGTTTGACATCAAGCAAAAATATGCCCTTTATCCCGACCAGCGCTTTGTGATTGAGTCTAAATACCCCACCTTCCGGCTCAACTATCGGCGGGGCATCCCTATTTTGGGCAGTGATGTCAATTATGATTTTCTCACGCTGGGCCTTTTTGATGAGGTTTATCTTGGCCTGGTGGGCGAAATGAGCTACAATGTAGAATTTGGGCGTTTTTTGAGCAATCGCCAGATGACTTTTGTGGATTATCGTCATTTCTTAGGCAACCAGACCATTTTTTACCGCGAAGCTTTTGGCGGCTTTCAATTGCTGGACTACTACCTTTACAGCACCAATCAGCAATATGTGCTGGCCAATTTTGAGCATCATTTCAATGGCTTTTTGCTCAATGCCATTCCCCTTTTGAAAAAACTCAAATGGCAAACGGTCGTTTCGGCCAATTACCTCTATACCGAGGCCTCACGCTATTATCTGGAACTGGGACTGGGCATTGAGCATATTTTCAAAATCTTGCGGGTTGATTTTATCACGGCCCTGCAAAGCAACGAGAAAGTCAATACGGGCTTTAGAGTGGGTTTTGGCTTTTGAGGCAAAGCAAGTGCGCTTGGGATGGATGAATGAAAAACCCTCCCGGCAGATTTCATAGATAAGCCTGGGATTGGCCCGTTCGCCTTTTTTGGTTTTTTTTAAATGTAGAAGGCCCGGGCACGAACGTCCGGGCTTTTGGCCGCCTGCTTATGAGCCAGCTTGGGTTTTGGGAGCTTCCCCTTCTTTGCTCATAGGCACTTTGACCTTGTCTTTTTTGTCAAGGCCCGACACTATTTCTATATTAATGCCATCCGAAATTCCTGTGCGGATGTAGCGTTTTTTGAACTGCTGTTTGCTCGTTTCTACTTCTACAAAAGTGCTGTCTTGGCTGTTTTTGCCGCGCTTGGCAAACTGGAGCATGCTTTCTTTAACGGCCAGCACCTTGTTTCTTTTATCCAGGACAATGTCGGCATTGGCACTGTAGCCCGCCCGGATGAAGTCGTCTTTTTCCAGGATAATTTTGGCCCGGATGTCAAATTTGATAGCCCCTTCTTCGGTTACCCCTTTGGGCGCAATGTATTCGAGTACGGCTTTAAAAGTTTTGCCTTCAATGGCCCCAATGTTGAGCTTAAGCTCCATCCCTTCTTTGAGCTTGCCCACTTCCGATTCATCAATCTTGCCCTCAAAGACAATGCTGTTCATATCGGCAATGGTGGCAATGGTAGTGCCTTCGTTGAAATTGTTGCGCTCAATGACCGAAGTGCCCACCTTGACGGGTACATCCAGCACCAGTCCGGCAATGGGCGCATAGATTTCATTGGTGATGGCCCCTGAATTTTGCAAAATGCCCTGACGCACCAGCCCCAGATTGTTTTGGGCCGCCTGAAAAGCTTCCTTTTGCACATTGTAGTCCAGCAAAAAGCGGTTGTATTCCTGCTGAGAAATGACCTTTTGCTCATAGAGCTTTTGCTGGCGCTCCAGTTCTATTTTGGCATTGTTCATATTGATGCGGGCGGTTTCCACACTGTTGCGGGCATTGTTCAGGCTGATTTGGTCCGCATTCTGGCCCGAAAGCCCCTGCACAAACTTGACCCGGGCAATGAGCTGGCCTTTGGTAACCTGCTCGCCGGCTTCTACATACACCTCCTCGATGATGCCCGAGGCCTGGGGCTTCACCGCTACCTCACGCCGGGGCACAATAGACCCGGTGGCCACGGTTTTCTGGACGATATCGTGATGAAAGGGCTTTCGGTTTTATAGACAATCGGGTCTTGTTTGGATTTGTTATAAAAATAGAAGCCCAGCCAGATAGAAACGGCCACAAAAAGGACTAAAAAAATTCCGATAAAAATTCATGCGAATCATGGTTAATCAATTAGGGTTTTTCAGTATTGAATATAGTTTTTATTCATCTTTCAAAGCCACCACCGGGTTTACGGAGGCCGCCTTGGCCGCCGGAATGAGCCCGGCCAGGGCCCCTACCACCACCAGCAGCACCAGGGCCGTGATGGCCACATTCAAATCCACTTCGGGATTGGCAAAAAACTCGCTCTCCCCACCCACGGCTTTGAGCAATTGATTGACCCCCTCGATGAGGCCTACGCCAGCCAGCAACCCCAGATAACCGGCAATGGCCGTAATCACAATGGATTCCTGCAAGATGAGGGTGATGATGGAGCGGGGAGTAGCCCCCAGGGCTTTACGCACCCCGATTTCTTTGGTGCGCTCTTTGACCACAATGAGCATAATATTGCTCACCCCGATAATGCCGGCCAGGATAGTACCAATACTCACAAACCAGCTAAAACCCTTCATCCCCATAAACAAGCCCTGGATTTCCTGCACTTCCTGTTCTACATTGGCGGAGCCAAAGGCCTTCAAATCATTGGGGGCCACTTTGTGGCGAATGGCCAGTACTTCTTTGGCCCGCCGCTCAATGAAAGAAGCCGGAATGCCCGGCTTGGGCAAGAGCGCAAACCAATAAATACGATTGCCCTGTTTGAAGACCTGCTGCACGGTGCGGTGGGGAAAGTAAATGGTTTTGGCATCCTCCATGACTTCTTCGCCCTGGCCTTTGCCCCGAAAAATGCCCACAATCTTGAAGGGGGTGCCATTGGCGTAGATGTATTGCCCGATGGGGTCTTCATCAGAAGCAAACAGGCTTTTGACGACCTGCTCGCCTACAACGGCCACCTTTCGCCTTTCATCCATGTCTTTCTGATTGATAAAGCGGCCTTTGAGAATGCTCATCGGTTTTACCCGAACAAAAGCAGGGTAATCCCCAAAGGCATTAAAGGAAGCCGACTTATTCTCCCGGGTTACCGTAAAATTATCCCAGATGCTGTTTCGCGGACAAACCACCTCCAGCTCAGGGATGGCGGCTTCCAGGGCAGGCACATCTTCATTCTGAAACTGAATAAAACGCCCGGGCTGCAGGCCCTGATAGGGGATGCTGGTTTTTTGAGACCAGAGAAACACGGTGTTTTCGGCAATGTCGAGCTGGCTCATCACGCCATTTTCAAAGCCTTTGCTGGCCCCCAGCATCACCACAAGCATAAAAATGCCCCAGGCCACGCCCAATCCGGTGAGGGCAGTGCGCAGTTTGTGTTTGCGGATGGTGGCCCAAATCTCACTCCAGCGGTCCAGGTCAAACATATTTTTGTATTTTGAGGTAAAAAGTTCAGGAATTTTGAGAGGGTAACTGATGAATCCTTTCCAGATTTTCGACATCTAATTGGTCTTTGGGTCGTCCAGTGGCTTTTTTATTTTCCAGCAAAGCACTTAACCCGATGAAATTATATTCCTGCGTCAATATTTTGGCCCGATGCCGATTTGCAAAAACGGGCGCAAAATCTGGTAAACCATCCAGATAGCCCATTAGATTGATTTCCGCATCCCAACTTCCAAACATCAGCACACTTTCCTTCTGATTAAAGTCTTCGGCCAAAAAAGTACCCGGCGCAAAACCATACAAAACTATTTACTTGAGGAGCTTTTCGGCATTTTCTGGCGTGGGATTAAACCAAATATCGATGTCTCCGGTCGCCCGAACATAGCCATGAAAAGCAACTGCATACCCCCCCCACAATGAGATATTCCACTTCAAATCTTTCTAAGAGATTTAAAAAATCTTTGTAATCCTTTTGTTGCATCTGGAGTGGGGGTCTCGCCAATTTCCGTTTGCGGCAATTGGGCTTGGGCTAAAATTTTCATTTCGGTACTTAGTTTTTCAAGCAGTACGATGCGTTCAGATGGACTAAGTGTTTGACAATACTGTAAGTAAAGTTCGCTTTTCGTCTTGGTTTCGATATTTCGGGTTTTGATGACTTTTGGCATACTCGGTGCTTTTCCTTCTTTATAAACATTTCTAAGAGCGGTATTATTCTCAATCGGCCCTCAGGGCTTCAATGGGCTTGACCCGGGCTGCTTTCAAGGCGGGCATCAGTCCGGCCAAAGCGCCCGCGATTACCAGGATGATGATGGCCGCAAAAGCCACACTCAAATCTACTTCGGGCTTGTAGAAGAAAGGCAACTGGCCGCCCGAGGCCTCTACCATATCAATGCCCCAACGCATCAATTCCAGCAGTCCTGCCGCCGTGAGGAGACCAAAATAACCCGAAATGGAGGTAATGACGATGGATTCTTGCAAAATCAGGCTGATGACTGACCAGGGTGTGGCCCCAATGGCCTTGCGCACGCCGATTTCTTTGGTACGCTCCTTCACGATGATGAGCATAATATTGCTCACCCCCACAATCCCTGCAATGAGGGTCATAATGCCCACTACCCAGACAAAAGTGCGAATGCCCCAAAAGACATTCATAATGCGCTGGTATTGTTCTTCATTGCTGTTGATATAGACGGCCTCTTCGTCATTTTCGGCAAAGCGGTGTTTTTTGGCCAAAACCCGCCGAAGTTGCTTTTGCACCAAAGCCGGGTCGGCTCCGGGGCGGGTCGTAAGGGCAATCATTTGCACCCAATTTTGCTGTCCAAAGGTGGCTTGCAGGGTAGAAAAAGGAATATAAGCCCTTTCTTCGTTGCGGCCCTGGTTTTGGGTATTGTTAAAAATGCCCACCACTTGAAAATAAATGCCTTTGATTTCTACGTATTTGCCCAGGGGATCTTCCTCTTTGCCAAAAATCACCTCTTTGACCTTTTCACCCAGAATGACAACCTTGCGTCGCTCGACGTGGTCGAGCAGGTTGAGCATTCGCCCCCGGTTCAGTTTTTCGCCATTGAAGGAAAGAAAGCCTCCCGTAGTGCCAAAGACCCGATACCCGCCGCTTTTCTCTTTGTAGTTGATGGCATATTCCCCCCACATTCCATTGCGGGGCTCTACCAGCTCCAGGCTTGGTATTTCGCGGGCCAGCATCTCGAGGTCTTCATTATCAAAGCGGATATTGCGCCCCGGCTTCAGACCATAAGCAGGAATGGTGGTTTTGTTGGCCCAGAGATATATAGAATTGACGGCCTCATCACCAAATTGCCGTTCTACCCCGTTTTGCATGCCTTTGCCTGCCCCCAGCAGCATCACCAGCATAAAAATACCCCAAAACACCCCAAAGGCGGTCAGAAAAGTGCGCAGCTTGTTTTTGCGCATCGTGGCCAGTATTTCCTGCCATTTATCTAAATCAAACATAAGCCCTCAGGAATTAGCAGTGGAAACAGCCGAATACTCCGCCTCATTTACAATAAGGCCATCCCGCAATCGGATAATTCGGTCGGTTTGGTGGGCTACTTCGGCTTCGTGGGTAACAATGATGATGGTGATGCCCTGCTGGTGAATGCTTTTGAGCAGGTCCATCACCTCCTGGGAAGTCTTAGAATCCAATGCCCCCGTAGGCTCATCGGCCAGGATGACTTTGGGCTGGGAAATCAAAGCCCGGGCCAAAGCCACGCGTTGCTTTTGCCCACCCGAGAGCTCATTGGGCGAGTGCTCGGCCCAGTCGCGCAGCCCCACCCGGTCCAGGTACTCGAGCGCGATTTTGTTTCGCTTGCGGCGGCTTACTTTTTGGTAATACAGGGGCAAGGCCACATTTTCCATCGCGTTTTTAAAGGAAAGCAGGTTAAAGGACTGAAACACAAAGCCAATAAACTGATTGCGGTAGTAGGCCGCCTTACTGGCCGAGAGGTTTTTAATTAAGGTATGATTGAGCTGATACTCTCCGGCATCATAATCATCCAGTATCCCCAGGATATTGAGCAAGGTAGATTTTCCTGAACCGGATGAGCCCATAATGGAAACCAGCTCACCCGGATGGATGTCCAGATCCATTCCCTTCAGGACGTGCAATTTGCTTTTGTTCCCAATGGCGTAATACTTGTGAATTCCCCGAAGATGTATCATCTCTTTTCAAAAATGGTTATATGGTTTGGAATCGGTAGCAAATATAATAGATTACAAAGTAATATGCAATGCAAGGTAGTGTAAAAATTTGTTAATTTTTTTAAAAGCCATTCCCCTGATTTCTTCAACAAAATAAAAGAAAAAGCCTGCCAAATTATAAATGCTTAAAATCAGTATTTTAATTTACGGCTTTGCAAAAATGTTGTACGAAATCGGTCAATCTTGTGCGATTTCGTACAAACTCCTGGCCCCACAATAGAAAGACAAGCCGAAAGATGGGCAGGTTGCGTGGGGCAAGAAATTTATATGTGCTCCAAAAATTTGCTGGCTGTCCGCTAACAGAAATATTTTTTTTGAATTGCCCGGGAACGTATCGGCGAAAAATTTAAGTTTGTAATTTTACTTTGGAAAGCGTGATGGATACCCGTCTGGAACAGCCCCCCAAACAAGTCTCTTGGCGATGTCCGGCTTTCTTGTAAATGTTTCAAGCCGTAAAAAAAATATGTGGATGTTTTATTCCCATTATCCCCCGGGTTTCTTGAAATTCACCCCCGGCCTTTTATTCTTTTTCCTTTTCAATCCCCAAAGCTTTGCTGTAAAGGCGCAAGTGATTCCCAAAGCTGTGGAAATAAGTGGTGAAGAAAGCGAAATAGGGTATAAGTTTTACGCAAGCAATGTAAATCATTGCCCGGTATCTTTGATTTTTTCATTTGATGCAGTTAATATTTGCGGGCTTCCTACAAAACGGATTTTGGTAGAAGCCAATGTCCAAAAACAATTCTTATTTGAAATGAAGCTTTGCGACCCTAGAAAGGACTACAAATTCGAATACAAATGCAATACCTGGCTTGGAGATACAGAGTTATCCAGCTATGACAGTACTTTCATTTATACGCTGCCATTTCCCAAGGGAAAGGCTTATAAAGTCAGTCAAGGATATTTCGGGATTTTTTCTCATCAGCACCTTCAAGCCCTGGATTTTGAGATGCCAGAAGGTTCCAGTGTTTGTGCGATGAGAGATGGAATTGTAGTTTGTATAAAGAACAACTCTAGAATCGGCTACAACCATTCATCTTCTATGGAAGATGCCAACTTTATCCTTATCTACCACAAAGATGGTACTTTCGCTATCTATGGCCATCTTATGCAAAAAGGCAACCTGGTAGCAGAGGGCGAAAGCGTGCAACAAGGGCAAGTAATTGCTTACAGTGGCAACACGGGCTGGTCATCAGGGCCCCATCTGCACGTTGCTGTTTTTTCTTATAAACCAGGAGAAAATTTTGATATTCGCACCTATTCTGCCTACTTCAAAGAGGCGAACCAGGCAAAAACAATACTTCAGGAAGGAAAAACCTATACTTCCATACATCCTTAATCCTTTGCTGTGTCTTGCCTGGATATCGGAAGTCCGTAAAACAAGAACATGAGGTGGAAAGCCATTCCAATCCATTTCCGCGGAAGGTAACCTAAAATTAGATAACTTATCTTTTGATTTGATGTCCAGTAAGTAAGAAGCCGATTATTTCATATTTTCTATAAATGCCCGCAAATCACTAATGGTTTCTATTTGGTGTTTTTCGGCCTGTGCCTG
>JAAUUB010000130.1 GCA_012031215.1 Microscillaceae bacterium | reverse complement strand
TGGGGGGTATGCCAAACCAATACGAGCCAGTTTAGGAAATATACCAATACCGGCCCAAGCGCCATTACAAAAACAGGCTCCAGTAATAATGTCGGAAGGAAAAAAATACACGGTATAGGCAAGTACCGCCAGTCCAAAAACCGTCAGGGTAAATAAAAAAGTGCCCCGGATACCCAGTAAGCGACTTATGGTTCGGTCGCCCCGACGGGCATCTTCCTGATGCTGATAGACCTGGGTCATTGGGTAAGAACCCCAAAACATAAGTGTACTTAGCCCAATGGCGCCAAACACTTCCCCTTGCAGGAGATGGTAACTGTTCCAGGCAGTAAGCCCGCCCACTACAGACAGAACAATAAAACCACCCTGGAAAAAACCCACCACCAGCCAACTGGTAATCGGAAGTTTTTTGAGGCGTATTTTATCGTAGCTATAAGCCCGCGAAACTAAAATATAAGCCAACACACTCCACATAAAGCCCATATTAATCCCCAAGCTCAGCAGCAGTGCCAGACCGTCGAGGGTTTGTGCCGTCCAGAGTAGCTCTTTGCTTACCGGGGGAGGCTTCTCTAAGCCCCCAATGCTTTCTTCGTCCCGGTCATAGTAAGAATTAAAAGCATTACTGGCTGGATAGACCAACCCGTGGAGGATGAAAAACATCAAGGCCAAAGACCCCCAGGGCATGGGTGGCGGCACCAGGGCCGCGCCAAACCAAAAGACCGGCATCAGCAAAAAGGAGAAAGGCAGGCGAAGGTGTAGCCAGGTAGCGCGTTGTAGCAGCATCTTTTTTTATTTAGAAAACAACCGTGAATCTACAAGGTTAAGCGACAAAGCCCAATAGAAAAAGCCGGAGAAAATCCGGCTTTCAGGTTTCGGTTCAGAAGCGGCTTAGTCAATCCTGATTTCGCGACTGTTTTCGGTGGTGCGCTGCTTTTTGGGCAGGAAAATCTGCAAAAGGCCATTCTCGTAGCGGGCCGAAATCTGGCTGGCTTCCACCTCTTCGGGCAGGGCAAAGCGCCGCTCAAAACGGCTAAAATCAAATTCGCGTTGGCGATAATTTTCACCTTCGGCCAGCGGTTGAGCGACCTCAGCCGAGATAATAAGCACGTTTTCTTCCAGGTGAATTTTGAAATTCTCTTTCATCAAACCTGGGGCTGGCCAACTCGGCCGGAAGCCGACCGGGGTCTCGATGACGTTGAGCAGGGGATAGTTCTCGGCAAAGTCGCGAAAAACAGATTCGCGTACGTTTTCGCCAAATTCCTTGAACTTGCGGGCAAAGTCCTTCACATCGCCTACAATGAAATTATCCATAAAATCAAAGAAGCGATTCTTTTGGCCTTCCTGGCCACAATTGCGGTAGCGCATGGTTTTTCCGGTTTAGGTGAAACAATATGAATTTTACATTTTCAACTCTTGTTCCAGTCTGGTAAACAAGGAAAAATTGTCGGAAAAAGCAGCATTTAAAATAGAATTTTGAAAACTAATGACAAATAGTCAGATTATTCGGGTTTTAATTTTTTTGCCAGGGCTTTTATTTTGTCAGCATCTTCGGCTGAAAGGTCGGGCTGGCTTTTACCAAGCAAAAGTAAGTCCTTGTCGAGGGTTGTTACGATGGCCTCCAGGTTTTGCAATCGTTCTTTGATTTCGTTGTTTTCCTGGCTTACTTTTTTGAGTAGGGCCACATCGGCATTGCTTAGGCTATTCTCCATCATCTTGGCCTTTATTCTTAAGCTGGCCAGGTAGATGCCGCCCACAATCGCGCTGATAGGGACGAAAAAAACAATTACTTCGGGGCGGAAAATCAGGTGAAAAACTTCCATATAAGAAATGTTTTAGGGAGATTGGTACTCTGTAATGCAAGCTACTATGTTTTGATATGATACTCAAAAATCAAGCAAATAGTTTCCGGCAATTTGGTGATTATTCCTAATTTTGTCAAGATTTAAAATTGAAAAGATATGTTTTGGATGCTCATATGGTTTTTTTGGCTTTGGCAATTGACGATTGAAGTCAATTCGGGTGCTAAAGAGGTGCCCACCGAAAAATACCCGGAATTTGAACGACATCTATTTGTGCAGGCGGGAGATACCCTGCCTTATCGTCTGATGCGGCCTTTGCAAGCGGAAGCCCAGAAATCTTATCCTTAGTATTGTTTTTGCACGGGGCGGGCGAAAGAGGCACCGAAAATGAAATTCCACTTACACACATTGCGCCCCTCTTTACCTCCCCAGAGGCAAGACAAAGATACCCCTGCTTTGTGCTGGTGCCACAATGCCCCAAAAACTGGCGTTGGGTGGAAGTAGATTGGGGGGCCGAGCGCCACGATTTTCCACCGCAGGCCTCCCACGCTATGACGCTTACTCTGGCTCTTTTGGATTCCTTGCACAAGGAGTTAGCTACCGACAAGCAAAGGTGGTATGTTACGGGCTTGTCTATGGGCGGCTATGGCACCTGGGACATTTTGGCCCGGCAGCCTAATACTTTTGCCGCCGCAGCACCCATTTGCGGCGGGGCCGATGAAAAAACAGCCCCCCTTATCAAGCATATCCCTATTTGGAATTTTCACGGGGCCTTGGATGGGGTCGTGAAGCCTTCCCGAAGTCGCAAAATGATACAAGCCTTGCAAGCCGCCGGAGGACAACCCCGCTATACTGAGTATCCTGATGTGCAACACGGAAGTTGGAAACCGGCCTATGCCGAGCCGGAATTTTTACATTGGCTTTTTGCCCAGAGAAAAAAATAATCCTGACCCTGCGGGATAAGCCTGGTAAGTCTCAAAAAAGATGAAAGAAATCCGTCCTTTTTTAGAAATCATCGCAATTTGCCTTTTTAGCCTCCTGGCCTTGTCTTATTACGCCGCCATTGACCAACACATTGAATTTGGGGTGAAGGTCAAAAAGTCAGCCCTGCGGGATTATGTAACAATGCCTCCTGCGGCTCCTTTATGGCACGAAATGCAGGCCCGCCTGGTGGGTCCCCTGGCTGATTCGGCTTTATTAGTCTTCGAGACCCGGACCAATGTGCTGGATTCCTCCTCGCATCGCATTTTGCTGACAGGCGATTCAATGTGTGAGGGGCTGATGTTTCGGTTTAAGAAATATGCCGAGCAGAACCATCACGAACTCAAAACGGTCATTTGGTATAGCTCTACTACCGAAAAATGGAGTAAATCGGATAGCCTGCGCAAATTAGTGGCTTCCTACAAGCCCGATTATATTTTTTTTACGACGGGCTCCAACGAACTTTTTATCCGCAACATTGAAGACCGGGAGCCTTATATTCAGGACATTGTGCGCCAGGCGGGTACTTGTAAATTTATCTGGATAGGCCCCCCCAACTGGGCGGAGGATACGGGCATCAACAACCTCATTATCAAAAACGTGGGCCGCGACCGCTTTTTCGAGTCGCGCCGTCTCAAGTTTGAGCGAGGGCCAGACGGAGCCCACCCCACTTGGAGTTCGGCCGCGATTTGGGCCGATACCATCTCAAACTGGATTATGACCCAAAGCCGGCATAAGATTTTGATGCGCATACCTTTGGAGAAAAATAAAACGATTACGGCCAAAAGCTCTTAAAATTTAACGCTACCCTGCCATGCGCGAAGACCTCAACCTTACCCAATGGATTTTGCTAGGATTATTGCTGATGGCGGTTTTGCTGGTGTATTCGCTCTGGAACTATGATTTTTCGTCCCCTTCTCCCCGCCTCACCCACGCCGAATTAGAGGATTACCTGGCTTCAAGGCCCGACTCGTTGGAGGCCGAAGCCTTGCCGGAGACAGAAACAGTTTCTCCCGATACGGCCCGCCAGATAATTTTATTCATCGGGGACTCAATGGCGCAAGGGCTGGAAATTCCGCTCCGCCAATATGCTCTTTTCAACGGACACCGCCTTATTACCCTGGCTCGCCAAAGTGCCACCATCGTATCTTGGGTGGGGCAGGACAGCACCGGACGCTTGCGCCAGGCCCTTGCCGAAAACAAACCCTCGTATCTTATCATTTGCCTGGGCTCTAATGAACTGATGACGCGGGGACTGGAAGTTTATCGTAAGTATCTGCAAAACATAGTGGCCCAAATTGGGGCTTTGCCTTTTGTTTGGATTGGTCCGCCCAATTGGCGCCAGGACAATGGCCTTACCGACCTGATGGCCGAAGTAATTGGAACAGACAAATATTTTGCCTCTAAACAACTCCAATTGCCCCGGGCCGGGGATGGGATTCATCCTACCGTAGCTGCTTATCAGGCTTGGGCTGATACCCTGGCCACCTGGATTGGCCAGGAAAGTGCGTATCCGATTCTTTTGAAGCGCCCCGAAACCCCTAAGCCCGACTCCGTGAGGGTGCAGACCCCTCTTGCCCAACCCTAAACTGATGCCCATGAACCTGTATTGGGAAGACATTGCCCCCTTGTTCGTATATCAGCCTGAATCGCCGATGCTGTTTAACAGTGGGGTTTTCCTTAGCCTTTTCACGCTTTTTGCCATTGTTTATGCCTTGCTTTACCAAAATGTGCGGGCGCGTATCTTGTATGTCCTGGCTTTTAGTCTATACTTTTATTATAAGTCCAGCGGGATTTACTTGCTCAATTTACTTTTTGCATTGAGTTCAATTATCACCTCGGGCGTTGGCTGGGGGCTTCTCAAAATCCGGCCTCGGCAATCTGGCGGCGATGGGGCCTGGCCGGAGGCATTGTACTCAATACCAGCTTTTTGGTTTATTTTAAATATACTAATTTTCTACTCGCCAACCTTAATTACCTGCTGGCCGGAAACTTCGCCCGCCTGGATATTTTTCTCCCCATTGGTATTTCTTTTTATACCTTTCAATCCATTAGCTATCTCGTGGACGTGCACAGGGGGCACATTGCGCCCTCCAAAAGTCGTTGGGATTTTGCTTTTTACCTTAGTTTTTTTCCGCAACTGGTGGCCGGGCCCATTGTAAGGGCCAGCGATTTTTTGCCTCAAATCCATCAGAAAATCATCTTTCGTCGCGAGGACATGAGCAACGGGCTTTTTATGGTGCTCAAAGGTTTGTTCAAAAAGGCGGTCATTGCCGACTACGTGGCCCAATACGTGGATTTGGTTTTTCAAAATCCGACCGGGTATTCGGGTTTTGAAAACCTAATGGCCGTCTATGCCTATACTTTACAGATCTATTGCGATTTTTCCGGCTATTCGGATATGGCTATTGGGCTGGCCCTGATTTTGGGTTTTCGGCTCTCGGAAAATTTTCGTAGTCCTTATCTGGCGGCCGATATTACCGATTTTTGGCGGCGCTGGCATATTTCCCTCTCAACCTGGCTGCGCGACTACATTTATATTCCGCTGGGGGGCAATCGCCGGGGAGTAGAGCGGCAGTATTTATACCTGATGCTCACGATGCTGATAGGCGGGCTATGGCACGGAGCCGACTGGAAGTTTGTGTTTTGGGGCGGTATGCACGGCCTGGGCTTGATTGTGCACAAAATATTCAGCGAAACAGCCCGCGAAATGGAATGGAACGAAGCCCTGCTGCGTCCTCTGGGCTGGGTACTTACCTTCCACTTTGTGGCTTTTTTGTGGATTTTTTTTAGAGCCGACAGCTACAGCACAGCGGGCTTGGTGATTAATAAAATTGTGTTTGATGCCAATTGGACCTATTTTTCTCCCTTTCTACAGACCCGCGGGCTCTTGGTGGGAATGCTGGGACTGGGTTTTGGCATTCATTTTTTGAAAGAGATTCATAAACAACACCTGAGGGTGTATTTTAATACCCTGCCTGTATTCGCCAAAGCGGGAGTACTGGTGTTGATTATCCAGATAATCCTACAAGTGCAAAGCGAAAATGTGCAGCCTTTTATCTATTTTCAGTTTTAAAAAAAATGGGCCAGGGGCAAGAGTGCCTCAGGCTATTCCTACCTTTTCGTGGATAATTTCTTCAAACAAATGATGGAGTAGAAACAACTGTGCTGCTCCCAGTTTTTGCCCCAACTGGCTGCCCAGATAAAGTAAAAAGGCCAGGCCCCCAAACACGGGCATCAGCCACAAAATAGGCGCATCCAGGCCAAGGCTCCACCTCGAGAAGCCCACCATCAGTGCGAAAGTGGCAAAAATACCTAAGACCATATAGGCAAAAGTAAACAAAGTCCAGACCGCTGGCTTAGGGCCATAGAGCCCTCGTATGAGGGTGCCATGTTCGGTTTCTTCTAGGCTTAGGTCAAGCTGGGGCGACCAGTAGTGCTGGGCCTCAGGCACAATTTTGAGCAGGACATGATGGGTGAAGAAAGAAACCGTGCATCCAGTGTTTTCCTGGCTCAATTTATGCCGGAAGGATGTCCGAATTTGTTCGGGACTTAAAGCGACTACTTTGCGAAAACGAGGGCGAATTCGGAAACTTGTCATACGCACACAAAGTTTAAATTTCTAAAAACTTAATTCTGCAATTCCATCAAAGTTCGAGTTTTTTTTTATTCTGGCAATGAACCTCCACAAACAATATAGTAACCGGGTATTCGGCGATGCACGAAGGCTTAGAAAATCCTGAAAAGCTGTATCTTTGACAGGTTAAAATTGCCTGGGGCAAAGCTTTATCCTGGCTTTTATGGAATGGTGGCTGGCCCTTATCCCCCTTTTACCAAAATAACATGGAGCAAGAAAACTTACTAAAATCAATTTTGGACCAGCAACCCGAAATGATTTGTCGGTTTTTGCCCGATACTACCATCCTGTTTGCCAATTTGGCCTTTTGCTACCACCTCCACAAAAGCCGGGAAGAGGTGCTAGGCTTAAAGTATGCCCATTTTCTAAATGCTTCGCAACAAAAGCACCTCTACGCCAACATCGCCCTCCTCCAGACCAGCAAAGAAGAAATCAGTCAGGAAAAACAATACCGCTCCCGACAAGGCGCTTTGCAGTGGCAACGCTGGTATTTTCGCCCTGTTCTCACCCGCGAAGGCCAACTGGTGGCCATTCAGGCTACTGGAATAGACATTAGCCAGGAAAAAAAGAAAAAAGAAAGCCTCATGCAGGCGCGCCAAAAGTATGAAGTGCTTTTTCGGAAATTGCCCTTGCCAGTACTTTTACTTAACCTAGACCATCGCTTATTGGATAGCAATCAGCAAGCCTTGGCCCTGCTTAAAAAGCATTGGGGGGTGATGGCGCAGGAAGGCCTCGACTTCAAAGAGGTACTACTAGGCGAAGACCAACTGGCCTTTGTGCGCGATTTTGAAAGAGCGACGCTGGGGGAGAGCCCACGCCGCGAAATAGAAATGACCCCGGATGGGCAGCATTTGCTCTGGTTTGAGATGGGTTTTTATCCCATCACGGATGATTTTGGCAATATTCTCTATGTTGCCCTGACCATCAACAATATCAGTTTTCAGAAATATCTCGAGACAACACTCAAACAACAGCGCTGGCAAAAGCAGGTGCAGGCCCTTGAACCCCCGGCCTGGCCCGAAATGCTGTGGTATAAGAATTCTCAGCAACTGTTGGTCTATTTCAGCCCCAAATATGCCGCACAATGGGGCCTGGACGAGCGTGAAATAATCGGAAAAACGGAAAAGAAGCATTGGTACTTTTAAGCCAAAAAAAACCCCGGAGCCAGCACCGCCAGCAGCGTTTGAAACCCTTGAGGCCTTTCACAACTATTTCTTCCCTGTGCCGCCCATTGTGGTTTTGCCGCAAAGAGATGCCCAGGAAAACCTGCTCGGCTGGAAGGCCCTCCTCAGCAATAAGGAAGCCTTACCAGAGGACTGGCTCAGCCCGGCCCAAAAAAAATACCTCAGTTTTGCCAATTACCTCCCCAACGGGCTGCTGCTGATTTTTGACCAAGAGCAAAAATGCCGCTTTATGGCGGGTTCGGCGGCAAAGTACCTTCAATGGAGCGATGCACAAAGCCGGGGCAAGACAGCCTCCGAAATCTTTGGCGAAACAGCCCCCCTGTGGCTCGATAGCCACCTGAGCGAAACCTGCGGGGCGAGCGCAAAATGTTTGAACTGGTTTTGCAGGGAAGGGAATACCTGATACAAACCGCTCCAATTGCTTCGGGCGATAAACAAATCACGTATGCCCTTTTTATCCTCCTGGACATCAGTGCTTTCCGAAAAACCCAAAAGGCCCTGGCCGAAAGTGAGGGGAAATTTAGAAATTATCTTGACCAGGCCCCAGAAGGCATTTGGGTCTTGGATAAAGCAGGAAACATTCAATATGCCAATCAGGTGGCCTGCCAAATGCTGGGCGAAAAACAAGCGGCCGATTTGCAGGGCCAAGCCCTGGTGCAATACCTCTATCAAGGCAAACACCGCCTGACCTGGCCCGAACTCACCCAACTGGCAGTTCCCCACCACGCCAACCCCGAGATTTATTTGCGAAAAGGACGACAACGCCGACTGCCCGTTTGGATAGACCTGGCCGAGGTCGCCACCGACCAACTGCTTTGCTTCGCCCGCGATATATCCGAACTGCGCCAAACCGAAAAGGCCCTGCGCGAAGCCAAGCACCGGGCCGAACAAAATGCCGCCGCCCAGGCTGAGTTTTTGTCCTCCATGAGCCACGAGATTCGTACCCCGATGAACGCCGTTATTGCGATGTCGCACCTCCTGTTGCAGGAAAACCCTCGCCCCGAACAGGTCAAAAACCTGAACATCCTCAAGTTTTCGGCAGAAAACCTGCTGGTACTGGTCAACGATATTTTAGACCTGAACAAAATAAAATCCGGAAAACTCACCTTTGAGCAAATTGATTTTGATCTGCCCGAACTGGTAGCGGCTATCTGCGAAACCCTGCGCTACAAGGCCCAAAATAAGGGGATTGTGGTGCAGCAAAGCCTTAAACACGAAACCCCGGCGGTCTTGGTAGGCGACCCAGTACGCCTGGCCCAAATACTGACCAACCTACTGGACAATGCCATTAAATTTACTTCCGAAGGCTATGTCAGCATCGAAATAAGTGCCGACCGCCTGAGCAAGGAGGTCTATGAAGTCTTTTTCACTGTCAAAGACACGGGCATAGGCATCCCCCCCGGAGCGATTGCCCTTTATTTTGAGCAATATACCCAGGCCACTGCTGACACCACCCGTAAGTTTGGCGGCACTGGGCTGGGACTGGCCATCACCAAACGCTTGATTGAATTGCAAGGGGGACTTATCCGGGTAGAGAGCGAACCCGGCAAAGGCAGTCGCTTTTATTTTAGCCTCAAAATGAAAAAGGGACACCGTCGCCATCTTCCCCCTGCCGATGGCCAAAACTTGACCATTGACCACGAAACGCCCGACCTCCACCAGGCCCGGATACTGATGGTAGAAGACAATGAAATGAACCAGATGGTAGCCGCCCAGTTTTTGCAAAAGTGGAACGCCCAAATTGATTATGCCCAAAATGGAGAAATTGCCCTCGACCTCCTCCAAAAAAATGAATATGATATTGTGCTTATGGACCTGGAAATGCCCGTGATGAATGGCTATCAAACCACGGAGCACATTCGTCAAATGAAAGGCCGATTTACACACTTACCCATTATCGCCCTGACGGCTTCGGCTATGGCAGAGGTGAAAGAGCGCGTTTTACAAGCCGGAATGAACGACTATGTTACCAAGCCTTTTCGCCCCCAAGCGCTCTATCAGGTCATCTGGCGCAATTTGGTTCGGCAAAATACATCAAAAGCAAAGCCTGTCTCCCAAAATCAAGGCCCGGGTGCCCCGCAAGCGGGCATTAGCTTCGACAAAATCCTGGAAATATCTGGCGGTAACCAAGCCTTTATCCGAAAATATAAGCAGCTTGCCGCCAAAGTCTTTGAAACCTTCCCCGATGAATTTGCCTACGCCCTGCTTCATCTCGATTTGGAAAAGCTTCGCCAGATTCACCACAATATGCGGGCTACCATCGGCTTACTGGGACTGGAAGAACTGGAAAGCGAAATCCAGCAAGGCCGCCTGCTTTGTGAAATGGGTCTCGAGGACGATGAAGCCCGGCGACAGTTGATTCATAAAGTGAAACAACTTTGCCGTACCTACCTAAAATACCTGGAAGCAAACTTTTAAACCCGGCCTGGCGGCCGACAGCGAAGGGGTATCTGCTGTCGGGCTTGGTATCCTTTGGCCGAGGACTGTAAAAATCCCGAATTGATGGTATTACTTCCAAAGGCAAATTTTGCCATTCAGCCGTGAGGGCCTGCTGAGCGGGTTCGGCCTAAGCGTCGGAATAATGCAGGGCGAGCCAAAGCTTAAAACTTGCTGAGCGCAAAATCCGTGCAAAGGCTTTTGCCTCTGCAAATCCCGAATGCCCCTCGGCAGGAGTTACCCTGAGCCACCGTCTGACAGTATTGACACCCGCCGCTTTCACATCGTGAGTAAGTCGCTCGCCTGGTTATGTTGGTTGTAAAATAAGACCCCACTTTGGGCAATCTTCGGGTAGCGGCAAAGGTCAAGGGGTCTGACCGTTGATAGGCTCAATAGTGGTTCAGGAGGCGGGGTTTCGGTGGGCTTGTTAGTCTTCAGGCCAAACCAAAGTCTAGGAAGATACTTAAAAAGCTGCCTATATTAAAATGAATGGTGCCTGTATTTCACAAACAGACAAGAACCTGCGGCTTGCTTCTAAATCCAACCTTTACGCTTAAACCAGGCGTAAATTCCCAGCGCCACTATCAGCATCAAGCTCCAGGTGTAAAAATAGCCTGCTTTCCATTTGAGTTCGGGCATAATTTCAAAATTCATCCCATATACCCCAGCAATAAAGGTAAGGGGTAAAAAAAAGGCCGAAAAAAGGGTCAAAACCTGCATAATTTCATTGGTGCGCTGGGAGGCCAAAGAAAAATAGACATTAATAAGATGGCTGGCATTTTCTTGAATGGTTTTATAAATATTTTCTAGCCGAATGTGCAAATCAATCACATCTCGGAGGTAGGTGTGTTTGGGCAGATGACGACCAGAACTGGTCAAAATATCTTTATAAAGAATGAGGAGCCTCGACATCACGTCGGCTTTCTTTTTGATAAAATACAAATCACCAAGAATACGAGGAATTTTCTTTTCAAAAAATATTTTTCCTTCTATTTGATTAAGTTCTTCTATAAGCAAGTTGGCGGGTGTTTCGTAGCTTTGGAGAGAATACTCGATATATTTTATCAAGATTTCCTCAGCAAAAAGGTGTTTTTCCCGACCCGCAAAACCCTCCTTCAGTGCCTGTGTGAGGGGCATCTCGGCTCTTTGTACCGTTACAATCTGGTCAGGACTATGAAACAAAGCAATTTTTCGAGTGAGTTGCTGAACGGTAGTAGCATTTTTAGAGGCATAGACATCGTACACCCGAAAAATAATAAAATTGAAGCCTTCTATTTCTTCAAATTTTGGCAGGTGATTGGGCTCCAGGCAATCTTTCAAAGAGTTGGCGGGGAGGCCGTATTGAGCGGCCAGGTATTCTAGCTCAGTAGGGGTCGGGTCAATCACTTCTAACCATTCTAGTTCAATCTTATTTTTGCAACAATGTGAATTGACCATTTTGGAAATATTTTAAAATAAGTAGAGTGCCTGCTTTTAGGCCCGGGGAAAATCCTTTCAAAATTAAGGAAAAAAGCAGGGAAATTTTTTTGTTAAAGGCTTATTTATCAAATGCAAACCACCCGAAAGGGCCAGCAAGGGTGCATAAAAAAGCCCTACTCACTAGTCAGTGAGCAGGGGCCGAGGGCTAGACCGAGACCGTCATTTCAAAGCCACTGCGGGTTTTTTCTTAATTTCTTCAACGGAGTAAATCAGGTAAGCCTTGATTTTTTCTACCTCCTCACGGGTGAGACGGCCTTTGAAATTGGGCATGCCTTTTTTGGCCAGAGCACCTTCAATGACGTATTGGTGCATATTTTCATACACATTTTTGCTCGACCAGGCCAGGTTGGGAATGACCCCGCCAATGTCGCCCACGTTGCCATGGCACACAATGCAGTTTTTGGCATAGAGCATTCCGCCTGTCTGAATGTTTTCGGGACTCATTTCGGCGGCTACATCAGCGATGAGTTCTTTCTTGGGCAGGGCCGCAATTTCGGGCAGTTTGCCCTTCGCTCCTATTTTAAAGGTAAGAATACGACCGCCGCCTTCGCCGGGGGTGTAGCGGATATACATGCCCATAGCCCCGCCCCAGCCGGCCATAATCGTAACATATTGCGCTCCATCTACTTCATAAGTTACCGGAGCGGCTATTACGCCTGTGCCGGTGGGCGATTCCCAAAGCTTTTGGCCATTCCGGGCATCATAGGCAATGAAGCGGCCATCGGCAGTGCCCTGAAACACCAAATTACCCGCCGTGGTGAGGGTTCCGCCATTCCAGGTGCCATTGAGAGGAACCGACCAGGCTTCTTTTTGCCTGACCGGGTCCCAGGCCAGCAGGTGGCCTGTGGGCACCGGGTTGGTCAATACCTGCCCAAAAGCGCCCAGGTTCCAGCCTGTGCCAATGCCCACACCAATACCCGCATTCACGTTGTTGTACTGCCACTCCGGGTCAGGCCCATAGAGGGCCTTGATGCCTAAGGCCGGAATATAGACCAGCCCGGTTTGGGGATTGAAAGACATCGGATGCCAGTTGTGCCCGCCCATAGGGCCGGGGGTCATCATAAAAACTTCTTTGGCATAGTCGGCCCCGGCCACTTCCTGCGGTTTGCCGGTTTTTGGGTCCAGGCCTTTAGCCCAGTTCACTTCTACATAGTTCTTCCCCGAAATAAACGCGCCATTGGTGCGGTCAATAACGTAGAAAAATCCGTTTTTAGGGGCTTGCATAATCACCTTACGCTTTTTACCTCCTATTTCCAGGTCGGCCAGGATGAGGTGCTGGGTCGCCGTAAAATCCCAGGTATCGCCGGGCGTTGTCTGGAAATACCATTGCATTTCCCCATTGTCAGGGTTGAGGGCTACAATAGAAGAGAGGTAGAGGTTATCGCCACCTTCGGGACTACGATGGCGGCGGTTCCAGGGCGAGCCATTGCCCGTGCCCACATAAAAAAGGTTCAGTTCGGGGTCATAGGCCATGGCATCCCAGCAAGTGCCCCCTCCCCCGGCTTTCCACCATTGGCCGCTCCAGGTCTTTACGGCTTTCTCGAGGTGTTTGCCCTCCTGTGGCTGGGAAGGGTCGCCGGGCACGGTGTAAAATCGCCAGGCCTGCTCCCCCGTTTCGGCATCGTAGGCCGTGAGATAGCCCCGCACGCCATATTCGCCCCCGCCATTGCCAATAATGACCTTGCCTTTCACCACCCGGGGAGCCCCCGTAATGGTATAAGGCCATTTGCGGTCGATGGTCAGTTTTCCCAAACCACTTTTCCATTACTGGCATCAAGGGCCACCAGGCGGCCATCAAACACCCCCACATAAACTTTGCCTTTGTAAATGGCCACCCCACGATTGACCACATCGCAGCAACCCTTTTCGGCATATTCGCGGGGCACCTGCGGGTCATATTCCCAAATCAGTTTTCCGCTACGGGCATCCAGGGCATAGACCACACTCCAGGGGCCGGTGGTGTACATAATGCCATCTACTACGATGGGGGTGGCCTCTACGCCCCGCACCGATTTCAACTCATACTGCCAGGCTAGGCCCAGGTCTTTTACATTTTCGGTGCTCACCTCTTTGAGCGGGCTAAAACGGTTTTCGGAATAGTTCAGTCCATACGAAAGCCAGTCGCCGGGCGAGGCCTCCGCTTTCAAAAGCCGTGCATCATCAATGGCCTGGGTTACGGCCTGGATGTGTTCGGGTGAACCCTTTTTCAATTTATTGGTCTCACCACCACCTTTGGAACCACAGCCAAAGGAGCAAAAGGTCAGCACAAGGCAGACTATTGCGTACAAAAATTTCTTCTTCATCATAATTAAGCTTTGTTGTTTGGCAAAAAGAGCGATTGTCAAAATCTGAAGCATAATTATAAGGATATTGTTTTAAATCCAAAAAAACGTTTGAAAAGTTACATTTTTTTCTGAAAGTTAATGACATCAGCTCTTTTTGGCAGTGGACACCAGAGTGGCTTCTTCATTAAATTTGCTCAGCCCCTTTTCTCAAGGATATGGAGATATTCTATGGTAGCACTGGCTTTGTGTTGGCGCAAGTGGGCTTTATCGGCCCGGAAGCGGGTATAGGCTTGTTCTATGCATTCATAATGCCCCAAGGCTTTCATCAATGTCGTAAGTTCGGGCAGGGGAATGAGCCCTTCGTTATTATAGCTCAGAAAAATATAGCGAAACCGGGCCTTTTTGAGCAGGTCGGTGAGGGCAGCGAGGGCCTTGTTTTTTTGGCAATAAGGCGAGCGGTAGTAGGGTCGTAGTCCGGTTTTTCCTTGTGGCAGAAAAGGTTCGTAGAGCGCGATGGTATTGAGCAAGTGATAGTTGGCCCCATACTGGCGGGCATTGTAGGGTGGGTCAAGGTACAATATATCCCCCCTCAATGTGTTCAATGAGGGCATTTGCTTCTTGTTGAAAGACCAAGTTGGGGCGGGATGGGTTTCAAAAAGCGCAGGGGCG
>JAAUUB010000129.1 GCA_012031215.1 Microscillaceae bacterium | reverse complement strand
TACAAGCCCTTCGGCAATGGACAAAGGCTTGTATTGGTCGTCAGTTTGCCCTGCTGGAAGCCACCCTGGTCATGGGCCTGGTTTTGCAACGCTACCGGCTGCATCTGAAGCCAGGCTATGTCTTTAAAATCAAGGAAACCCTGACCCTCAAACCCGAGGACTTGCAGGTCAGGATTGTGCCTCGCCCTCTCAACGAACGCCCGGCCCCCCGCACCAAAACTCCTTCAAAGACTCCGGTCGAGAATGTATCCGAAGCCACACACGCCCTCCCCTTCTGGGTTGCCTATGGTTCTAATATGGGTGCCTCGGAAGAGTTTGCGGGCCTTATCGCACAAAAAGCCCAGCGCATGGGCTTTGCCGTGCAGCTTGCTGCCCTGGATGATTTGGTGGATGACTTTCCAAAAACGGGCATTTTGGTAATCGTGAGTGCTACTTACAATGGCCAGCCGCCCCACAATGCCCGTCGTTTTGCCCAATGGCTTGCGCAAGCGACTAACTGCCCGGCTGATTTGCAGTATGCCGTTTTTGGCTGTGGCAATACCCAATGGCAAACCTTCCAGGCTTTTCCGCGCCTCATTGACCAAGGGCTCCGTGCCCTTGGGGCTACCCGCCTGCAAGCGGCGGGTGAAGCCGATGCCGCCCTGAGCGGATTTGAGGATACTTTTGAAGCCTGGGAAAAACAGCTTTGGCAAACACTTTCAAGCCAATATGCGCTGGATAATGCGGTGGCTACACTCCCCCGCTACGCCCTTCAATTTTTAGCCCCTCAGACCCCCGCCCCGCTACAATATCCCCGCCGCCGCTATGCCACGCATTGGCTCACAGTAAAGCGAAATGAAGAACTGCAATCGCCGGGAAGTACACGCGCTACCCGGCATCTCGAGCTGGCCCTGCCCGAAGGCTTGACTTACCAAACAGGCGACCACCTGGGGATTATCCCCCAAAACCCGGAAGAACTGGTGGCCCGGGTGTGTCGCCGTTTTGACCGCCAGGCTGCGGATGTGATACAGTTGGACAATGATTCCACTCTTCCTACTTTGTTGCCTTTGGGCCAGCCGATAAGCCTGGGCAATGTCTTGCGCCATTTTGTAGAACTGCAATCGTCCCTTTCGGTCCGTCAGTTGGACGAATTACTCAGCCATACGGTCTGTCCGCCCGAAAAAGCCCGTTTGGAAGCTATCAAGGCTGCTTTTGAAAATGACCTGGCCCTGCGAAGCCTTTCTATATTAGATGTTTTGGAAGAAGTGCCTGCCTGTGAAATCAGCCTGGCCGATTTTCTGGCGATGCTTCCGGCTTTACAGCCCCGTTACTTTTCCATTTCCTCCTCGGCATTGGCACAACCAGAGGAGGCGCATCTCACGGTAGGTGTATTGGAAGAAGCCGCTCATTCGGGCAAAGGTATTTTCAAAGGTGTATGCACGAATTACCTTCGGCAGGTTCAACCGGGTCAGGAGGTACAGGCTTTTGTGGAGAAAGCGGAAAGTCCTTTTCGGCTTCCGGAAGATGCTTCGGTGCCGCTGATATTGATTGGTGCGGGCACGGGCTTGGCCCCCCTGCGGGCTTTTCTGCGCGAACGCCAGCACCAGCACCAGGCATCGCTGCCCATTGGCGAGGTGCTTTTGTTTTTTGGTTGTCGGCATCCGGCGCAAGATTTTATTTATCAGGAGGAGCTGGAAGCCCTGGCCTCGGAAGGCTGGTTGGAAATCATTCCGGCGTTTTCGAGGCTGAATACTGAAAAAGCCTACGTGCAACATAAAATATGGGAGAATCGCGATTTGGTGTGGGAAAGGATGCAAATGGGAGCCCGGGTCTTTGTTTGTGGAGATGCAAAAGGGATGGCTCCGGCGGTCCGGGATGTATTGATGCAGCTATACCAGGATAAAAGCAAAAGTACGCTGTCGGCGGCCCGGGACTGGTGGGTTCAATACCGGGCTTCGGGAAATTATCTTGAGGATGTATGGGCCTAAATTCCTGATTAAGTGGCGCTATGAAAAAAACAAGGGTGATTCATAAAAATTACTGATGATGAAAGAAATGAATGAAGACGAAAAAATCCGGCTTTTTTGCGAGGCGTACCAAATTGAAGAACCCGAAAGATTGAAGCGTTTGTATGATATTGACGAACTTTGGCTCAATATGCCCGCTCAACCCTCCCAGGCCGAAAAGCAAGCCCTGCAAGAATTGATAGGCGTGCAGGGGATTTCGGGCTATATGGACTATGTAAGGTCAAACAATACTTTTGAACTGATGATGCAGTGGCGTGAGAAAACCGGAAATTTATAACCTCTTTTTTTCTGTTGCGCATCATTTAATGGACACTTTTACCGTTAATTTGGTCAAAACATCTTAACAAAATGTATTTATGAAAAAAATCTTTCTGTATATTGTGGCCTTTCTTCTCAGTGTTTCCCCTGGCCTGTTGGCCCAATCCCGCACCAATGATATTCCGGTAGAACAACTCCCGGCGGGAGTAAAGCAGGTGCTGGAACAATATATCAATATTTTGCGCTCCTCGCAGAACCTGGATGAATGTGCGGCCCGCTTTGTGGAAGTGGCCGGCGGAAGTCTTGTAAATGAAGACGGGCAGACTTTGCGCAGTTCGGTAAAGCCCTATTCGCTCAAAAAGGATTTTGAAAGTATTAAATTCTATGCGCAGCCTCTGAAAATCAGCCGGGTCAATGCCAACCCCATAGCCAGTAGCAGTGGTTTTGGTCCCAGTGCCATCCGGGGCAAGGTCTATAAAATCTGGCTTGACAAAGCCGCCGGCCAGGCTGGTATAGCCGCCCCCATTTCCATTATGATTCCCGAAGGGCACGAAAGCATCAAAACGCCCAAAGTGGTGAGCATTGGCAGTTTATAACCCTGTTTTGTGTTTTTGTAGCTGCTTTCTTCCCAATAAAAAAAGCCCCGGATTCATCCGGGGCTTTTTTGTTGAAAAAAGGCTTCATTCTTATCTGCATTTGGCAAGTAGGTTTAATTTAGTGCAAAAGTATGCATCAACAGATAGCTTACGAGTGTTCTTGCCGCTTGTTTTACAGAATCAGTATGAAGGATTTACGAAAAAGATCCGCTTTTTTTGCTCAGAAACTGGTTATGCACAAAAGCCGAAGTGAAAACCATCTTAAGATTTTTTAACACTGACTCAATATTTTTTTAAGTATTTGATAATCAAGCATTTCATCATACTCTTCCATTTTGAATCACAAAAATTTAGCATAAAAATTTGGAAGTAATGGCGTTTTTTTTTATTTTAATGACATCAACTGATGCAAGAGAATAGAGTAAGCCAGCGCAGTTTTCTCTCCTCTCATTTTAGCAATCAATTTATCTATTTTAAAGGCTTCAAAATACACCTTGTCATTTCGTGATAATCTGATGGCGGGGCAAAGACCACTAAATAAAACAGATGGAGCATTTATCAAAGTCAATAAGTCTTACCTGAGGTTTCTTCGGAAAGGGAACTACAAGAAAATGGCTTAGAACTCGGCGAAATACACAAAATTCAAATGCTTAAGTCCATGCCCAAATTTAGTTTATATTAAAACCTGACAGGTTTTTAGTTACAAAAATCTGATAATCTGCATATTAAACCTGTCAGGTTTCTATCAAATAATTAATTGCAGGTACTTAAGATTGAAGAACTCACCCTTTATCTGATAGAGCAACAAAAACAGATAGAGGCACTCAAAGCAGAAATAGAAGTACTTAAAAAACAAAAATAAACCTATAGTACTATGAAAAACCTAATTAAAATACTTGCCTACGCCTGCCTTTGTGCAGGCTTGGCTTGGGCAACTTGGTCTTGCAAAGACAAAGACCCTGACCCCTGCACGCTCATCACGCCCTTTGAGGCGGAGATTCAACTGCAAACCTATTTTCCTTATCCTGATACGACTATTCAGACTGACCAGTTTATTCAGGGAAATGGAATTCAGTTTACTGCCGCTGAGGACTATGATGAGTATCTATGGACACTGGAAGATGACGACCGCACATGGACGACCAAATCTTTTGGGCTTACCTTTGTGAATAATGCCTTTGGTAGTTTTGATGTAACCCTCATTGCCAAGCGCTTTACAGGCTGCCCTACTGACTCGGTACAGATAGACACAGTTACGAAAAACTTTTTTGTGCATTATTACAGAGAACCTTTTTCTGTCCCACTTAGCCAAACAACGCCACTGCCTTTTTATGGGAAGTTTGAGGGAGCCTTCGAGGATACACCCAATGATGTATTTACCGTAGAAATAATTAATACAATAGAAGGTGGAGGTTTGAAAACCTACCTATATAACTTTCCCAAAGGCTGTGGGCAGAACTCTCCTAATCCACCCATTCCTTTTCAAACTGAGAGAGTTTCCTCAGTTGGATTTAAAACTTACACAGCTTTTACTACGGGCCTTCAGTTTGATACCAATGGCTGTATTTTTATGCGTAGGTTTTTTGGCACATTAGACGAAAATGATTATGGCAAACTCACCTTAAGCTACGAGCTTCCCAATGGCACGAGAAGGATATTTAGAGGCACTAAACAATAAAAAAATGAAATAATTGATTGTTTTGATGGTTTCAAAAATTTATTTTCTTAAGCCCCACTTTGATTGTTTGTCCTTCTTTATGGTTCACATAGTTAACGCTGGTTTGTTTTCCCCAAAAAAAACCGCCCTCTTTTACAGAGTGGCGGTCTTTCAAGTTTCCTGATAAAAAAGCCTCGGTATTCGTTCGGGGCTTTTTTGTTGAAAAAGGCTTCGTTCTTATTTGCGTTTGGTGGGTACGTTTACTTTTAGTTCAAAGCCCCACAAACGGCCAATGAAAGGAGAAGCAACCAGCTCTCGCATTTCGGTATCAAACAAATTGCTCACCTGAGCCGAAGCGGTAAAGAAATCGGTGATGCGGTAGCCCAATCCCAGGTCCACATTGACAAAGCCACCCAGCGGGCCATAGTTGTAAGAACGACGGTGAGGGGCATCTGCTACAATGGTTGTATAGCCATCCCAAAGCAGGTTGCTGTTGTCCGCGGCCGCAATGTTGATACCTGAAAAGAAGTCGTATTCCTGCACCCAACGGGCCAGCACGGTGCCAAAAAAGCGTCCTTTGTTCGCATTAAACGAGATACTGGCTTTGTGCTTAGGGGTATTGAGCAGGAGGTCGGTTTCGCTCACTACCCCGTCGCGGTTAGAGTCATTGGCCAGGTCGTCCGTGCGCAGGTCATAATCAAAGTAAGAATAATTCAGCCCAATGTTGAAATAATTATTGATGTAATAATTAAAACCCAAATCCACACCCCAGGTATTGACTTTACCAAAGTTGAGGTAAGTGAGTACCAGGCCGGGCAAAGCCGTAAAGTTGGTAATGGGCTCTGTACCCCGTAAAGTAACCACCGGTCCACCCGCCAGTCCCGTAGGCACGATATTGGTCAGCGGGCTGATAAAATCTTGCGAGAAATTAAAATAAGCATTGGCATCAATAAACAGGCCTTTCAGCGGATTGCCTTTATAACCCAACTCAATGGTTTGGGTTTTTTCCACTTTCAATTCATTGATGACTGTACCATCCGAAAGGGTAAAACCTTCTCCATTGCCCAAAATCAAACCTCCAAACAGACGGCCTTCAAGATTGATAATGGTAGGGGCAGCAATGCCGAGGCCGTAGGTCAGGCGCCAGGTTCCCTTATCGCCTATGTAGAGCAGCGCTCCCTTGGGGACAAAGTTGAAGCCATAAAAATCGTGGTTATCTCCTCGGGCGGAAGCCACCGCCTTGAAGCCTGAATTGCCAAATTTGTATTCCAACTGGGTATAAACCCCAATTTGATTCACCACAATTTCGCCATCTGTATCTAAGAGATAAGTACCATTGCTGTCGCCTTCGTCGCGCTGAAACTGAGCGCCTGCAATCAGGGTCAGGTTGCCAAACTGGTTGTTATACTGCAATTCAGCATTCCAGCGCTCCGAATCGTCTGTAAATACGGCATTGGTAAAGGAGTTGGCCCGGGCAGAAGCTTCTTCGCTGGCCGTTATGGTGGCTCCTCCCTCCGTAGTATTTCCGGTGGCATTACGAATCAGGTTCCAGTAATTGGTAGTGCGTTGATTCAGATTAAAAGTAGAGTCGGTACGGCTCAGGGTATGATAAACCTGGGCAAACCAGTTGGTACTTACATAACGTAAATGAAACTGGTGGATTTGCCAGTCGCGGATTTGGTTGCGGCCCTGATTGGTAACCCCCAGGTTGCTGCTATTGCTCCCCAGGTAGCTGAAGATAATGTCCTTATCGTCGTCAATACTATAATAAAGCGATACATCCCCTTTGATGGCCTCGAAAGTGCGGTCCAAATCCAGTTCGGCTACCCCCCGGGTAGGGTTGTTGAGGGGGCTGGGGGCTTGCCCCGGATTAAAATTGGGATTGGCCGTCAGGGCATTGCCCGTTACATAGACCGAGTCGGTATATTCAAATTCGGTTCCCCGGGTATATTCGCCGTTGATTTTGAAGGCAAAACGATTGCCAATGGTTTGTGCATGGCGAATACGGGTCGAAAACACATCCTGCGCCCCAAATCCAAAAGCCAGGGTAGTGCCTTGAGAGGTCCGTGGGTCTTTGGTTACCGTGTTCACGATGCCATTGCCAGCATTGGGACCATACAAAGCCGAGGAAGGCCCCAGTACAATCTCTACCCGCTCAATGTCTTCTTTTACAACAGGTGTCAAGGCGCCCATAGGCAAACCAGTAGCAATCAAAGTAGAAAAACGGCCATCATTCAGTTGGAGATTTTTGGCATTGAAGGTATTATTAAATCCCCGCACGTTAATGCCTGTACCCAATACGCCCGAGCGAACAAAATCTACCCCCTTTTGGCGGGCGAGTAATTCACCCGGATTAAATGAAGGCAGGTTAGCGATGTCTTGGGCCGTGATTACGTTGACAGTGGCCGGCGATTCCGTGATTTTTTCGGCCCGACGTGAAGCCGAAACAACCACCTCATCCGCCAGAATCACACTTTGGCTTAGGTCCACACTCAGGTTGCTGGCATCATTGGCATTTTGTACCAGAATTTCTTTGTTGGCATACCCCACACTGGATATCACAACCGTAAAGGGCGTTCTGGCATTGGTGCTAAAGTTAAAATTTCCGCTTTCATCGGTAATGCCACCACTGGTAGTACCTTTTACGGCCACACTCACGCCGATAAGTGGTTCTCCACTTTCCGCATCTTTGACTACCCCACTCACGGTTGTCTGGGCGAAAACTGCCCCGGCCAGGCAAACTACCATCAGCAGCCCCCGAACCATCGTTGTAAACATCTGTTTCATAATCATTAAAAAAATTAAGGTATTAAAGAAAATTTAAGAGTTGACATTAGCTTTGCGAAAATCAAGTGAAGAGGTGTCAGAACGGTAAGTGGCCCAGTAAGTAAAGATTCCCACCCCGAGTGCACTCAAAATAGCCAAGGCCGAAGCCACCCCCGGATTAGCCACCGGCGGTTGGGTGTAAGGCGTGAGATGGCCATAATAGACCGAAAAATGTACTGCCACCGCCGCTACCGAAGCTGCCACCGGAACAGACAAGGGAACCTGCCGCAGAAAGGTGCCAAAAAGCACGGGCACAAAAGCCGCCGAGAAATAGGCATAGACCCCATTCTGGGCAAAAATGCCTACGCTCAGGTTGGGCGACAAAATCTGCTGATACGACAGATAAACCGACACCACCCCCAGCACAATGATGACCAGACGATTAAACCAGACCTCAGACATCCCCCACAAACGCCCCCTGGCATTGAAAAGCCCCAGGCCATTTTTGAAAATATCTACTGTAATAGTCGTAGAAAGCGATTGAATCAAGCCTTCAAGGGTGGAAAGTCCGGCGGCAATCAGGCCCATCACCACCAGCAAGCCCACATACACACTAAACTCCTGCACCACATAAACCGACATGATGCTGTCCATCTTGAGGGCGGTTCCGCCTACGGTGAGGTCGGGAAATTGCAAGCGGGCGTACAGACCCACAAAAACCACCCAAAAAAATAAGATTTCCACGCTTACCGCCACCCAAAGATAGCGGTTTACATCGCGCTCCCCTTTCAGCAAGAGCGATTTGGTGAGAATATGGGGCTGGCAAACAATGGCCACCCCCACCACGATTTGGCAAACAATTATCTCAAAAAAATCACGAAAAAGCGGGCTTTGCGCATTTTGCCATTTCACCAATTGAGGGTCTATAGCCCGGAGCTTTTCCCAAAAACCAACTATCCCGCCCCGAAAATGCTCATACCCCGAGCCAAGTAAAATCACGGCTACCACTATCATCAAAATGGCCTGTACCATATTGGTATAAACCATCGCATTGGCCCCACCAAACATCATATAGCCAAATACAAATCCCACCAAGCCTATCAATACGGGCAGAGCGGGCAAATTAAGCGACTGGGATAGAATGGCCGTCAGCCCAACACATATCAAGACTATAAAAGTGATGAGCAAAAGCGACAGGAAAGCAAAGAACAAGGCAAATCCCCGGCTTTGATACCGGCTGCCAATCCATTGGGCCAGGGTAAGGGCTTTGACGGCCTGCCCCTGCTGCCGAAAACCCTTCGTCAGTATCACCAGCGACACCAATGCCGCCGCCGGCAAAGCAATGGCCAGCGAAAGCACGCCACTCCAGCCATACATCGCAATAAAGCCCGGATTGATAATGAAGGTGGCCGCACTGGTCATAGAAGCCGCTAAAGACAGCCCCACCGCCAAAGGAGAGAAGCCAAAAGAGCCCAGTGCATATTCGGCCAGATTTTGGGTCCGGCGAAGCCCACGCCCTACCAGCCAAAGAATAAACAGGGCATACACGCCAATCAAAACCCACATCGCCAAAACCAGTTCTTTTGAAGCCATTGCCTGCAATCGTTTTCAATTTATCACTTTATCAAAAATAAATAGAACAATATTGGGCAAAAGGCAAAAACTGGTGAACGCCGGATTTATCGAGGTGAGCGGAGGGTTTTTTTGAGGTCAACGGAAATTGGGTATTTTTTGAACAAGTCCCTCTTTTTGGAGGAGCTGTGCCTTATCCTTAAGAAAGTGTATCGATTTATCTTAGATAATCTCCCAAAGCCCATCGCTTGCGTGTCAAAGGTTTTTTTTGCTCCTTTGAGAATCAATTACTCCAAAACTAGACATACCTGTATGGCCCAAAACATTCCTCACGACCGCCAAAATGATTATACATTGGCACAAGCGCAGGCCCGCCGCGCCTTCATCCACCAGCTTCGCCACCTCGAATTGAATCATCTGGCCGCTTTTTCCTTTTCGCCGGAAGTGTTGCCAGGTAACATTGAGAATTTTATCGGGGTTGCCCAGGTGCCCATAGGCCTGGCTGGGCCATTATGGGTCCGGGGGCAAGCGGCTCAGGGTGAGTTTTTTGTGCCGCTGGCCACCACCGAAGGCACCCTGGTAGCCAGCTACAGCCGGGGCATGAAGCTTTGCCATCAGGCGGGCGGCATTATGAGCACCGTCATAGACGAGGCCATGCAGAGAGCACCTTTGTTCGTGTTTGAAAATGCCCGCTACGCGCAAGACTTTGGGGAGTGGGTGAGTACGCATTTTGAGGCGATTAAAGCCCAGGCCGAAAGTACAACCCAAACGGGAAAATTAAAGAACATCGAGCAGTATGCGGCGGGCAAAATGCGCTGGTTGCGTTTCAATTTCCAGACAGGGGATGCCGCCGGGCAAAACATGGTTACCAAAGCTACCCACAAAGCCTGCTTTTGGATGATAGCGCAAGGCCTGCAAGGATTGGAACACTTCACCCTGGCCGCCAACTTCGATACCGACAAGAAACACTCGCACCTCAACACCCTCCAGACGCGGGGCAAGCGGGTAGTGGCCGAAATCACCTTGCCCGCCGAACTGGTGCAATCGGTCTTGCATACACGCCCGGAGGCCCTCCACTACCAACGCCAGCTTTCCAATGCGGGGGCTTTTCTCTCTGGCTCGGTCAACAATGGTTCGCATTTTGCCAATGCCCTGGCCGCCATTTTCATTGCCACGGGCCAGGATGTGGCCAATGTGGCCGAATCGTCCGCCGGATTGGTACACGGAGAAATCACCTCCCGGGGTGATTATTATTTTTCCGTCACCATTCCCTCCCTCATCGTGGCTACCTACGGCGGCGGCACCGGGCTGCCTACCCAGCGCGAATGTCTGGAAATCATGGATTGTTATGGGCCTGGCAAGGCCCTCAAACTGGCCGAAATAGTGGCCGCCACGGTTTTGTGTGGCGAACTATCTCTCAGTGCCGCCATCGTAGCCAATGAGTGGGTCGCCAGCCACGAGCAATATGGGCGAAATAGGCCTTGAATCAATTCGGTGGGATAGATTGCAATCACACACATTCAGGCATTGCCCGGATGCTGGGCAAAAGCGATTCTTTTCTACAGACCGCCTTATTCCCGGACTGGGAAACGGCGGATGCCCACAAAATTTAGTGGGGAAAGCTGGTTTGTTCCATCACCCGTTTCATTTGGGCCAGGTGGCGTCGGTTGTGCATCGTTTCTACCTCAAAATAGTCTCCCAGATTGAAGCGAATCAATTTACTGACCGAAGAATGAATTTTGATTTTATTGAGATGCAATTGCAGGTCATCGGCTTTTGCATAAAGGTGCGCACTTCGGCCAGATAGTCCAGATAGCGTTCGCGAAGCTTAGGGGGTATTCTGAGCGGGCGGGCTGTAAGGACTTAGGAGCCGGAATTTTCCGAAATTTATCCGGATTGACAAAACGCTTAAAGAACCGGCCCATAAACCGGGAGCGGGGGGCTTCATTATGCGTGTTTCTAGGAGCATGCGGGGTGATTTGCTGGGGAAGCTGGGGCTGATAGTGGCTATACACTACCAAAAGGTGTTGCATACATTCGGCAATGCTCCACGACTGGGGAGAGGGCTTCCAGTTAAACTGTTCCACACTAAGCCCCTCAAACAGTTGGGCTACCTGGGCCATTACTTCGCCCAGTTGGGCATCGAGCTTTTCTAAAAAAGGGCTTTGCAGGGTATTTTCCGACTTCATAGGAAAAATTTTAGGTAATGGGAAAAATTATTTGTGTTCCCAAGATAGGCTATTTTGCGCAAATACCCAAGCTTGTGGCAGAAAACCCAGCCCTCCGGCCCTGGTTTACATTTTTGTAAAAGAGCCTATGAAAGCCGCCATTTTTGCTCAATATGCACTTTTTTCAGGATGAGAAAAAAAGGAATCCACCAAATAAAATCGTTGGTGATGAGGGTATAAATAAAGGCAAAAGGCACTTGCGCCTGGGCATAATTGAAAAAAAAAGCCGATGGGGCCAAAGATTTTTCCCAAAAACCCTACCGCCACAATGGGCCAATGCCGCAAAGGGGCATAAGAAGCCCACCAATAGCCCAGCCCATACACCCCAATTACCATTCCCATCCCCTGCCAAACCATCGGGTGATTGAGCGGGGGCATGCCTACCAGCGCAAAAAAATGATTGGGAAACAAAACCACCCAAGCGCCCCAGAGCAGGTTATAAATAGCGGCCAGTTTTAAAGTCAGATGCATAATGATTGTTTAAGTAAGTATTTCCTTTTAAGACTTATTTTCCCTCCGGGCTCAGGAAATGTTTCGATAATAAAAAGCAATTTTCTCTACTTGCAGGCCCAGGCTCTGTAGCTGTCGTCTTACCTCATCCAGGTTAGCGCTCACTATCTCTGCCAGGCGGGGATGCACAAAAAGGTTTTCGTGGACATGATGCAAGGCAGCGGGTTCCTCGAGGTGCAATTTTTCTTTCTGAGTTTGGATATATTGCTCAAGCGTATGAACCCGCTCATCCCAGTATTTTAAAATCACAGGATGAGGTTTCTTGGAAATAATTTCCACACTTTCTGCTTTCTGCGTGCGCAGGGTGTAAGTAGTGGTTTGAGAATTATAAAAAATATCAATCCGGTTTTCCTGGCTCGAGAGCCGGGCATTGAGCCGGTTGGTCAGGGCCAAATTGGCATCATATAAGCTGACCGAAGACTGTTCTTCTTTATTGAGCCGGGCAAAATCGGCTTTTTTAATAAGAAAGCCATCAAAATACTGCTGAATGTCCAATACCTCGTAATAGTCACGTTCCACGCTCATCAGTTCATCACGAAAAACCCGGTTTTGAATCTTGGTTTCCTGATTAACTTCTTCCTCGAGGTCTTTGATCTCCTGTTTGAGGGCGCTGAGGTTGAGGGCCAGAGAATAGCCGTGCTTGCGGACGGTCTGGCTCACCATTTCGGCCACCAGGTCAAACTGGGTAGGTCTGGCCCAAAGGCAGTGCACAATCAGGAAGCAGTCCATCAAATCAGCCTCGGCCCGGCCATTGAGAAAAGCCGAAGTACGCATCAGACGAACAATTTTTTTCCAGCGCCGGTCATACACTTCCAGTTTTTCGTCGGCAGGGGCGCGTTGGTTATGCTCCTCTATCCGGTGTTTGATAAGCTGAATGGTATTGAGTACTTCGGGCGGTAAGTGGATTTGGTCTATCTGGGCCATCCAGGACTCATATTCTTCGTCGGTGATTTTGGCTTCCTCCGGCACATCGTCTTCATAGACGTTCTCAGTAGCGGTAATCATCCGAATAAAATTCTGGTTATTTTTAATTTCGTGGATAAAATACCGCAACAGAAAACGGTCCCAAAGGGCCTCCACTCCGTCGCTGCGGTGGGGCACTTCATTGGAAGCGGAGATAATGCTTCGGATATTGACCGTGATTTCCTGCTCCCCGTTTCGGTAAACCTTTTCGTTCAAAACAGTGAGCAGGGCATTTTGGATAGCCGGCCCGGCTTTCCAGATTTCGTCCAGAAATACCACATTTGCCCCCGGCAGGTATTTCTCGGTGAGCCTTTCGTAGCGGTCTTCTTCTTTGAGCTTTTTGATAGAAACCGGGCCAAAGATTTCATCAGGCGTGCTGAAGCGGCTCATCAGGTACTCGAAGGATTTGCCATCGCGAAAGGCATATTTGAGCTTGCGGGCAATCAGGCTTTTGGCCACGCCCGGAGGGCCCAGTAAGAAAATACTTTCTCCGGCCAGGGCCGTAAGCAAAGCCAGACGAATGGCCTCGTCTTTTTCATACACCCCCTTGCCCAGGTGCAGCAGGATTTTCTCAATCTTATGCCTTATCGTCATTTTTTCTTCTATTGATAAAAAATTACTCCATAGCCCTTGTCTGATATGCCGAAGCTTTGCCCTGCACAAATAAGACCGGGAGTATAACCCCCCGGCTCCCAAATTTGTTAGACAAGACCAGAAAACACCGTTTTCTCTCGCCAGAAAATACTTGTGTAAAGAATGTTTTGAAAAAAATCAAAATTTATCTTACATTTGCACTTAAATTAACATTCCTTCATTCTTCTTCCCACAATTACATTCTTTGCCATTAATCCTTATGCATTGGGGGTCATCTAAGACAAGGTTTTTCCAATATCTGACACCTAAACCCAATGAAACAGAACGACAAAGTAACGGCTACGGAAACCCTATTGCCGTCCTCGGCATTTGAAACCCTTGCCGATTTTTTGCGGCAGTTTTTTGTCCAATTAGTCAAGATTTTTACCCCCATCAAAGCCCGCCGGGTGTTTATTGTGGGAGAAGGGCCTCAGGCTGAAAAGCTCATGCGCTTTTTCCAACGCCGGCAAGTGGGTTATGTCCTCCAGGGCCACTGTAGCCCCCACAGCCTTCAATTGAAGGGCGGAGATTTACTTGACTACCTGTGCCAATGCTGGCAACAACAAGTGCCCGATGAAATTTATTGTACTCTTTCACCGCAATCTCACACCGAAACGATTCAGGCCCTGAGCACATTTGCCGACCGGAATTTCATTTATTTTCGAATGGCCAAACCCGAAATTACTCCGGCTTTGCCCACTCCTCCCCCGGCATTTTATTACGACAATGTGCCTATTGTTACTTTGCGCCGTGAGCCCCTGGCTTCGCGTGCCAATCAGGTCTTGAAGCGCGCCTTTGACATTGTCTTTTCGCTGGTGGTGCTGGCCATTCTGATTCCTTTTGTGTTCCCGATTATTGCCCTGGCCATCAAGCTCGAGTCGCGCGGCCCGGTCTTCTTTGTGCAGATGCGCCCCGGATTTAAAAATAAATTGTTTCCCTGCTTCAAGTTTCGCTCTATGGCCGTCAATGGCGAAACCGAGCGCCAGGCCACGAAAAACGATATGCGCATCACCAAAGTAGGGGCCTTTTTGCGCAAGACTTCGCTGGACGAACTGCCCCAGTTTGCCAATGTGCTCCTGGGCCATATGTCGGTCGTAGGCCCTCGCCCCAATATGCAAAAGCAATTGGAGTATTACTCAACGGTGATTGACAACTACGCCTTCCGCCACTTCACCCTGCCGGGCATCACGGGCTGGGCCCAGGTGAATGGCTACCGGGGCGAAACTCAAACCGTAGAGGCGATGGCCCAGCGAGTGGATTTAGACATTGAATATATGCAGAAGTGGAGCCTCTGGACTAGTCATCAAAATCATCTTC
>JAAUUB010000128.1 GCA_012031215.1 Microscillaceae bacterium | reverse complement strand
CGGAACCAAACGCAAAATTTGCCCGGGAAAAATAGATTCATTGGTGGGCAATTGATTCCACTGGCGCAGTTCATAGACCGAGAGTTGATACAGGCGGGCAATTTGATACAAATCCTGGCCGAGCAACACTTCGTGCCACTGGGCAAGGGGCAGGGCTTGATTGACCAGACTGGCGGCGGGGGCTTCGGTAGGAAGACTTACCAAAGGCGCAAAGTCATCCGGCAAGAGGACAAATTCTTCATCCGAGAGGCGTTCTTCCGGGGCCGAAAATGCTGGTCTGGGGGAGGGAGTGGAAGGCAAAAATTCTCCAGACTGGGGGCGGGGAAGTATCACCGGGTAGCTTTTGTCCCCGGGCACATAGCCCGTTTTGAGCCAGGTATTGTAGCGTTTCAGCTCGGTAAGCTCAATTTGTTGGCGACGAGCCAATTGCTGAAAACTGATGCGCCGGTTGCTCATCATGATTTCCAGACTAGCGGCGGGCCTTTGCTTGATTTGCTGGTCTATATAGATTTTAAAGGCCAAAAATTCCCGAATCAAGGGCGGAATTTGCTCATCAATATGCCATTGACGTACCCCTGCGACCTCATTGCGCCCAAATCGATTGCGCACATACTGGCGTACCTCCTGAAAACTGTCTTCCAGGGTGAGCGTATTCAAAAGCCAGTTCCGAAAATAGAGATTGTTCCGCCGCAGGTAAGTAGAAGTAACAAAAGTGCTGGCGGCCAGATTATATCGCTCATCTACTTTCTGGTTGATTTTGAGTTGAAAGCTGTCGGCCATTGTACGCGAGAGATGCCAAAATCCTCCTCTTTCGGGAATCTCCATCAAGGGAGGATAGTATAACTTATACAAAGCCAGGTATTTGTAGTCGCCGGGCAGGCCCTCCTGTATGAGATAATCATCCAGCCATTGGAGATAGCGACTGATTTGGTCTATTTGCTGGCCAAATTCAAGGTACAGGCGCTCATAATTGGCCACTTCGGCCTCTATCTGGCGGCGTAGTCCGGGAGATAAGAGGAGGCGAATGCCCGCAAACTCGATTTCAGGAGGCACTTCCAGTGGTTTGCTCAGACAATCAAAAGATTGAAAAAAGAATAGCAAAATCCACAAAAAGCACATCCCTTTGTTGATTGAAATGGGACGTATCATCTTTGGTGTTGTTTGGTGTCTAATGGCAAACACAAATCTAATCCGCTTTTAAGGAAAAAACCAAGAGCTAAGTGAAATTAAAAAGCTTTAGAGCGTTTTTTTTTATAATTTTTTCCAGAAAAAGCAAAACTTAAACAGATGCACTTGCCCTCAAATATAATATTAGGTAGAATTACTTACGCTATAATATGTATTGAGATTTGCTTATTTCCACCTTTGAAAAAAAACTTTTACCCTCCAATGGCAGGTTTTTATCAAAATTAAGCTTAAATTTAAGTTTAATAGTCTTCAATTGTATTAAATCTTCTATTAGAACTTCCCAAAAACAAATTTTATTTCATACTTATCGCCTTCAAAAAGATAAAAATTATGGCTTTTGATGATTTTGTGGCCGAAATGCCCGACAATTACGAGCAAAAGTGCCTTTGTATTCTGGTGCTGGACGTTTCCGGCTCCATGACCGGTGAGCGTATCAATGAGCTGAACCGAGGCTTGGATGAGTTTCACCGCCAGGTGCGCAACGACGAAATTGCCGCCCAAAGACTTGAAGTCTGCATTATTGCCTTCAATTCCAATATCAAATGCATCCAGGAACCCGCCCTCATCGATAAATTCGTCATGCCTATTCTTAAGGCCCGAGGCACTACCAAACTCGTAGATGCCGTGCGCGAGGCAGTAGAAAAAGTGGAAAGCCGCAAACAGTGGTACAAAGAAACAGGGCAATCTTACTACCGTCCTTTTATTATCCTGATAACGGATGGCTCACCAGATTCAGACCAGGACATAGAAGGCTTGACTTTTGAACTCAATGAAGCAGTCAATGATAAACGCCTGATGTTTTTCCCATTGGGGTACAAGATGCCAATATGCAGATTTTGCGGCAGATTTCGCACCCGGCCACGCCGCCCATGATGCTCAAGGGCCTTAATTTCATCGCCTTTTTTCAATGGCTTAGCAATAGCATCGGCATCATCACCAAATCCAATGAAGGCGATAAAATCAACCTGCCAGATACCTCCGGCTGGGGCCAACTCGAAATTTGAGCTTTATCTCAAATGAAATGCGAAATTAATCGTCTTGCTGGCCTATTTTTGAAAGCCAAACCAAGAAAGAAGCCTTGTGGGAAATACATACGGACAATTATTTAAAATCAGCACCTTTGGCGAATCCCATGGCCCGGCCATTGGGGTAGTCATTGATGGTTGCCCGGCAGGCCTGGCCATTGACCTGGATTTTTGCAGGCCGAAATGGCCCGCCGCCGCCCGGGGCAATCGGCCATTGTTACCCAACGCGATGAGGAAGACCAGGTGGAGATTCTTTCGGGCGTATTTGAGGGCCACAGCACCGGAACACCCATTGCCCTGCTCATCCGAAACCAGGATGCCAAAAGCAAAGACTATGGCCATATAGCCGATAAATTTCGCCCTTCTCACGCCGATTTTACCTATTTTGCCAAATACGGCCTTCGCGACTACCGGGGAGGAGGGCGCAGCTCGGCCCGTGAAACGGCCGCCCGGGTTGCCGCCGGTGCCATTGCCAAGCTCTTGCTCCAGCCCCTGGGGCTTCGCATCCAGGCCTATGTTTCGCAAGTAGGCGACCTCGCCCTCACTCAATCCTATTCCGAGTTGGACCTCCGCCTCACCGAAAGCAACCCGGTGCGCTGCCCCGACCCGCTTCGGGCCGCCGAAATGGAAGCCCTGATTCGCCAGGTGCGCAAAGAAGGCGACACCATCGGGGGCGTTGTTTCTGCTTTGATACAAAACGTGCCCGCCGGCTGGGGCGAACCCGTATTTGACAAACTCCACGCCGAACTGGGCAAGGCCATGCTCAGTATCAATGCCGTCAAGGGCTTTGAATATGGCAGTGGCTTCGCAGGGGTTAGTATGCGCGGCTCTGCTCACAACGACCTCTTGTATAGCGAAGGAACAAAGGCCCAAACCCGCACCAACTACTCCGGCGGTATTCAGGGGGGCATTAGTAATGGCGAAGACATTTATTTTAGGGTAGCTTTCAAGCCCGTTGCCACCCTGATGCGCGACCAGGAAAGCCTGAATGAAAAAGGCGAATCCGTTACAGTATCGGGCAAAGGCCGCCACGACCCCTGCGTTGTGCCCCGGGCTGTGCCTATCGTGGAAGCAATGGCCGCCCTGGTGCTGGCTGATTTTTATCTCCGCCAGCAGGCCCGCCACCGGGAAAACCTGACAATTTTTGATTTATCCAAAAATAAACACGCATGAAATACATATTACCCTCTTATTTGCTGGGGCTATTCCTGAGCCTCCTGGCTTGTCAGCCTTCTCAGAATAAGGAAAAAAACCCGGCGACGGCTACAGACAGTACCCCGACCAAGCCCCAAACAGAAACCGCTTTGGCTCCCCAGGATTTGCCCCTACAGCAAATCAAAATGCCCAAAGGTTTTAGTATCTCTATCTTTGCCCAGGTTGAAAACGCCCGCTCGCTTTGCCGGGGCGACAAAGGAACCATCTTTGTGGGCACACGCCGCAATGACAAGGTCTATGCCTTGCGCGACGAAGACGGCGACCAGGTGGCCGAAAAAATCTATGTCATTGCTAAAGGCCTGGATACCCCCAATGGGGTCGCCTTTCGTAAGGGAAGCCTCTATGTGGCGGAGGTAAACCGAATCTTACGCTTTGATGACATTGAAGCCCGATTGGAAAACCCGCCGGCCCCGGTGGTGGTCAATGATAAACTGCCCACCGAAAAATGGCACGGCTGGAAATTTATCGCTTTTGGCCCGGATGACAAGCTCTATGTGCCCGTTGGGGCCCCTTGCAATGTCTGTGAGCGTGAGGAGGAAATCTTTGCCACCATCAGCCGGATGAATCCGGATGGCTCGGATTTGGAAGTGTTTGCCCGGGGGATACGCAATAGTGTAGGCTTTGACTGGCATCCCCAAACCAAACAACTCTGGTTTACCAACAATGGCCGCGACTGGCTGGGCGATGATAGCCCCGATGATGCACTTTATCACGCCCCGAAGGCGGGTTTGCATTTTGGCTTTCCTTACTGCCACGCGGGCGATACCCCGGACCCGGAGTTTGGAAAAAAACAAGCCTGCACCGATTTTACCGCTCCGGCGCAAAAACTGGGGCCGCATGTGGCCGCCGTGGGCATGCGCTTTTACGAGGGCGCACAATTTCCGGAAAATACCGGGGGCAGATATTTATTGCCAAGCATGGCTCCTGGAACCGTTCCCGAAAATCGGGCTATAATGTAAGCCTGGTGGCGCTGGATGGCAATAAGCCTATTCTCCACGAGGTGTTTGCCGAAGGCTGGCTCAACGAAGCCACCCAGGAAGCCTGGGGCCGGCCGGTAGATGTGCTGGTACTGCCCGATGGCTCCCTCTTGGTTTCCGATGATTTTGCCAATGTGATTTACCGGATTGCCTACCAAAAGCCCGCCTAATGACTGGTCGGCAAGTACGCCCGGTATTTGGCCTTATGCAACACGAATTCTTTTCAAATTATTTAATTTCGCACCTTTATACCCATAAAGTGAAGCGCCAAAAATGGACATTTCTAGCAAATACAGGCCCGAAAGCGTAGAAAGCAAATGGTACGCCTATTGGCTTAAGCATAAATTTTTCGCCTCCAAAAAAGACGAAAGCAAAGAACCTTTTACCATCGTAATCCCGCCGCCCAACGTAACGGGAGTGCTGCACATGGGGCATATCCTCAACAATACCATTCAGGACATTCTCATCCGCAAAGCCCGGATGGAAGGCAAAAACGCTTGCTGGGTGCCGGGTACTGACCACGCTTCCATCGCCACCGAAGCCAAAGTAGTAAAAATGCTGCGCGATAAGGGCATCAAAAAATCGGACATCAAAAGAGAAGAATTTTTGAAATACGCCTGGGAATGGAAGGAAAAATACGGGGGCATTATCCTCAGCCAACTCCAAAAACTGGGGGCTTCCTGCGATTGGGACAGAACGGCTTTCACAATGGATGAAAAGCGTTCGGAAGCGGTAATAGATATGTTTATCCACCTCTACGAAAAGGGACTGATTTACCGGGGCTTGCGTATGGTAAACTGGGACCCCGAAGCCAAAACGGTGCTCTCGAGCGAAGAGGTGATTTATAAGGAAGTACAATCAAAATTGTATTTTGTGAAATATCGAGTGAAAGATAGTAATGCCTTCGTTACCATCGCCACCACTCGCCCAGAGACCATCTTAGGCGATACTGCCATCTGCATCAATCCCAAAGATGAGCGATACCAGCACCTGCATGGCAAAATGGCCATTGTGCCAATGGTCAATCGTGAAATTCCGATTATCTTAGACGAATATGTAGATATGGAATTTGGTACGGGCTGCCTCAAAATTACACCTGCCCATGATGAAAATGACTACAACTTGGGCAAAAAGCACAATTTAGAAGTTATCGATATTCTCAATGATGACGGCACACTCAGCGAAGCGGCCCAGTTTTTTGTAGGTGAAGACCGCTTTGTAGTGCGTAAGAAAATCGCCAAAGAACTGGAAGAACTCGGGCATATCGTCAAAATAGAAGATTACAAAAACCAAGTAGGCACCTCTGAGCGCACTGGAGCGGTGATTGAGCCTAAACTCTCTGAGCAATGGTTCTTGAAGATGAAAGAACTCTGCGAGCCTGCCTTAGAGAATGTATTGAATGACAATATTCAGTTTCACCCGCCTAGCTTCAAGAATATGTACAAGGCTTGGATAGAAAATATCCAAGATTGGAACATCTCGCGCCAACTTTGGTGGGGGCATCAAATCCCGGCGTATTATCTTCCCAATGGCGAAATCATTGTAGCAAAATCTAAAGAAGAAGCCCTCAAAAAGGCCAATCATGGACTGACAGACATTTCTGCTTGGGAATTAGCCGCCGACAGAGGTAATGTCTCCCACGATGATGTCCCCAAGCTTTACACCGAAGCCGATTTGCGACAAGATGAAGATGTGCTGGACACTTGGGCTAGTTCTTGGCTTTGGCCCATTTCGGTTTTTGAGAAAGAAGAACTGGATTATTATTACCCTACCTCTGTATTGGTTACGGGTTTTGACATTATCTTTTTCTGGGTCATGCGTATGATTATCGCGGGCTATGAACTCAAAGGCGAAAAGCCTTTCAAACACGTCTATTTTACGGGTATGGTGCGTGATAAACTGCGCCGCAAGATGTCAAAATCTTTGGGCAATTCGCCGGATGTGTTCAAACTGATGGATAAATACAGCACCGACGGTATGCGCTACGGCATTTTGGCGAGTTCGGCAGCCGGCAATGACATTATCTTTGATACCGAAGTACCCAAATCGCAAAAACCCGAAGACATTGCCGCTTTTGAACTTACTGAGCCGGATTCTAAACTCTGCGAAACGGGGCGAAACTTTGCCAATAAAATCTGGAATGCCTTTAGGTTGGTGAAGTCTTGGGAAGTAGATAGAAGCCTGACCAACAAAAACGAAGCTGCCATACTTTGGTTTAGGTCAAAACTGAGCAAAACCATTGCAGAGGTAGAAAAACAATGCACACAATTCAGGCTTTCAGAAGCCATTACCAATCTTTATAAATTGATTTGGGACGAGTTCTGCGGTCGCTATTTAGAAATGATTAAGCCTGACTACGACCAAGCGGCACAAAAATCTCTGCCCATGGATACTGCTACTATGGCTGCTACACTGGGCTTTTTTGATAAATTGATGCGTTTGTTGCACCCCTTTATGCCTTTCATCACCGAGGAGGTTTGGCAAAACCTAGCCGAAAGAAAATCAGGCGAAAGTATTTGCGTAAGCGAGTACCCCAAATCTCTACCCATTGATGAGGAACTACTCAAAGAAGCCGAAGTGATTTTTGAAATTATCCAAAATATCAACAATATCCGCAACGAAAAACAACTCAAGAAAAGCCTTGAACTAGAGCTGTATTTCAATGCGGAAAATAAAGCCCTTTATCAAGAAAAATTTGCCCTTAGCATTCAGAAATTGGCAAAAATAGGCAAAATAGCCTTTGCAGATGCCAAGCCCGAAAATGCTATTTCTTTCATTGTCAAAGATGCAGAGTTTTTCATTCCGCTTGAGTTGGAAATAGACACCGAAGCCGAAAAAGCCAAAATCTTGAAAGACATAGAATACCAAAGAGGATTCCTTGCCTCAGTAGATAAAAAACTCAGCAACGAACGCTTTGTCGACAATGCCAAGCCCGAAGTGGTAGAAGCGGAGCGCAAGAAAAAAGCCGATGCCGAAGCCACTATCAAAGCTTTGGAGGAGCGCTTGGCAAGTTTGTAAAATAGAGTGGGAGATACTTTTATTGTAAACAAAGCCTGCCCAGACATTGAAAAGACTGGTAAATTGCCTTAATTTAATGCAAATTGTGATCAGGCAACAGCCAAAAAATGCCCTGCGAAGGATATTAATTTTCAATACTTGGCACCCAAGCCCGCGAAAGGCTCAGGAAAAACCAGGCCAGCCCGGCCAGCCCGCCCGCCACCAGAAACGCCAAAGGCAAACGACTTATTTGGTTGTCATACAGCCATCCTGAAAGCAAAGCCCCCAAGCCTATGCCTACTTCAAGGGCAATAAATACCGTAGCGATGGCTCGTCCACGGTGGGCTTCCCGGCTGAGGTCAATGGTCCAGGCAAAAAGGGTAGGGGAGCTCATCCCGACGGCCAGGCCAAAAATCCCTGCTCCCCATAAAAACTGCCCTGGGCTTTGGGCATAGGCAATACAAGCCATGGCCACCATCATCACCACCAACGCCCATTGCAAGACTATTTTGCGGCCGTACAAATCCGATAGCCTTCCGGCCAGTAAACGTACGCCCAGCGAACTAAGGGTATAGACACTAAAAAACAAACCTTTATTGCGAAGCCCCAGATGCTCACTAAAATCGGGCACCAGGGTCAGCACAACCCCAAAGCTGAAAATGCTTAATAACATCACCACCGAAGGAACGATGACCCGCTTTTCAAAAATTTCGTTCTTTCTCACACTTAGGTGTGCCCACCGGAAAGCAAGCGGGTTGGCCAGGGTTTCGCGCAGGCCCAGCAACACCAATAAAGAAAGCAAGGCAAAACCCGAAGCCGTAAGAAACATCCATTGGTTGGAAAACTGATACGCTATTTCACTCCCCAAAGCGGGCCCAAAGGCCGTGCCGATATTGCTAATCATCCCCAGAATGCCCATGGCTTCTCCCCTCCGATGCGGAGGAGCCAGGTCGGCCACATACGCGGAGGTGCCCGTAGGGGTGAAACCCGTGGAAAAACCGTGCAAAAAGCGCAGCCACAAAAACCCAGTTACCGTAACCAGTACGGTATAAAACAAGCCTGACAAGAGCGAAACCAAAATCCCCAAGAAAATAACCGGCTTGCGGCCAATATGGTCGGTCAGTTTGCCGCTAAATGGCCGCGAAAGAGCCGCCGCCAGGGTAAAAAGCGAAATGATAAGCCCTTTGTAGTCGGCCCCGCCCAATTGACTCAGGTAGGCGGGTAGCTCCGGCAAAATCATACTAAAACTGGCAAAAAACAAAAACGAACTGGCGCACAGGCGCAAAAACCGGGGGGTATAAATCGATGTGGATGAGCCTTGCATTTTCTATCAACAAAAAGCCGGGCTAAATCCTCAGCTACAAATAAAAAAAATCGCTCAAACAAATCGGGCCTTGTTTGCTTATTTCTCTGGGCGATGTGTACGATTTTGTAGAAGGAAAATGTTTGGGCTGCGTCTCTGTGCCGAGGCCAAAACATCCGGTGCTTGCCAGGTGAAATTAAATAATAATTTGATAATCAAACGCTTGAAGCATTTGCTCCCCTGCGCCACTATTTTTGTAAAAAAACCGGAAGAAAGGAAACTTTAAACTAATTTTTTAGTTATAACAGAGAAGGTAAGAAATCTCGGCGTATAGCTTGTTAAAAATTGGCAAATCACTAACCATTTTTGGCAAAGGTCGTAATTACAGGGAAGGTATTGCCTTAATTTTGTAATGTTTTATATGGTTTAAAGTACTATTCTCAACAACAATTCTATAACTTAACTTATGGAGCAAAAGAAAAATCCCAAGGTTGATTTGAACCGTAAAACAGGCTTATTTTTTAATATTGGCCTGATTGTAAGCCTGGTTTTGGTAATCACCGCTTTTGAGTGGAAATTTTATGATGACCTCGAAACCATCGATCTCGGTAATCTGGTAGAAGAAGAAACTGAGATACTCGATATTCCGATTACGGAAATGCCCCCTCCTCCTCCCCCCGTGTTGCAGCAGCCTGAAATCATCGAAGTCCCTGAGGATGAAGAAATTGAAGAGCAGGTAACTATGGAATTGGATGTGGAAGTACAGGAAGAAAAGCCCGTACAAGCCCCCACAAAAATCAACGCCCCGCCGCCGCCCGCTCCGGTAGTGGAAGAATCTGATGAAATCTTTCTGGTAGTGGAGGAATCGGCTGAGCCACAGGGAGGATTTGAAGAATTTTATAAATACGTGGCCAAAAACATCCAATATCCCAAGCAAGCCCGCCGAATGGGGGTAGAAGGCCGCGTAATTATCCAGGTCGTGATTGACAAAGATGGCACACTGACGGACATGAAGGTGCTCAAAGGCATTGGTTCTGGCTGTGATGAAGAAGCCGTGCGGGTTTTGAAAGGTTCTCCGAAATGGAAGCCAGGCAAGCAACGGGGCCGGGCGGTGCGTCAGAAGATGACCGTGCCCATTCAGTTTAAGTTGAGCTAAATAGCCATTTCGATTCAAGAAAGAAAGCGGTTTCCTTCGGGAGCCGCTTTTTATTTTTTAGGATAGTGTCAAGCTTCCAGCCACGAAGATATTGAGGGTGCGCAGGGAAATATACCTAGCGTAAAGTGCGTTGTAAAAATACATTCACCTTCACATTGCAATAAATGATTTTCTTCTCTCCCAAAAAATCTTGACCGGGCTGCTTCTTTTTATAAGCTTCCACACAGCAAATGCCCAGACCCCCGAAGCCAGCCCACCCTCAGGGCAGGTATTTTTTTATTACCACGCCGCTGACCTGAATCAAAAAGGCCGAGAAACACTCGAGGAGTGGGCTCAGTTTCTATTGACCAATCCTCAGGCTCGGCTTCAAGTGAAAGGACATTCCTGCCATACGGCCAAAAGACCAGAGGAGCTGGCCCTGGCCCGTGCCCAGGCGGTGGCTGATTTTTGCAAAGAAAGGCATTTCCGACCATAGGCTGATGATTGAAGGAGTCGGAGCGAGCCAACCGGCCCTGGGGGGCCACACCGAGTATGCCTATATTAAGAATCGCCGAGTTACCCTTCACTTTCCGAGTAAAACAGCCCTGTTCATTTAGCACACTTTGGTCTTCCTCTTTTCCAGTTGAAGAAAGACGGGGTCTTTTAAACGGAGCGTAATCAGGGGCAGGGGCTGCAAATGATTTGGTTTTTGCTCGCTGAGTCTATATCGCTGGCTAATCAGGGCCAGGGCTACCTGCATCTCGAGCAGCGCAAACTGGTCGCCAATGCACAGGCGTGGCCCCCCGCCAAAAGGAAAATAAGCGTAGCGGGGCAAATTTTTAACTTTTTCGGTTTCGAAACGCTCCGGCCAAAACACATCGGGCTTTTCCCAAAGCTCAGGCAAACGATGCACCACATACGTACTCATTAAAATATTGGTGCGGGGCGGGATATAATAACCGTCTATTTCGTCGGCTTCAATAGAACGCCGCGACACCGTCCAGGCGGGTGGATAGAGGCGGAGGGTTTCATCAATCACCATCCGGGTGTAGCGCAATTCCCGAATGTTTTCCAAATGAAGGGCTTCGGTACTTAATTTTTCTGTTATTTCCGCGTGCATTTTTTGGGCTACTTCAGGATGACGGGCCAGCAGAAGCCAGGCATAGGTCAGGGCATTGGCCGTTGTTTCGTGGCCGGCCATAAAATCGTCATTACCTCGTCTTTGAGCTGCTGATCGTCCATGCCTTCGCCCGTTTCTTCGTCGCGGGCCTTCAAAAGCATATCCAGCAGGTCGTCATAAGATTGGGGGTCTTTTCTCCTTTTTTCAATGATGCCCGTAATGAGTTGGTGCAGGGCCTCGAGGGCTTTTTGGCGGCGGCGATTGTAAGGGCTGGGCAGGCGGATTTGGCCAAAAGAGGGTATTGGATATCGCGGGCGGCCCCTTCTATCAAGATACCGAGGTGTTCGCCAATCAAATCCATTTCGGCTTTGACATCCGATTTGAACAAAGCACTCGAGACCACCAGGAGGGCCAGGTGGTTCATCTCCCGGGAGACATTGATGCTTTGCCCCTCCGAATATTGGGCTTCCCAGCCTTCTATAAGCTCGAGGGTGGCTTTTATCATCGTTTGGGTGAGGCTCTCGAGGCGGTTTTTATGAAAGGCCGGCTGGGCCAGGCGACGCTGCTTGCGCCAGAAATCGCCTTCACTCGTCAGCAGACCATTGCCCAGCAAAGGACGCAGGGCATTGTAGGCTATCCCTTTTGTATAGTTTTTATTATTGTCTTGAAGCACATGTTTGATATAGTCCGGGCGGGTAACAGTAAAAAGGCGATGGCCAAGGTAGTCGAATCCAGTGGATGTCGCCTAGTTCCTTTTGCTTTTCCTGCAAATAGGGAATGCTGTTGTGATTGCGCCGAAAATCCAGCAAATTGCCCAGGAGCCAGTGCTGATGCCGGGGCGAGGGCGGAAATTTTAAAGGTTCTTTTTGCATACACTCAGAAGGTTAGCCACTACACCAGGCCCAATAGCCCCGCCTGATTCACCGAGAAGAAAAAGAAGACCAAGGCCATCGTTTGTAAATTAATGGAGAAAAAATTGCAATCACAACCTTTATTGCAGAATTTAGGACGCATTCTCACACACATCTGATATATGAATACAAGTCTGCCCCTGCTTTTCTTTTTCGGTACTTTTTTAGTTTTTCGCCCATTGTGCGGCCAAGACCTTCCCACCGCCCCCAACCAAAGCGATGCCCAGGGCAAGCGACAGGGGGCTTGGGTAATTTTGTATGATCAAGAATGGCACATCGTGGACCGGGACACAGGACAGGTGGCTTTCTATCGACTCATTAATTACCGGGAAGATCAACCCCAGGGCCGGGTTTTTGACAAATACCGCAATGGCCAGACCCAGATGGAAACCACCCTCCGTGCCGACCGACCCAAGGAAATCATGCATGGCGAAACCATCTTCTTCCGACCCGACGGAAGCCGGGAAAAAATGCAACTTTTTGAAGAAGGCACTCTCCTGGATGAATTTGAATATGATGAAAAGGGCCTGCTGATAGCCCAAGACTGGACATTACTCGACTCGCTGGGCAACAAAGCCCGCAAAGCCCGTGATTATAAGCAGGCCTACGCCCTCTATAACCGGGCCCTCCTCAAAGCCCGTCGGGAAAAACACCCCCAACACCTGAGCGAGGCCCTCGCCAACCGATCAATGGGCAATCTATTTGAGGAAGTAGGGCAATATGCCCAGGCCCTCGGTTTTTATCAAACGGGCATTGATTTGCTCCGCCCCCATCGCGAAATGCATCCCAAAGACTACGCTAAACTGCTCAATAATCAGGGCTTGACCTACTACAATCTGGCCCAACTTCCCAAGGCGGAGGAAAACTGGTCGGAAATTCTGCTCATTTATGAAAAACTTTATGGCAAGGAACACCTGGACTATGTAGGCACGCTCAGTAACCTTGGCGTGTTGTGCCTCGACCGGGGACAATATCTTCAGGCAGAAAAATACTTCAAAGAAGCCCTGCCTATTCGCGAAAAACTGGCTGGCAAAGACCACGTGGACTATGCCGCCACTATGACTCACCTGGGCAATTTGTATCGTCCCTGGGGGCAATATGCGGAGGCCGAGGCTTGCTATCAAAAAGCCATTGAGATTTTGCGGGCCAAAAAAGACCGCTTTTATGCCTTTAGCCTGCTCAACCTGGCCACGCTTTATACCCAGTTGGAACAATATGACAAAGCCAAACCCCTCCTGCAAGAAGCCCTCGACAGTGCCCGCGTGGTCTATGGCCCCCAACATCCCAATTACAGTCGATTTTTAGGCGGCTGGCGGGATTTTTACAGAGTTACTTACCAATGGGAAGAGAGCAAACGCCTCGCGCAGGAAGTTGCTCAGCTACGCAAGCAAAGTCTGGGTGAGCAACATCCCAGCTATGCCGAGGCCCTTAGTGATTTGGCCTTGATATTGGAAGAGCAAGGGCAGTTTTCAAAAGCCGAAGCTTTGCTTGAGGAAGCCTTGAATATTGTCCGGAGAAGCCAAGGAGAAAAAAGTTACATGTATCTTAAGCTTTCCGCAAAATTGGCCGCAAACTACATCAAAACGGGGCTTTACGCCCTGGCCGAGCCCCTGCTGCTTGAAGTGCTGGCCAATCTCAAAAACACGCAGGGAACCCACAACCAGGATTATGCCGGCTACCTGAGCAACCTGGGGGTGATGTATTATGATGCCGGAAATTTTGAGAAAGCGGAAAAATGCTATCGTGAAGCCCTCGCCATCCGCAAAGATTTGTTTGGGGTCAATAGCATGGATTATTCCGCCTCTCTCGAGACCCTCGGCAATTTATTTTATTCCCGGCAGGCTTATGCCCAGGCCCTCGAGCTCTTTCAGACCGCCACAGAAATAATCAAAAAAATCATCGGTGAAGACAACCTGGAATATGCCCGCGCCATTGGGGGACTGGCCAAAATTTATGGGAAACTGGGCGAAGAGGAAAAAGCCGAGTTTTATCATCTGCTTGGATTACAGAAAACCTACCAAAACACCACAGAAAAAAACCGCACATTTATAGTGAATATGTTAAATGCAGGCGTATTTTACCAAAATCAGGGCCAGACTGAAAAAGCACGGATTTACCTGGATAGCTGTGCCCGATTGAGTGAACAATACCTGGGGCCTTACCATGAAGTTACACAAAGGGCCTTTTCTAATTTGAGTTGGATGAGCACGTCAAATCAGGAAATGGAAAAAGGGCAATTATACTTGCAAAAGGCAAAAGAGTCACTTTTCCATCAATTGGCTAGAAACTATCCGGCAATGTCGCAAAAAGAAAAAGAATACTTTAATGCCAAGGTCTTGCAAGGCTTTTTACAAGTATATACTTTTTTTGTGCGCGAAAGCCGGGAAATACTGCCCGAAAACCAAGCGAATCTTTACGATTTTTTACTCGCCACAAAAGGCACCCTCTTCAACACCCAGAAGAAGATTCAGACGGCTGTGCTGGCTTCCGGCGATAGTATTTTGATTGACCAGTACGAAAATTGGCAGGTCCAACGCAATCGACTGGCCCAGCTTTATCAGCTCTCGCCCGAAGAACGCCTCCAGCGCAACCTGGACCTGGCGGCGGAAGAAGAGCAAATAAACCTCCTGGAAAAAAACATTTCGCAGGCCGTATTTGAAAAACTGGGCGGGCTGGACCTGGGCTTTGGCAAT
>JAAUUB010000127.1 GCA_012031215.1 Microscillaceae bacterium | reverse complement strand
ATAGCGTTGACAATCGAGAGCCCGAATATGCCCCCCGTAACCACAATGAAGATAAAATAAAACTTGGTAAAAAAATTCCATTTGCACAGAGCCATTTCGCGGCAGTACGTTTCTAGGGATTTCATACCAGCCCTCGAGGGTAAACATTTTAAAGATAGAATAACAGGAAATCAGGGCATTGCCAAAATACTCAGGTGAGTATTCCTTAAAAATGTAGCAGGTAAAAAGGGAAATGATGATATTATAAAGAAAAAAGGCCATCAAAACAAAGACAGAAGCTTTCAAGGCCCGCCCCAAGCCGCTCATAATTTCTTCAAGGTTAGGGACAAATTTCAGAAACCTGAAGAATTTGGCCACCCTCAAGGCCCGGAACACAACCAGGAGCGTAAAATCGGGCACATCGAGCAACATTAACAAGATGGAAGGCGTAGTGAGCAAAACAATCACGAAATCGAGCCGATTCCAGCCCGATTGAATGTAGCCCCTCCAGCCCAATATATTGACCTTCATGAGCATCTCGACCAGAAAAAAAATGGTCAGGGCATTGTCAATGTTTTCTAAAAAAAGAAGGTTTGGCCCAAATTCGTCAAAAGAAAGCAAAAACAGAATCACGATATTGAGAAGGATGGCAAGCAAAACGTAGCGATCATTCACAAAAATCTTTTTCCAAAAAGGCAGACGGCGGTATTGTTCCAAGTTTGAGAATTTCAAAGAATTTGCTTTTTCAAACAAAAATACTACAAAAATCGAGGCCGGATTGTTTTGCTCAAGCAGGCTTCACTCGTGAAGCTCGAGGCAGGCCAGGTTTTCATTGGTAAAAAAATCCTGGATAATGCTTGCCTGGCTTTTGAGTGTTTTGATGACAAAATCTGGGGAGGCGTTTTCAAAGCGAAGCAAAATAATCTTGATGGGATGCCCCGACAGGATATTGCGTTCTTTGAAATAGGCATCAAAAGTAACCAGGACATAGCCGTGGGTACGGGCATATTGCCAAATCATCGCATCATCAGTTTGGGCCATCCCCAGCCGGCCTACCTGGGCAACTTCTTCGTAGCAAGTGGCGAGTTTTTTTATGGCGTGGTAAGAGATGTTTTGGTCTAGCAATATCTTCATACTTTGTATTGCGTATTTTTTTGCTCCTCATCTTGGGCAAATTGGATACAGGCGCTGATGTCGCGTTTGTTTAGCTCAGGAAAATTACGAATAATCTGGTCGGGGCTTAGGCCCGCATTGAGCCAGTTGAGCACATCTTCTACGGCAATGCGCATGCCCCGGATGCAAGGTTTGCTTTGCCTTTTGTTGGCCTCAATGGTGATAATTTTATTGAGCTTAATATTTTCATAGACGAAATAGCAAAAAAAATTTCAAAAACTTGCCCTCTTCTCTTCTATGACAGATTGGGGCGGGTGAGCCCTTCGGCAAGGGGGTCTAAGGTATCTTCTTCGGCTCGGTCTTCTTTGAGGGTCAGGAAAAAACTCAGCTTTTCTTTGAGCTTGGGAGGGGAAAGATTGCGGAATATTTCACCATTCTTGACAATTGAGATATGCCCGGTTTCCTCGGATACCACCACCACCACCGCGTCGGTAACCTCCGTAACGCCAATGGCCGCCCGGTGGCGCAGACCAAGCGAAGCCGGAATTTCATCGTTTTCGGAAACGGGCAAAATACAACGGGCTGCTTTGATTCGTCCTTCCCGGCCAATAATCATGGCTCCGTCGTGCATCGGGCTGTATTTATTAAAAATGGAAATGATAAGCCTTTTTGAAGCCAGGGCATCAATGGCATCGCCCGAATCGGCATAAAATTTTAGCTCTGAACTTTTGGTAAAAACAATCAAGGCCCCGGTAAGAGAAGCCGCCATTTCGCGGGCCGCTTCTACAAAAACATCGGCATCTACCTGGCTTTTGACTGCGCTGCCGCCCCAAAGGCCTTGCCAGAACCGGCTGTTGTTGAGATAATTGGCCTTGCCCAGCACAAGGAGAAACTTGCGGATTTCTTGCTGAAAAAGAATAAGGGCGGCGATGACCCCTACTCCAATAAACTGCCCCAGGATGGTGCTGAGCAGTTCCATGTGCAAAGCCCGCACCACCAGCCATAGCATCAGAATGGACAACCCACCCAGCAAAATGCGTACGGCCACACTGCCTTTCACTAATTGATAGACTTGATAAATTAGCAGAGAAACCAGCAAAATATCGGCAATATCTACCCAGCTAATTTCTAAAAACCCAACCTGGAAAAGTAAAATTGTCATCAATTTATCGGCCTAGTTATTTACATCTGTTTGTTGTGTGTTGGCATACAAAGTCCAGAGCTGGATGGCTTCGGCGGCCGCTTTTACATCGTGTACCCTAAGCCAGGCGGCTCCCTTTTGCAAAGCCAGCATGTGCAGGGCGGTGGTGCCATTGAGGGCTTCCCCTGGACTGCTTTCCAACACCTTATAAATCATAGATTTACGCGAAACGCCCACTAATAATGGCAAACCCAGTTCTTCAAAAACGTGCAAGTGCCGCAGGAGGTAGTAATTTTGTTTCAGATTTTTGGCAAAGCCAAAGCCCACATCCAGGACAATATCCTTTACGCCAAGTTCCTGCAATTGATATACCCTTTTGCCAAAGTAACGACAAATTTCGGACATAAAATCTTGGTAGTGCGTTGCTTGTGCCATTGTTTGGGGCGTGCCGCGCATGTGCATCAGCACATAAGGCACTTGCAGTGCCGCTACGGTGGCAAACATTTCCGGGTCGGCCTGGCCCCCGCTCACATCATTGACGAACACTGCCCCGGCCGCTACGGCTTGCCGGGCCACTTCACTGCGGAAAGTATCAATGGCAAGGGCTATTTCGGGAAAGTGATGTTTGATAAGGCGAATGACGGGCAATACCCGGTGCAATTCTTCTTCCAAAGGCACCTCCGCTGCCCCGGGCCGGGTGGAATAGCCCCCCACATCAATCACATCGGCCCCCTCGGCCCACATACGCGCTACGGCTGATAAAATTACCTCCTCCTGATAATAGCGACCACCATCATAAAATGAATCCGGGGTGAGATTCAAAATGCCCATCAGGCGAGGACGGCGCAGGTCAAGCAATTTGTCGCCCAGGCGAAGCAGTTTTTTGGGGGATTCCATTCCTCGGGTTTTGTTTTTTTTTGGGGATTATTGCCTACTTTAGGCTTGCTTTGGCAAAAGCCGGGATTTATCAACACACAATTTGATTGCTAACGCCCTCCTCATCGGGGCTAAAAAGCGGCCAAGTAATTCTCAAAGGTAAAAATATGCAATCTTTTCTGGATTTATGTGCGGAGCACCTTCTTCGCCACTATACTGATTCGCTGGCCGAAGCCCTGGTGATATTGCCCACCCGGCGCAGTGGCTTGGTGCTTCAGACCCATTTGGAAAAACAAAATGCGCCCGTTTTGCCCGCCATCATTCCTATTGAGGACTTTATCTGGCAAACCGCCGGGTTTGAACGCCCTAGCTCCGTACTTTTATTACTAGAACTTTATGAGGTGTTTCGAGATAGAGACCCCAAGCTTCGCCTGGAGCTTTTTACGGGCTGGGGGCATCTCTTATTGCGCGATTTTGATACCCTGGACCGAAACCTGGTAGAGGCCCCCACGCTTTTTCAAAACCTGAGCGACATCAAGAACCTGGAACGCTGGAACATAGAAGCCTCGGAAATGAGCCCGAAAATTCGGGAATATTTTCAGCTCTGGGAAAATCTCAGCCCGGTGTATCACGAATTTAAGACCCGGCTGCTGGCCAAAAACCAAATGTATGCCGGAGGGGCTTACCGCTTTCTGGCCGAAAACGCTACCCAAAAACTGGTACAGCATCCCAATTACCAGTTTTTTATCCTTTTGGGCTTCAATGCCCTCAGCAAGGCCGAAGAAAAAATGTTCAAAACCCTGCTCGATGCCCAAAAGGCCGAAATCATCTGGGATGCCGACCGCTACTATATGCAAGAAGGCACGGAAAACAAGGCCGGGCAGTTTTTGCGGCGCTACGAAAAAAAATGGGTGGGCACCAACTGGAAATTTCAAAGCAATGACCTGGCCGAAAGTGAAAAAGAAATTCTGGTCATTCGGACGGCCAATGCCAGTATGCAGGGCAAGGTAGCCAATCAATTGCTGCGCCGGCTTTGCCCCCATCCGCTTGAGGCCCCGCTCCCCCCCACAGCCCTGGTGCTGGCCGATGAGACCCTGCTTTTGCCCGTTTTACATTCGCTCGACCCACAGTTTGAGGGCCTAAATGTCTGTATTGGGCTTTCTTTGCGCGATTCGGCCCTCTTTACCCTCATTGATATTTTATTTGAACAGCAACAAATGCTTTTGTATGACCGCGAACTGCAACAGCATCGCCTCAGCCATCGCACCGTTGTCAAACTGCTCAGCCACCCCTTTTTGCGCCAATACGAAAAGCGGCTCAGCCCGCACCCGAGCGAAGACGAAAACCGAAGCCTCTTGCTGATGCTTGTCTATGCCATTAACCGTTATAACCTTATTTTTCTTTTGCCCGAGGAAATTCCCAACATCCTAGAGCACGAGGAGCTAAAGGCACAAAGGGCCGAAGATACCAGCCTGGAGGAGTATTATCAGGAAATACTGCCCCGGTGGCAGCCTTTATTTTCGCAATTATTCCGTCATTGGCAAAATACCTTTGAAGCCATTGAAGGACTGGAAAAAATCACCGAGCTGCTCTATCAGGAGGAAAACTACCTCGAGGCGGCTTATTTTGGCGAATTCCGCAAGGTCTTGCAACAATTGCGCGGTTTTGCCGCTCAAAAAGGGCCCCGTATTGACCTGCGTACATTTCGAATTTTTCTCTATCAAGCTTTGCGCGAAGCCCGCTTTGATTTTGACCGCGACCGTCAGTCGGCCTTAGAACTGATGGGCATCAATGAAACCCGAAACCTTGACTTTGACCACGTCATCATGCTTTCGGTGAATGAAACGGTGTTGCCCCGCAGCAAAAGAGTACATTCTTTCATTCCGCTCGACATTGCCAAGGCCTACGAACTGCCTACCTATGCCGAGCAGGATGCCGTGGTGAGTTACCATTTTTATCGCCTTTTGCAAAGGGCCAAAAGCCTGACCCTGGTCTATGTTGCGCCCTCGGATACCTACGGAGCAAAAGAAAAAAGCCGCTTTATTTTGCAAATTGAAAATGATTTACGGCGCTACAACCCTAAAATCCGCTTTCGGGAAATCCCCGCCCGGATGAAGACCGTAGCAACGCCCACTTCTCCCGGCATAGCCTACCAAAAAACCGAAGCGCACCAGCAGCAAATCCGAGCCCTGCTGCAAGAAGGCCTCTCTCCTAGTCATATCAACAGCTTTATCCACTGTTCTTTGCAGTTTTATTTTCGGGAGATTGCCCAAATTGGTCAATCCGCAGCCGTAGAGGAACGGCTGGGGGCCGACAAGCAAGGGGTGCTGGTGCACGAGGTCCTGGAAGAAATTTTTAATGACCTGACCCAGGCCAGTCCTTTTGTGCAAGCCGAAGACCTGAAAAAAATAATCCCCCAGGTAGATAGCCGGGTAGCCAACAAATTTCAGCTTGAACGATACGTGCATTATATGCTCACTGGGCAGAATTTTATCGTGCAGCAGGTAGTTGCGCAGCAGGTGCGGCAGTTTTTGCACCAGCAGATAGCCGAATGCCAGGCCCGCCAAGCCCCTTTTGAGATATTGCGCCTCGAGAACCAAGATGTGAGCCAGGAAGAAAAAGCCCGTACCCGGCCCGAATTTGCCGCCCAATGGCTCATTGCCCTGGCCCAGGAATCCCTTCCCCTCCGGCTCAAAGGGGTGGTGGACCGAATAGACCGGATACCGGGAAAGGTGCGCATCATTGACTACAAAAGCGGGCAAGTCAAAAAAGAAGATTTGAAAGTGAAAAATCAGGACCTTGAGCTCCTGGTGCGCGACCCCAAACAAAAAAATGTGCGCCAGCTTTGGCTCTATAAGCTCATTGCGGTACGTCAACTCCTGGCCCAGGGCAAGATAGAAACGGGTAGCCAGGCCATTGAGGCCCACGAAACGATTGAAGCGGGCATTTATAGTATGCGCAATCTGGATGATGGCTGGCTCGAGATTCAACCCCCTTCGGCCCAGGAAAGCCTGCTGCCCACTGACAACACCGACTTTGTAAAGGTTTCGGATAAATACCTGGGGCGTATCATTGAGAATATGCTGGACCCCGCGCAGGCTTTTGAGCAAACCGAGGACGAAAGCTATTGCCAATACTGTAATTATAAAAATATCTGTGGAAGATAAACGTATGCAAACCCATTCGGGGATTTTTCCCGGATTTTTTCGGCCTGGCCGGTTTTTCCCTCGAGCCTTGCTTTGGGGCGGGCTTTTTGGGCTGCTTTCTTGTGTAGATGATACGCCTTTGGGCCCCGAGGCATTGGGCCAATATTATGGAAAGGCCTTGCAAAAAAATCAGTTTGGCAAGATGAAACCCTACTGGGCCGACCAGCGGGCCATCAACGAATTGCTGGAGCTATTTCCGGCTACGGCGCTTTTTTTTACTAAAGGGGCTCAATCTACTACCCCACTCCTCTTGTCTTACGAAGCCAATAGCTTTGCCCAAATACGCGCCTTTGCCCTGGAAAATGATATAGACCTCAGCCAGGCGATAAGGCAGGAAGCACATTATCGCCGCCTGCGCCGGCTGAAAGGTCGCGAACTCGGGGATGTCTTTCTTGACCTCATCAGCGAAGCAAAAATCCTCAAAATTCAACTGATGGTGTATAATGATGGCCGGCATTGGAAATACCTGGGGGTGGCTCGCTGGAAGGTGATTGAGACCAAACTTGAAATGGAAGATAAAATCATTGATTTATAATGGCTTTTTTCGGCGGAGATTTTGTAAAGAAGCGTATTTTCCGATTAATTGCAACTCATGTTTTATAAATCCATAATCAAATTTAATACTCCCAATAATGCAGATGTTTAATCAATCTACGCGCGGAGCTTTGCTCACGTGCTTCTTGCTAAGTCTGGGGCTGGGAACTTCTCTTGCCCAGAATGCCTCCCTGGTGATTGCGCCCGCGCATCCTTATGCGGCTACCATCACGCAGGAAGACCTTTCCCGGCATTTGCACATCATTGCCGCCGACAGCATGGAAGGACGCTACACTGGCTCAGTAGGGCAGAAAAAAAGCCGCCCGCTACATCGCCGAACACTTCCAAACCATTGGCTTACAGGCACCCGTCAAAACCCCCGAGGGCAGGCAGTATTTTCAAACCTTTGAGATGGTAAGTCGCTCTTGGAAAGAGGTCTATGTCAAAGTAGGTAAGCAAAAATTCATTTTTATGGAAGATTTATATGCCATTGGTAATTCTAATGCTTCCAGTGAGTTTTCCCTGGGCATTGAATATGGAGGAGCCGGAACGCCCGCAGAACTGGCCTCTTTGTCCCTGAAAGGAAAAGGACTTGTGCTCCGCGAAACAGAGCCGGAAGAATTGCGCAAAGCGGCTGCCGCAGCCCGCGAACAAGGTGCCCGGGCCATTTTTGTGCTCAAAGGCGAAACCAAAGAAGCATTCAAGGAAGCCGTAGAATACAATGCCTATTACCTCAAAAGAGGCTACCGGGGCCTGAGTAATCCCCGCCGCCCCGAAACGGTGGTCTTTTATATCTCGCCCGCCCTGGCTAAAACCATTTTTGGCAAAGAAGTACCCGATATTTTGAAAGCCCCTGCCGGAAGCCTGAAAGGTAAAAGCATTGCGCTCCAAGCCACTATGACGGAAAAAATTGAGTTTAGCTCGGAAAATGTACTGGGCTTTTTAGAAGGCACGGATAAGAAAGACGAAGTGCTGGTCATTACCGCCCACTATGACCATATCGGCAAGCGGGGCGAAGAAATCAACAACGGGGCCGATGATGACGGCTCAGGAACGGTATCGGTCCTGGAAATTGCCCAGGCCTTTGCCCAAGCCAAAGCGGCCGGGAAAGGCCCCCGGCGCAGCATATTATTCATGACCGTAGCCGGCGAAGAATTGGGCTTGTATGGTTCACAGTATTATGCCGACTTTGACCCGGTCTTTCCACTGCAGAACACGGTGGCCAATCTCAACATTGACATGGTAGGCCGCATCGGGGGAGATTATATTGAAATCAATGAACCCAATTATGTGTATCTCATTGGCTCTGATAAACTCTCTACAGAGCTGCACCAACTGAGTGAGGCGGCCAATCGGGAAACCGTAGGCCTCAAACTGGATTATAAATACAATGACGAAAATGACCCTAATCGCTTTTATTATCGCTCCGACCACTACAATTTTGCCAAAAATGATATTCCGATTATCTTTTACTTCAATGGCACGCATCCCGATTACCACCAGCCCACCGACACCGTCGAGAAAATTCATTTTCCAAAATTGGAGAAAATAGCCCGGCTGGTGTTTTATACGGCCTGGGAAGTGAGCAATCGGGAAAACCGAATCCGGGTAGATAAGGCCGACAAATAGGCCGGGAAAATGGGCAATGGGGAAAGAACCTTCAAGAAGAGAAGAAGAGAAGAAATGAAAAAAACCTTCGGAAAAAGGGCTGCATTTTCCGAAGGTTTTTTTTTGAAAGGCCGGGCTTAAAACGAATCTGAGCCGTCCGTGCCGTAAAGTTCTTCATTGAAGTAGTTTTGCTCGCGACGCAAAGCCGATAGCCCTTTGATGAATTCATAGAGCATTTCCTGAAAGCGGCTTACATGCGCTTCTACTTTTTCTACATTGAAAGAGTTTTGTGTAAGATTCTTTTCCATTTTTGTCTGCTTTCTGTGCGTGTTAGTTTTTTTCTGTATATAGAAAATCTAATACCACAAAGCCAAATGGCTGATAATCAGAGTATCTTACGCTAATCAAAACAAAAAATCTCCCATTGAGAGATGTTTATTCTTAAATTGGGAGCTCGCCTTTCTCAACGAAAGCGTAAATCATAAGGCAGGCGGGCAAACAGGCGGTCGCCGGGCTTTTGAACGTAGCGCAACAGCCACCAATAGCTTTGGGGAAGGCGTATTTGAAGTAAGGTTTCGGCCAAAACCTGCGAATCTGCACCTTGAAAAAGTTTTTTGAAAAAGTTTTCTTGCTCCGGCCGGAGTACCCATTCATAATCCTGAATTTTGGCCAGGGCGGCGGCTTCCTGGAGTGCTACCTGCAGGCCTCCCAGGGTATCTACCAGTGCATTTTGGCGGGCGAGTCTGCCTGACCACACCCGGCCTTCGGCAAGGGCTTTCAGCTTTTCAACGGGCATCTTGCGCCCCTGGGCGGCTTTACGGGTGAAAACCCGGTAGCCATTCTCGACCGAGGCCTGGATAATTTCCCTTTCTTCTTCGGTAAAGGGGCGGCTGGGCGAGCCAATGTCGGCATAAGGGCTGGTTTTGACCCGGTCAGTGGTGATGCCCAGTTTTTGCTCCATCAGGTCTTCGGTATTAAACAAAAGACCAAAAATGCCAATAGAGCCAGTGATGGTGGTAGGATGCGCCACGATTTTGTTGCAGGCCATAGCCAGGTAATAGCCCCCCGAAGCGGCTACATCCGACATAGAAGCCACCACGGGTTTTACTTTGGTGGTAAGCTGAATTTCGCGCCACATCACATCCGAAGCCAGGGCACTGCCACCCGGCGAATTGATGCGCAAGACAATGGCCTTAATTTCGGGGTCCTGACGTAGTTCCCGCAAGTTTTTGACAAATGTTTCGGCAGCAATCTGATTGGGATACTCTCCGCCGCCGCCCCCGATTTCGCCCTGGGCCACCATGACGGCAATCTGCGGGCCTTTGGGTTTATTTTTGAGCGGTGGATTGAGCTTTTGGTAACGCCCAAGGCTCACCTGCGAATATTTCTCGTTTTTTTCCAGCTTTAGTTTTTCTGCCAGTGCGGCTTCTACCTGATCAAAATAGGCAATGTCGGTAATAAGGTCGTATTTGAGGGCATCTTCGGGGCTGCGAATGAGGTATTCGTCGGCAATTTGGCGCAATTCGTTGGCATCTAACTGGCGCGACTGGCTGATTTTTTCCAGCAAGTGTGAAAAAATATTTTGCAACAAGGTGTCGGTTTGGGCCCGGCTGGCCGGACTCATTTCTTCCTGCAAAAAGGGTTCAACGGCACTTTTATATTCGCCTACCTTAAACACTTCGGCTTTCAGCCCAAATTTATCCATCATGCCTTTCAAGAAAACATATTCACTCACCAGGCCATTCCACTCGAGGGTTCCCACCGGATTGAGGAAAATTTTTTCGGCTACCGAAGCCAGAAAATAGTCCGCCTCGTTGTAGTATTCGCCGTAGGCATAAATAAATTTGCCCGAGGCTTTAAACTCGAGTAGGGCCTGCCGAATTTCTTCCAGGCTTGCAAATCCAGCCGACATCCCCCCAAAATGAAGCAAGAGGCCATTGATTTTAGGGTCATCTTTGGCCGTAGCAAGGGTTTCGAGCAGGGCCATCAAGCCCATTCCGCCCACCTGCCCCAGCCAGGGCGTTTCCATCCACTCGGCCAGGGGGTTGTCAATCACTTGTTCCAAAATGGGTTGGTCCAGGTGCAGCACCAGGATATTTTTGTTTTCGAGCGGGGTTGCTTTCTGCCCGCCGCCCAATCCGGGAAAAAGCAGGGGCAGCAAATTTTGGGTGCGCAGGCCAAGCCCAGGATTATCGGCAAAATCCAGCGCGACAGGCTCCACCGAAGCAGGAGGGTCCACCGCCTTTGTCTCCATCACTTTTGATGGGTTCAGGCGCAGCAATATGAGCACCTGCAGACTGAGCAAAGAAGAAAGGCCCAGGCCGAGTAAAGTCCATAAAAAAATTTGCTTTTTCATCTTTATCAAAAATATTGGATAAAAGACATAAGAATTAAAGATACAAACTATTATCAGCGTAGTTTGTAAGCCAAAATTTCCGAAAAAAAAGTCTTTACCAAAAGCCCCGATTTTCTGAGGAAGCTATCCGGCGCGGCGCATCAAGAGCCGGTCCAGGCCAAAAACCAACAGGCCCAGCAATACCGTGCCCAAGCCCCAAAGCGACTCCTGTCGCTGGCCAATGATGAGAAAAGCCAGGGTCCAGAGGGTCAATGATAAAAAAATGAGCGGGGTCAGCGGATAGCCCCAAGCCCGATAAGGACGGGGCGCATCCGGCCGGGTAAACCGCAGCACAAACACCCCCAGCACCGTCAAAAAAGTAAAGAGGCTCAGGGTAAAGCCCACATACCGGATAATGGCATCAAAAGAGGCGGAGAGAATGAGCAATGTGGTGATGGTGGTTTGTGCCAAAATAGCCCGGACGGGCAGCCCTTTGGCACTCTTTGTGCCAAGCAGGCGCAAAAGCGGCAAGTCTTCGCCCATTGCCTGGGCCACCCGCGGGCCGGCAAAAATCATAGAACTGATAGAAGAGACCAGCAACAGCGCAATCATAAGCCCCATCACCCGGCCCAGGGTGGAGCCAAAAATTGCCTCGGCGGCCAGATAACCCACTTCTACCTGCCCTTTCAGGGTTTCGGTAGGTACAGTGTATAAAAACACAAAATTGAGCAGCACATAGGCCACCATCACCAGCAAAGTGCCTATCAGCAAAGAGCGGGGCACATTGCGCTGGGGATTTTCTATCTCCCCGGCCAGATAAGCCGAAGCATTCCAGCCCGAATAGGCATAAGAAACATAAATCAGGGAAACCGCAAAGGCCGGACTGAAAAGCTGAAGGGTATCGCCGGCCTGGGGCAATAGCTGAATGGGCTGGGGCGAAGGAATGAGCAACAGCCCCGATAAGACAAAAAACAGAATCAACCCTACTTTCACACTGGTAGAGATATTTTGAAAAATACTGCCTGCTTTCAAGTCGGTAGCATGGATATAGGTGAGCAAAGCTACCACGAGCAATGCCAGCAAAATGGCAAAAGGGTCTGGAAAGACGGCCTGTATGCTGGAGCCAAAAATAGTTTTAGCCTCCGGGAACACACTGCTGGCATATTTGCCCAGGGCTACCGCCGCCGCCGCCACCGGGGCCGCAAAACCTACTGTTGCCGAGACAAAGCCGGACATAAAGCCCACCGCCGGATGATAAATCTCCGAAAGATAAAGATATTCTCCCCCGGAGCGAGGCATCATCCCGGCCAGTTCGCCGTAGCTCAAGGCCCCACACAAGGCAATAATGCCGCCTACCAACCAAAGCATCAGCAGGGGAAAAATGGAGGTGATTCCCCCCGAAATCTGAAATCCTAAACTGGTAAATACTCCGGCCCCAATCATATTGGCCACTACAATGGCCACCGCAGTATGAAAGCGTACCTTCCCGGCTTGAACATTTGGCATATCTTCTTTTGTTTGGATGGCAAATTATTAAAAAAATGACCCAAACACTCCTGCTTTTGCCAAATGAAGGGCGTAGAGGAAGGTATTTTTGAGCCGGGGGCAAAGCTAAAAAAAACGGGTAGGCCAAAGAAAGGAGGACGTATTTTTGTCGGATTGGGGCCTGGGGTTTTATCTTTAAGGAATTGATGGCTTGTAAATTAGCCCTGCTTGGTTTAGTTTAGGAAAAAATTTCCTGAAAAAAGGATTTTACTCAACTATAACAAACAATAATACCTCCATGGCTAAAACCCAGACCTCCACAAAATCGCATGCGAATAGCACCAAATCTCAGGCGACCTATCCCCTGGAAACCTACCGCTACTGGTTTGAAAATATGCTTCTGCAACGCCGCTTTGAAGAAAAAGCGGGCCAGCTTTATCTCAAGCAAAAAATCCGGGGCTTTTGCCATCTCTACATTGGGCAGGAAGCCAGCACCTCGGGGGCCGTTACGGCATTGCAGCCCGGCGACAAATGGATAACGGCTTATCGCGACCATGGCCATCCCCTGGCCCTGGGCACCCCGCCCGGCAAAGTAATGGCCGAACTCTTCGGCAAGGCCACGGGCGTTTCAAGAGGCAAGGGCGGTTCTATGCACATGTTTGACAAGGAGCACAATTTCATTGGCGGGCATGGCATTGTTGGGGGCCAGATACCCCTGGGGGCCGGGCTGGCTTTTGCCGAAAAATATCAAAAAACAGGCAAGCTATGCATCTGCTATATGGGGGATGGCGCCGTGCGGCAAGGGGCCTTTCACGAAGCACTCAATATTGCGATGACCTGGAAACTCCCCGTCATTTATGTCATCGAGAACAATGGCTATGCCATGGGCACCTCAGTAGAACGCACCTCCAATGTTACGGAACTCTACACACTGGGCGAAGCCTATGATATGCCCTCCGAGCCAGTGGATGCCATGCGGGTAGAAGCAGTACACGAAGCCGTGAGCCGGGCCGCCGCTCGGGCCAGAAAAGGGGAAGGGCCTTCTCTGCTGGAGTTCAGAACCTATCGCTACAAGGGCCATTCCATGTCAGACCCCGCCAAGTACCGTACAAAAGAGGAGTTAGAGCATTACAAATCACTGGATTCTATTGAGCAAGTCCGGCGCACTATCCTGGAAATGGGCCTGCTGAGCGAAGAAGAACTCAAAGCCATTGAAGAAAAAATAAAAGCCCAGGTAGAAGAAGCCGTTGAATTTGCCGAAACTTCGCCTTATCCCGAGGGAAGCGAGGCCTTTGAAGATGTCTATGTGCAAACAGATTATCCTTTTATCCTCGACTAAGCCAGCATGGGCACAAGTCCGAAATCTCAAAAAAGAAGCCTTCGTATCTCACGAAGGCTTTTTTTGTATAAAAGCAAAAAAGGGCCCTGTGCTTATTTCACTTTTAGAGCCCCAGGGCTTTGACCATTGTCGCGCCTAATTCGGCAGGCGATTCTACCACTTTCAGCCCACAGGCATCCATAATTTGCATTTTGGCTTCGGCGGTATCATCTTTTCCACCCACGATGGCTCCGGCGTGTCCCATCCGTCGGCCTTTGGGGGCGGTTTGCCCCGCGATAAAGCCCACCACCGGCTTGTGGCCATTTTCTTTAATCCAGTAAGCGGCTTCGGCTTCCATACTGCCGCCGATTTCGCCAATCATAATGATGCCTTCGGTGTCGGGGTCGTTCATCAACAGCTCGACCGCTTCGCGGGTGCTGGTGCCAATGATGGGGTCGCCCCCAATGCCGATGCAGGTAGATTGGCCAAGGCCTGCTTTTGTGATTTGATCCACGGCTTCATAGGTAAGCGTACCAGAGCGAGACACAATCCCGATTTTGCCAGGGTTATGGATAAATGCGGGCATAATGCCCACTTTGGCTTTGCCCGGCGAAATTACCCCGGGGCAGTTAGGCCCAATCAGGCGGCTGTTGCTTCCTTTCAGATATTCCTTTACGTATATCATATCTTTGGTTGGAATACCTTCGGTGATACAGATAATGACCGCAATACCCGCATCGGCCGCTTCCATGATGGCATCAGCAGCAAAAGGTGGGGGCACAAAAATGGCCGAAACATTGGCTCCGGTCTGGGCCACAGCCGCGTGCACGGAATCAAACACCGGGCGGTCAAGGTGCATCTGGTCGCCCTTACCCGGCGTAACACCGCCCACAACCTGGGTGCCATATTCAATCATTTGCCCGGCGTGAAAAGTGCCTTCCGAACCCGTAAAGCCCTGCACAATCACCTTAGAATGGTTATCTACTAATACACTCATGAGAATTCCTGAATTTTTTTGAATGTTGATGGTTCTCACAAAATTGCTGAAATGTTGAAAACAATGGCTTTCCAAAATGAA
>JAAUUB010000126.1 GCA_012031215.1 Microscillaceae bacterium | reverse complement strand
AACTATACCTGCCACATCCCGGGCCACCCGGTTGAGCTTTACCAATGGCGTATTGCCAATAATTTCGGTGATGGAATGATAATAATGCATAAACAGAAAATTTTTGCCTAAGTTAAAAAAATTATCCCGGTTTTGCTGGGTAAAGCGGATATGTTAACACAAAAATAGCCTATTCAAATGCTAAAATTGTCCGTAAAAATACAATCGGGCGGGCGTGCCCAGCAATTCTTCGCTCAGGGTGAAATAGCCGGTTTCACCCGGAAGCCAGGCCAGGGCTTCGCCTTGTGGCTCGGGAACATAGCTGACCTCAAAAGGAGTGGTTTGTAAGATTCGGCTGCCAAAATCTGCCACGTTCGTAGCCGGCGGCGGCCAGTAGAAAATTTGGGTATAGGTTTTTAATAGAATCCCATTGCCTGCATCTCCGCCTACCACTTCACTTAGGTTAAGGGTGCCGATTTTCTCAAGAGTATTGACATTGGTCAAAGACTGCGGGTAGGCCGCCCTATAAAGCCCGGCTTGTCCGGCTTCTTTGCTGAGGATATATATATCCCCATTGGCATTGACCAGCAAAGTTTCCGCATCGCGGGGTCCATCCGGGTATTGCAGCCGTATTTTTTCAATTTGCCCGGCGGCAATGGCTTGGCTTTGGGGTGCAGTGACCTGACTCACATCGGGCTCAGCCAAGCGATACACCTGAATTTCGGGCCGACTAGAGGCATTATCGCCTATATCCGCAATATGAAGATAATTGATTCCCTGGCGGGTAGCCAGGGTCAGGTCTTCCCAATCCTGATTTTGGGCATTCTCGAGGTATATATCCCCCGGTCTTCTCCGGTGTTGGTCAGCAAGAATAGGCGGGCCGGGTCGCCACTGTCGTTATGTGTCCAAAGCAAACTGGTATTGCTGCGACTCACGGCCAGGCCGGATGCTTCGGTGATCAGGGCATTGGCCACCAGCCCCCGGTCTTGCGGTCCGGCAAACTGAGGACCATCGGGAATATCATCATTTTGGCAGGCACCCAGGCTCAAACACAAAAAGCCAGAAAGCCTGAAAAACCAGGTAAGATTGCGCGTATTTAACATCATTTTATTGGAGCATTTTTAAAAGTACAGGCTAAAATACATATCATTTTTTGAGAATCTTCACGCCGGCTGAGAAGTTGGTTGCTTTTTTGTGATTCTTTCCAGAACAACTAAGCATCAACATGGAAACGCTTTTCCAGGAACAATACGCACTCATCAATTGGTATCCCGAAAAACAACTGATGTGCCTATACCTTATTCAACAGCCTGATTTCAAGCAGTTTAGACTGGCTTTTCATCATCTTTCCGAAAATTTTCGGCAACATCCTGTACAATATTTACTCATTGATTTTCGCCATCCCGCCGAGATCACGATTGAGGAACGAGCCTGGCTGGTAACGCAGTGGTTTGCTTCTTTTAAGGAAATAGCCCCACCCTACCTGTATTTAGGTCTGGTTACGTCTAAGAGCCTTTTTGAGCAGATGAACAACGCTTTTGTAGTGCAATCTCTCCAGGCGCAAAGCCCTTTTGCCATCAAACTGTTGAATTCGGTGGATGAGGGCCTTAAATGGATTGCCGAAAGCAAGAACCTTTAACGAGGCTCAACGGCGCGATACTTGCGCCAGGGTTTTAAAGTGCATAAGCGCATTTTGCGATTCAGAAACTTAACCGGCCAGGAAACTAGTTTGCCATACACAGGTCTTTTGACCACAAAATGCAAATGCGGTGTGGTGGACCAGCCCGTGTTACCGCTCCGTCCTATGATTTGTCCGGCATTTACTCGGTCGCCCTCGCGCACCAGGCTCCCCTGAAACTGCAAATGCCAGTATTCGGCAAAGGTTCCATCAGGATGATGGATAATGATTTTATTGGCATCATTGGCAAATTTGGGGTTCTTGCCTCCCTGGTTGGAATCTTGCTTGACAAAAATGACTACGCCTTCGCGGGCGGCAGCCACGGCACTGCCCTCAGGCATCTTAAAATCCAGGGCAAATTGACGGCGGTGCGAATACGCCCCGTTATACCCTTGCAAGACAAAATAACGCAGCCCGGATGGATAGGGCAATTGATAGGGAAAATCGGGCCAGGGCTGGGTTTGGGCTGGGTCGCCGGGAGTGAACGCATAGCTGTATCGTAGCAAAGAATCGGGGTGTGCTTTCTGCATACGAAGCACCACAAAAGTATCGGTCTGCGCCGGAATTATGCCCTGATAATCTTTGGCCCATAAAGAAGCCGGGGCCAAGGCCCGAAAGTTGACAATATTGAGCTGTAATTGAAAAGGGCAAGCCGCTGGATTTTGGACAAAAAAACACACTTCCTCTTTTTGCGTCTGGGTTTTGAGGCTGGGCCACTGCGCCCAGACCCCTTGCGCGCCGGCCAAAAACACAAGAAGGCTCCCGAAACAAAAAAATGACCTATGGCTAAACAAGGGTAAGTCAGCTAGATATGGAGGAAATGTTGTGGAGCTAAAAAATTGGGTGTTCCCGCTTATAGGCCACCATTTGTATCTGCGTCTTTTCAGAAAACTGGCCAAATCCTGCCCTATTTCAAACATGTCTTCGTCATTGTCGGCATAGTGCCATTCAAAATACACCGGATGGCTATTGGCGGCCAGGTCATCAAAAGCCAGCAAAATATCAAGCAAATAGCGGCTTGAGCTGGAATTGCAGTATTCAAGCTTGATAAAAAGCCGGGTGGAAGTATTAGAAGTGCTTTCGGAATAGGTCTTTACCCAGTCTAAATAAGGCTGATAAAACTTCCAGGTATTTTCAGGAATAGAACGCCCGGTAATTTTAATCAACCCTTGTTCCGGGTCAAAATCCATAGTAGGGGTACGGCGCGTGCCTTCTATTTTGAGATGCTTCATATTACAAATTTAAGTAATTTCGCTATTTCTAGCTTGAAGATAAGAAAAAACTTAGAAAATACCACCAAAAAAACAAGTCAATGTTTGAAAAACTCCGAGGCTTCCGACACAGCCAGCAAACTTTTTGTCTCTTTTAAGAATTATCTAACTTGTACGATATTTGAGAATCATTGGTGTAGTTTAGTTTAAGACTTTATTTTTGTTAATTGACTCCGACAAAATACTATTGGTGTGAAAGAAAAAGAACCCGTCCGCAATCGTCCGTCCCAGATTCGCCTGCCTATCCTGATTACGCTTTCCATTGCCGGAGGCATTTTGCTGGGGGCGACCATGTTTGGCAATGCCAAACGCCTTAAAATTATCACCACAGGCTACACCAAATTTAGGGACATTCTGATGCACATTGACCAAAACTATGTAGATTCGGTGGATACCGAAGCTCTCATTGACTATTCTATTGAAAAAATGCTCGAAAAGCTGGACCCACACACGGTCTATATCCCGGCGCGAGAGGTAGAAAAATACCACATGCAGCTTGAGGGAGATTTTGAAGGCATTGGCATTGAGTTTAATATTTTCAAAGATACCATTTATGTAGTGGCTCCCATCTCCGGGGGCCCTTCCGAAGCGGTAGGGCTGCGCTCAGGCGATAAAATCATCAAGGTTAATGATGAAATGGTGGCTGGCCCCTCCGTCAAGCCTGATAATAACAAGGTTTATCAATGGCTCCGGGGCAAAAAAGGCAGCCAGGTCAGTCTGACTATCAAGCGGAGAGGGCAAGCCAAACTGCTTCGTTTTGAAATCACCCGCGACAAGATTCCGAGCTACTCCATTGATGCCAGCCTGATGATGGACGAACAAACGGGCTTTATCAAGGTGAGCCGATTTAATGCCAGCACTTATACCGAATTTAAAGAAGCGCTCCAATCTCTGCGCGAAAAGGGCATGAAAAGGCTGGTGCTAGACCTGCGCGACAACCCGGGCGGCTACATGGACAAGGCCGTAGATATGGCCGATGAGTTTTTGGCCGGCAATGTCAAAATTGTTTATACCGATGGCAAAGGCAGTCGCTTCGACACCGAAAACCGGGCTAAAATTAGCGGGCTTTTTGAGAAGGGGCCTCTGATTGTACTTATCAATGAAGGCTCGGCTTCGGCATCTGAAATTGTGGCCGGGGCCTTGCAAGACCACGACCGCGCCCTCATTGTGGGTCGGCGCTCCTTTGGCAAAGGCCTCGTTCAAATGCCCATTGACCTGTCTGATGGCTCAGAACTGCGCCTGACTATCTCGCGCTATTATACCCCCAGCGGCCGTTCTATTCAAAAACCCTACGAAAGCTACGACCGGGATATGGAAGAACGCCTGACTCACGGTGAGCTATTTTATCAAGACAGTGTCCGGGTGGATAAAAATAAATCCTACAAAACTACGCATGGCCGCACGGTATATGGCGGGGGTGGCATTCTACCCGACTATTTTGTGCCCCTCGATACCCTGGGCTACCATTATCTCAATGAATTGTATCAATTTAATTTGGTGCGGGAATATGCCCTCAACTATGCCAATGAAAACCGCAAAACCCTAAGCAAAATGAAGCTGACGGGCTTTGTGCAAAATTTCAAAGTAAGTAATGAAATGCTGGCCGAAATCAGAAAAATGGGCGACCAAGAAAAGATTGTTTATACGGAGGCCGATTTTGCCCAATCTAAGACCCTGCTTTGTCTGCATCTGAAAGCCCTCATTGCTCGCGGCATTTGGGATGCGGAAGGCTATTTTCTGGTGGCCCTCCAAGAAGATGAAGTTTATCAAAAGGCACTGCAACTCTTTGGCGAAGCCCAAAAACTGGCCTCCCAAAAATAAGTGCAAGGGGAGAGAGGGCACCTCCCCTTTCTCTTTCCTCAAGCGCCAAGCCACTCCTGGCCTATCTGGGCGACCCAAAAAATACTTAACCAAACCAAAGGGGCTTCACCCAAACCGACCCGCCCCAAAAGTAGACAAAGCGCATACGCACCGTGCCCGCTACATAACACATCAAATCGGTGGGGACAAGAGGGAAAAAAGACCAAGCTACCAAAAACCAAAAACCCATTGGGGTATTGATTTTTTGCTGAATATATAAAATCTGGCGGGGATAATGACGCTCGAAATAGGTATTTAGCCCCAAATGCTCAGAAAATTTGTAAATAAGCCCCGCCGAAATCAGAATGGCCAAAAGCGAAAGAAAAAACAAAAGCCAAAGATTTTGAGCAAAAATGACTGCTCCGGCCAGGATGAAGGGCGTGCTGGGCAGAAGGAAAATCCCCCGGCCTACACACAAAAGAAAATAGACCAGAAACAAGCAATGAGAAGAAAAATGCTCCACAAAAGCCAATATGTGGGCTTTGTCAAACAGCTCAGGAACCTGCCAAAATAAAAGCAGAAGCACGGCCCACAAAGCCAGCCAGGTGTAGAATACAATTTTCTGCGCCCTGGGGTAAATCAAAGAGAGGGAAGCGGAAGCTGTTTTTTTCATGCACCCATTTTTGCCCATCAAACGAAGCAAAGCCCTACAAGGTTGAAAAGCTTGCCAAGCCCCCTTGTGGTCATTTTAAAGCCTCTTTTTTAAAAAAGGTTTTTCTGCCCGGTAGGCATACGAAAGGGTAAAGCGAAAAGCCGCTTTTACCTTTTCATCCAGCTTGGGAAAGACACAGGCCTGCAATTGCGCAACTTCTGTAACCGAAAGCAAGGCCGAATCTGCGTGTTCTACGCCACCCCGGTCGTGATACTCTTCAAAAAAAGCAGGCGGGCGGCGGGTTCAAAAATTAAAAAACACTTGATAAAATCACTCACAAGCAAGGGAAGAAAAATTTCCCCGCCTATTCCGGCTTCTTCAAAAGGAACATACACCAGCGTAGCATAGCTTTCCTCAATGGTCTGGGTCAATTCTCCGGGATGTTGGTAAAGTTTGGGCACCAAGGTTTGACCATCCGCACCTTTTAAGGCATGCCTGAATAAGCTTTGCCAGAGTAAGGGATATAGTGCCTGATTTTGCATAGACGAAAAAGCCCAAGGATTTATAAATTCACGATTCTGCACAAAAGCAAAACATCTGAAAAGAAAATGCGGTTTATAAAGGCACATAAAATTCTATTTTTTTTTAAAAAGGGCATCAAATAAACCGCACAGAAGGTAATCATCTCGGAAGTAACTCAACAATGTTAAGCATGCCCACAAGTAACTCCTCAACGCGATATTTTGATTTTTTTTATGCGCTCTTGCTCTCTGAAAATACCCGCCGGAAGAGCGAAAGGTTTATCGTCTATATTGCTGTCATTAGTTTTATTGCACATCTGCTGCTGATTTTGGCGGTAGATACGGGCCTTGTCTCCCTCAAAGGACCAACCGACCTGCTCATAAATCCCATTGCTGCCATCTACACCCCCTTTTCTTTTATCCTGATTTATGAAGTGTATCTATTGGTGTATTATCTGCCCAAATCTACCTCCATCTATATCGGCAAACAGTACGAAATCATTACCCTGATTGTGATTCGGCGCATTTTTAAAGACCTCTCAAAAGTAGAATTTACCGAAGACTGGTTTCGGGTGAAAGAAGATTTGCTCTTCACCTATGATTTGATTGCCACTGTGCTCTTATTCTTATTCATTTTTGCTTTTTATCGCTTCAATAAATCCGCCAGCGGCCCACCTTCCGAGCCAGGGTCGCTTCCCCTGGCCACTCAAAGGTTTATCCGGCTTAAAAATATTCTGGCCATGGTGCTCGTGCCCGTTTTTTTGGTCTTGGCCGCCTATAGCCTGGGCAACTGGGTTTATGAAAATTTTCTCATAGACAAGCAAGTGGAGGCAGGCATCAGCGACTTCAACAAAATCTTTTTTGATGAATTTTTCACTGTCCTGATTGTAACTGATGTATTGCTGCTCTTGATTTCCTTTTTGCATACCGACCAGTTTAGCCGGGTGATTCGCAATTCGGGCTTTATCATTTCTACCATTCTCATCAAGCTTTCTTTTAGTGTAGAGGGCTTGCTCAATACCCTTTTTATTGTGGTGGCGGTAGCTTTTGGGGTACTCATTTTGGGCATCCATAATTTGTATGACCAGTTGGAAGACAAGCCAGAGAAAGCTACCAACGCTTAATATCCCCCAGTATTTCCTCATTTTAAGGCATCCTTTTGGGTTCGGCATTTCTTTGGCTGGCCCAAATTTCTGCGCAAGTTTTGGCTTTCTTTTTATTTGCCTTAAATTAGACATTTCAAATAAAAAACTGTAAATTCAGTCATCAAACCCCTATTTTTTAACTGAAAAATCTATGATTCAGACAAGACTTATCCCCCGCACAGACTCGGCCTATGCTTATCCTTTGCTTATCAAGGAAATTCTGGCGCAAAGCACCAAATATGAGCCCGAGCACGAAATTGTGTACCGCGACTTATTTCGCTACAATTATTTTGGCCTTAACCAAAGGGTGCGCAAACTGGCCAATGTGCTGGCTTCGGTGGGGGTACAGCCCGGCGACACCGTAGCCGTTTTTGATTGGGACAGTCACCGCTATTTAGAGTGCTTTTTTGCCATTCCGATGATGGGAGCCATTCTGCACACCATCAATGTTCGGCTTTCGGCGGCCCAAATTCTCTACACGATGAATCACGCCGAGGACAAGGTGGTGCTGATTCACGAAGACTTTCTGCCTTTGCTGGAGGCGGTCAAAGACCAACTGACTACGGTTAAAAAAATAGTCCTAATCACTGACCGCGTCTATGACAAGAGCCAGGATATGAGCCTTCCCCAAACTTCGCTGCACCTGGACGGCGAATACGAAACGATGCTGGAAAAGGCCCACGACCAGTATGCGTTTCCTGATTTTGACGAAAATACCTGGGCCACTACTTTTTACACCACCGGCACCACCGGCAATCCTAAAGGGGTCTATTTTTCACACCGACAGATATTTTTGCATACTTTGGGGGTTACGACCTTCCTCGGTACTTACGAAACCCAGGGCCGCCTTCGCTCCAACGACGTGTATATGCCCATCACGCCTATGTTTCACGTTCATGCCTGGGGGGTGCCTTTTGTGGCTACGCTGCTCAACATTAAGCAGGTCTATCCCGGCGTTATGAGCCCCCGATGCTGATAAAGCTCCTGGTGAGTGAAAAAGTAACTCTATCGCACTGTGTGCCTACTATTTTGCAAATGCTGGTGAGCAGCCCAGCCGTGCAAAACATTGACCTCAGCAAGTGGAAAGTTTTGATTGGAGGTTCTGCCCTCACCAAGTCGCTTTGTGAAGCTGCTCTCAAACTGGGCATTGATATTTACGCGGGCTATGGCATGTCCGAGACTTGCCCGATTATGTCGGCTACCTACCTTAAAGAGCGCGACCGCGAAGGCGACCTGGCCACGCAACTCCACTACCGCACCAAAGCAGGCAGTATTGCGCCTTTTGTGGATGTGCGCATCATAGATGAGCAAGGTAATTTCCTGCCCCACGATGGCAAGGCCATTGGAGAGATTGTGGCCCGGGCTCCCTGGCTCACACAGGGCTATTTCAAAGAGCCAGAAAAAAGCGAAGAACTCTGGCGGGGGGGCTGGCTCCACACCGGCGATATTGCCAGCATCACGCCCGAAAACTACATCCACATTGCCGACCGCGCCAAAGATGTAATCAAGACCGGAGGTGAGTGGGTCTCTTCGCTGGAATTGGAAAATCTGCTGAGCCACGTGGCCGGTGTGGCCGAAGCGGCGGTGGTAGGGCTTCCCGACGACAAATGGGGCGAGCGGCCCAATGCCCTTATTGTGCTCAAGCCAGGCTATGAAGGCAAGGTTACGGTGGCCTCCATCAAGGAGTTCTTGCAACCCTGGATAGAAAAAGGCGATATTACCAAATGGTATCTGCCTGACCGAGTGGCCTTTGTGAGCGAAATCCCGAAAACAAGTGTAGGAAAAATAGATAAAAAACGCATTCGTGCTGAAATGCAGGAGGTGTTTGCCAAGGCCGAAGCCTAAAAATAACTTTCCCCCTCAGGCTTTGGATAACCTGAGGGGGATTTACCAAAAACCCAGACTTGGACAGGATTTTATTCCGGCTTCAAAACGTGCACTGGGTCATATCTTTCAAATCGGGTACTCTTTGGCCTTTGTAATAGCCCACCACATAGGTTTGCCCGCCAGTGTTGTCAAGGTATTGGCTGAAATATTTGGCTTCCCAATAGTTGGTAAAATAGCCTAGCGTATATTTTTTGAGGCCGTTGGCCTGTTCAACTGCGAAATTGGGGCTTTTATCCATGTATTGGGTCAGGTCTCGGTTTTCGTAAGCCCCAATCTGGACACTAAAAGCACAATCGTGCTGGCCGCGCCCTTGCCGGGTGGCATTGACTTCGCCCATTTCGCCGCGAATTTTTCGCAGTTGCTCTTGCAAAAAGCAATCGCATCGTCTTTCTTGGCCAGTTCGCGGGTGGCCTGGTCCAGGTCGGCTTTGAGGCGGCTTAGTCGGCTTTTGGCTTCGTTGGCCTTTTGGGTCTGGGCTTTGTCTTCTTCTTTGAGAGCCTTGTAGCCTTCCAGGTTGCGCTGATAGGCCTTTATTTCGGCAATCAAAGCTTTGCGGTCGGTGCTACTGGTAGCCGCTGGTGTTTCTTTTGTCTTGCTGCTCCGGCTTTTCTGGGCGGACAACAAAGGCGAAAAAAGCAGGCAGCTGGCAATTAGCCCGGCAAGACTTATATCTCTAAAAAAGGAATGCATAAGAAACGCTATTTTGTATAGACTGAGAGTTTATTTCCCTTGCGGGCCAGATAAAAAAGGCATTTGGGATTAAGGATTGACCTTTTTGCCATCGCGATAGGCCACTACTTTGGCTTCTTTGATGCGGAGCAATTGCAAATATTTGCAAAAAGTATCGGCTTCGGCTTTGTCTTTAAAATAGCCCAGCGTATATTTTTTGCTGCCGTCTTCATCTTGCTCACCTGTAAAAATAGGCCGCTTTTCGCCCGTTTCCTGGCTGATTTCCTGGTAGAGCGAAGCTTCATTTACCTCCACCTGGACTTTATAGACCAAGCCCTGAAGATTGGTTTGGTTTTGCACCACTTGTTGGGTTTCTTCCTTCTCTACTTTGAGCCGGGCCAGTTCATCGCCCAGTTCTTTGATTTTGCGGTCTTTTTCGGTAATCTGCTGCTGGGTAGTGGTGAGGGCACTTTGGGTGTCGTCAATTTCTCCATTTAGGCGCATCACTTCCTCTTTTTTAGCCTGGAGGCCGTCTTTGAAGGTTTGAAATTTTTCCGGGTTTTTGGCCAGTTCTTTCAGCTCTTGTTTGAGTTGTTTTTTTTCTTCTTTGGATAGCTGGGCCTGCAGAAGTGGGGCACTGGCCAAGAGCCACATCAGGGCCAGCCCGGTGGTGAAGCAATAAGAAAGCTTAAATGGACTCATACTACTTAAATTTGGGTCTGCGGGCGAATATCGTGTTAAAACTTGTAGCAAACAAAAATTCCCGAAGGTTTTGCTCCGGGAATTGGGGTAAAAATTTAATAAAAAAATTATTGTCCAACAATACGACGACGCTCTTCGGCTTTTTCGGGCCCCAGGGCTTCTTCCATCGTGATGCGACGCCCATCTTTGTAAGCGGCCACAAAAGGCCGGTATTCAGAATTGCGACGAAAATCAAGTTGCAACAGGAAAGCCCGGAGTTGGTCGGCCTGGCTTAGGTCGTTGAACACTCCCATATGTATTTGTTAAATCCATCGGCATTTTCTTTGCGAAAATCGGGGTTGTCATTGTTCACGCTTACGTCTTTTTGCTGAAAAGCCCCAATCTGCACCACAAAAAACTGTCCTTTGCCCGGAATGCCAAACCCGGCGGTTTTGGAGCCATTACACTCTTCGAGCTTGCGCCTTAGCTCATCGATTTCGTCCCGCAGGCCTTCCACTTCTTTAGCACACTGGGCTTCCAGTTCTTTTACCCGCACCAGTTCGGTGGCCACGGCGGCAAGTTCTCTTTCGGTGCGGGCTTTATCGTCCTTAAATTTTTTGAAAGCTTTCAGGTCTTTTTGAAAGGCCTTAAGCTCATTTTTCAGGGCTTTTTCTTCCTCGCGGCTTAGTTTGCCCTCATCAGTGCTGGCGGTTTCGCGGCCTTTGCTTTTTTCTTTCTTAGGCGCTTTTTCAGTTTTTTCTTTTGTGGTGCGGCTTTTTTGGGCCAAGGCGGCAGGGCTGGTCATCAAGAAGGCCATCAAGAAAACAGGCAATAGGGGCAGGAGCAAGGATTTTTGAAATTTCATGTTTAGGTTAGTTTTCAATATTCAACATACAACCATCATTTTATCAAGGGCAAAACCGCAAGCCGTTTACCCAGTACAGGCGCAAAAGGTCTTGCCAATTTGATATTATGTTCTTTTCAAAACCCGTACCGAAAAATAAACCACCATTGCCCGCATCACTAGGATTTTTTCAAACTGCCCACCATGTCCTCGGGCACTACCCATTGGTCAAACTGCTCGTTGGTCAGTAAGCCCAGCGCAATGGCCGCCTCGCGCAGGGTTTTGTTTTCTTTATGGGCTTTTTTGGCAATCTTGGCCGCATTTTCATACCCAATGTGCGGGTTGAGGGCCGTTACGAGCATGAGCGAGTTTTCGAGGTGCTTTTGGATAGCCGCATAATTAGGCTCAATGCCCACTGCGCAATGCGCATTAAAAGAAGCGCAGGCATCCCCCAGCAGACGGGCGGAGTGCAAGAGATTCTGTATCATCAGGGGTTTGAAAACATTTAATTCAAAATGGCCATTCATCCCTCCGCAGGTAATGGCTACATCATTGCCAATTACCTGGCAACACACCATTGTCATGGCTTCGCACTGGGTAGGGTTTACCTTGCCGGGCATGATGGAAGAACCCGGCTCGTTCTCTGGAATCAGGATTTCGCCAATCCCACTGCGCGGCCCGGAGCTCAGCATCCGAATATCGTTGGCAATCTTCATCAGACTTACAGCCAGTTGCTTCAAGGCCCCCGAGGCTTCTACAATGGCATCGTGGGCGGCCAGTGATTCAAATTTATTTTGGGCACTTATGAAGGGATGCCCGGTAAGCTCAGCAATTTTTTGGGCCACTTTTTCGGCATAGCCGGCGGGCGTATTGAGCCCGGTGCCTACGGCGGTTCCTCCCAGGGCCAGTTCGGAGAGATGGGCCAGGGTGTTATGCAGGGCTTTTATCCCAAAATCAAGCTGGGCCACATAGCCCGAAAACTCCTGCCCCAAGGTGAGCGGGGTGGCATCCATAAAATGGGTCCGCCCTATTTTTACCACCTCCTGAAAAGCCTCCGCTTTTTGGTGAAGCGTTTGGCGAAGCACGGCTACCTGGGGCAAGGTATGGGCCACCAGCATTTGGTAAGCGGCAATGTGCATGGCGGTAGGAAAGGTGTCATTGGAAGATTGCGATTTGTTGACATCGTCATTCGGGTGAATTTTCTTTTTCTCATCTTGCAGGCTGCCTCCCAAAAGCACGTGGGCACGATTGGCCACTACTTCATTGACATTCATGTTTGACTGGGTGCCGGAACCGGTTTGCCAGACCACCAGCGGAAACTCATCGGCCAGTTGTCCGGCCAGGATTTCATCACAAACCTGAGCAATCACCTGGGCTTTTTCGGGGGCCAGCCCCCCCAGTTCGGCATTGGTCAGGGCGGCGGCTTTTTTCAAAATGGCAAAAGCGGCAATGATTTCCGCCGGCATGGGATTGATGCCCACCCCAATCGTAAAGTTTTGGCGTGAGCGTTGGGTTTGCGCCCCCCAGTATTTGTCGGCTGGGACTTGCACCTCGCCCATAGTATCGTGTTCGATGCGGTATTCCATTCTTATCCAGTTTTTAGGTGAAGGTTTGGCTCGTTTAGAACAAAACTAGGTCTTTTTTTGAAAAAATTACAAGGGGCTGTCTTTGGGGGGCTATTGGTCTCCGGCTAGGCTTGCATTACTTGGGTAATCATTTGGCCAACTTTAGCCATTGGGAATTTCTCAGTTCTTTGAATTGGACTTGCCTATGATTCCCAATTTCATCTTATATCCCGAATTTTTAAACAAGTGCAGACAAAACACGGCACTTTTTCAGAATCAAGCAATTAGCTCCTCCACAAACAGGCTATCTTTCACAAAAATTAGTACAAAGGCACGCAGTAAAGGTTTCTCGAGCAAGACTTTATCTTGCAAGTAACCTTTGAGTTGGGTGAGTGCCTTCTCTTTTACTGCCTCAAAGGTATTTTCTTCCTCTTTTTTGATGTATTTGACCTCAAAGATGTATTCTGTATGAGTCTTGGTATTGCCGGGGCGTTTCCATAACTCTATATCAGTATAACCCCCTTGCTGAGTTTCGCGCTCCGAAAGCACATAAAAAGCATTGCCCATAGTAGCATAAGCAATGATGAGCATTTTGATATGCTTCTCGTCAAAGCGTTGAAAATCTCGGTTGGAGAGTGCTTTGAGGCTTTGTTCTATCAGCTCTAAAAAGGGTTTTTCATTGCTATCAAGCAAAGCATAGATGATTTGTTTGATATTGACTTCTTCAAATGCAAAGTCTAAGCGATTCTGTAGAATGTGGGCATAATATTTCCAATACAATTCCGCAATCACATAATTGGGTATTTGGTAAATCGCCCCCACACCATGCGCCCCCTCTGATTTGAAAGTAAGATTGCCGAGATAGTACAAGAAATTGACAAACTCTGTACGTCCAAAAGGAGATTCAAAATTGAATTGATAAATAGGGTCGTCGGTCAGTTCGCCTTTTTCTAAGATTTCTTGCAAGACCTCCAAGTTATTTTGATAATTTGCCACCTCAAACATCGCTTTCAATTTGCCATAATCGGGGTGGATATTGCCATCCAGCATTTGCCGAGGGTATTTTTGAAATGGTTGAAAATCTTTCAAAAAATACAAGACCATATTGGCATTATAAATCTTTTCCTCTACCCCCAAACTGAACTGATAGCCATTGTACCAGTCCCGTAGGTCTTGCATCACTTTTTCTTTGTTGTCTTTGTCCACCAAAACCAGTTCCAAAAGGGCGGCTACTTCTTCGTGGGTAAAGCCCATCATATTGTGGAATAGATAATGATGAGAAAGCTGGGTGGCGATGTTGAAGCCACTCGTGAAGCCATCGAGGGTCATCGGCGAAACACCTGTGATGAAAAATCTATCTACAATGCCCGATTGGGTGGCAATTTTGATATTTTCATAAAATTTCCGCACATAGCCATTTTTGGCTACTGCATCACGAAATTCCTTCAGGCTGCGTGTTAGGATTTCATTCGTAAAATGGTCGTATTCGTCTATGAGTATGTAAATCGCTAGTTTCTCTGTTCTATACTTCTGAAAGAGTTGTTTCAAATTATCTCCTGCATTTTTTTGAGTAAGGATTCTTTCCCTCTCAGAGAGGCTAAACAAGCCATATACATCTAAAAATCCTTCTACTTGCGCTTTGACGGAATTAGTAAAGTTTTCTTCAATATCTTCTAGGGTTCTTGTATCTATCCCCGAAAAATCAAACTTCAAGATACGAAAGCTATTCGCCAAAGGCGTGGGGTTTTTGCCGATGTAGGTATTGCCGAAGATTGCTTCAAATTTATCTTTTTGACTCACATCGTAGTAATACTCCAGCACCGACAAAAATAAACTCTTACCAAACTTGCGCGGGCGGAGGAAATAGCTAAACTTTTCATACTCTAGCTCGGGTAGAAAGTTGGTTTTATCTACGAATACATATTTTTGTGTAATGAGTTGCTCAATATTGCTAATGCCATAAGGGAAATATACTTTTTGCATCTTGTACAAGTTTTATTGCGTAGGCAAATATACAAAATTTTGGTACA
>JAAUUB010000125.1 GCA_012031215.1 Microscillaceae bacterium | reverse complement strand
ATCACAGACAAAAAGCATATTGCCGTCTATGCCCAGGCCGTAGGGTTGGTTCATGTCGTAGCTGCTTAGCCGATGGGGCCGGGCTGGGTCGCTGATGTCGATGACCTCGAGCAGGTTTTGCCCGCCCCCACATTCAGAACCGGCCCTTAGCGTTACGAAGGCATAATTGCCGCTGACCACCACCGGGTCGCAACTACGGGTATGGCGATAATGCCCAATCCGGGCAGGGGCCTCGGGCTTGCGAATGTCATAAATATACATTCCCGTTTGAGAGCCTATATACAGGCGTGTGCCGTCGGCGAATACGGTCTCGATGTCCGTATTGACCCGGGTTTTGATGCCTACTGCCTGGGGCTGGGCCGGATTGGCCAAAGAAAACACAAGCAAGTCCTGCGAATCAATGGCATACATATAGCCCCCATGAATGGTAAAGCAAGCCATGGAACCGCCTTTGCTGGTATTGCCCGGGTTAGAACGCTGGGGTGCCTGGTTAAAAGAATTGATGGTCGGGTTAATACCAAATGTAGAAGCATTGGGGCCGATTTGAATCGGACTGTTGCGGCGGCCCAGGGCCAGGCCCTGCAAAATACTCCCCAATGGGTTATTGCCCGGTGTCCAGACGATAGAAGGCACATTGGCATTGCCCAGATTGCGGCGGTGGGTAAAAACATTGGGCTGGCGGCCGATTTCCTGAGGCGACTGCGGATTGCTAATGTCCAACACGAGCAAATCCTGGAAGCTATTGGCATACAGATAATTGCCATTCACGGCCAGGTCAACGTTGCCCGGGATATCCACATAACCCAGCTTTTGGGGCTGGAGCACATCTCGGTTGTCAATAATGACAATGCCATTGCCGGGCAGGTTCACAAAAAGGTTTTGGTCGGTGTACCAAATTTTGCCCATTTGTGCCCACACTGAAGAAGGCAAAGCCATCAAGCCGACCAACAGGAGGAGTAAGGTTTGTTTTTTCATTGTATCAGGAGAATTAAAATGTTAATAGATTCATATGGAGGGAAATACACTCCTCGCTAAGGACGTTAGGAATTTTGCTATAGTTGCACCGCTGGCCCCGTGGGGCTGTCAATGACTTGTTAAGGCAGAAAAGCAAAAAATGGCCCCACAGGCCAACAAAAAAAGCCGTCCTGAGGGGACAGCTTTTTATGAGAAAAACGCAAACGCGAGAGAATTAAGCCAATACAGAGAGCGATTCTTCCTGCACCAATACTTTGGTGAGCGAAGGACTGAGGTCTTCACACATAATTTCTACCACTTCATCAAAGCTGATAGTGGGCACATTGAGGCGGGCAATCAGGGTGTTGTTTTCCCGAAACTTATCCGCAGGCTCATCAATCACCGCGCTCATGGCATAATAAAAATCTTCCCAAGCCAGGAGGCTGTTGAGGGTGGAAACTTGCCCTTCCCCTTCCTGGAAGCGGATGGTCTTGTTACGGTCTTTGGCAAAAATCTGGATTTCGTAATTCATATTTTAGGTATGGTTTGTTCGGTACCTCTTGAACGAAAAGGCCAGTGCCTAAGTTGCACAATTTTAATAATTAATTTAACTATTTTGATATATTCAAGAAATTCCTTATTAAGTTTTGCTTAACAAGGCGAAAACCTAGCCTGGAAACGCTGTATGTCGAATAAGCAAAATAATGTTAGGAATGCCTGTTTCTATTGCCCCCGGTAGTTTTGCTCCCATTGCCAGGCCGAGCGGGTCATTTCGTCCAGGTTTCGGCGGGCTTTCCATCCCAGCACCTCGTTGGCAAGGGCAGTATCGGCATAAATTTTTACCACATCACCTGGGCGACGCTCAGTTAACTGATAATTGAGCTTTTGGCCCGAGGTGCGCTCAAAAGAAGCAATGACCTCCAGCACCGTAGAGCCCTGGCCAGTGCCCAGGTTAAAAAACTCGTAATTTGCCCGGTTTTTCTTCTCCATCAGCCTTTGCAGGGCAATCACGTGGGCTTCGGCCAGGTCCATCACGTGGATATAGTCACGGATGCAAGTGCCATCGGGTGTATCATAGTCGTGGCCAAAGACTTTCAGCTCCGAACGCAGACCAATGGCCGTTTGGGTGATAAAGGGCATGAGGTTATTGGGCACACCCAGGGGCAGTTCACCGATTTGGCCTGACTCATGTGCCCCCACCGGGTTGAAATAGCGCAGGGCAATGGCCTGGAGCGCAGGCTGGGCCTTGAGGACATCCTGGATGATTTCCTCACTGATTTGTTTGGTATTGCCATAGGGCGAAGTGGCTTTTTGTACCGGGGCTGCCTCAGTTACTGGCAAGCTTTCCGGTTCGCCATACACAGTGCAAGACGAAGAAAACACCAGGTATGGAACGGCGTATTTTTGCATCTTCTCAAGCAGCAGCATGAGGGAAAGGAGATTGTTTTTGTAATAATTCAGGGGCTGTGCCACCGATTCACCCACGGCCTTGAAAGCGGCAAAGTGGATAATGCCGCCCAAATTGGCGTGCTCGGCAAAAAACTGGTCCAGGGCGGCTTCCTCACACAAATCGAACTGGGCCAATGCTGGCTTTATGCCGCTAATGGCCGCAATCCTGTCCAGCATATCAGCCTGAGAATTGGAAAGATTGTCCACAATGACCACTTCATAGCCTGCCGCTTGCAGGGCCAGGGTAGTATGGGAGCCTATATAGCCCAGCCCACCCGTTACCAGGATTTTATTTTTTTCCATATTATGATAAAATTAAATTGTTAAATCCTCAGATCTGGATAGGCAAAATCTCAGCCATACCGCAGCTTCATCAGCCAGATGGAAAACACAAAGCAAAAAGTAACCCCATTGGCCAGGATGATGGGCCACTGCCCCAGCAAAACCCCATACACAAACCAGCCGATAGTGCCCAGCACCAAAGCCGAATAACTGAGCAGAGAAATCCCTTTAGTATTACGGGTTTGCAGGGTTTTGAAGGCCTGCGGCAAAAACGCAAAAGTGGTCAGAAAAGCGGCCCCATACCCAATCCAATTGATGTATTGCATATAAACGGTTAAAAAGTGAATAAATAATCAATGGCGCTTGATTTTGAGCCAGGGGCTACGTGCTCGTGAAATAGTCTCCTGCCTCTGAGGCCCTTAAGAAAAAGAACCAATCCCTCTTGCCATCAGTGAAGCCAACAGGGGCAAAAGCAATAAAATCAAGAGTTCGGCAAGCACCATCTGATGCACCAGACGCGGAACCATAATCGGCGTGTCCGGCAGGTTTTTTTTGCCATTTTTCAGAAAAAAAACCGTAGGATAGACAGACAATAAGCCAATGAGGGTAAAAAGTCCCAATTTGAGCCAAAAAATCCAGTTGAAGCTATAAAAATCTGCGGGCTTGCCCACCACAAACCAAAGGGTAAATCCTGCCCCCAGCAGGGCGATGGCACTCAGGCCATATACACCATCAATGCGGCCCAGGCGGGCGATTTCGGAGGGGCGCATTTCTTTTTGAGCAAGACCCACTCGGCAAACAAAGTGGCCACAATCGTGAATACACTCACAAAATGCACATAACGCACCAAAATTTCCAGATACATACAACCTTAGATTTTTGGCCCAAATTACACCCAAAAGCGGGGATTTGGCGCAAGCCCTCAAAAAATAAGTGTACAAAAAAACCCTTCCGTCGTAACAGAAGGGCCTTTCGCGATGCAGTAAATGTAGCTCGCTTATTCTTTTTCCAGTACTAAGGTGGTCGCTTCGGTATTGAGGGCCGCATCATAAGGCAGCTCTACCACCACCGTCAGGCGGGTTTCGCCGCCTACTTCTTCCAGGTTTACATCGCCAAACACGAGGGCCGGGATAGAAATAGTCGGGCAATTTTGGATCAGGCTGGGGCAATTGGCACCTGTGGGCTGGCTGGGGTTAAAATTAGGATTAGGCACTACCACCGCACTCAGCAAGATAGAACCATTGGTGCTGTTATAGCTCCAGCCGGCTATTTTGGTCGTGTTGCTAGTCGCATTCACACAGACCAGGTTCAGGTTGCCGCCCGTGGCAAACTCGACAAAGGTATTGGCAATGGTATTGGGATTGCAGGTACTGGTACCAAACAAACCACTGGCCAAGACTAAAGAAGCATCCGTAGAAGCGGGAGCCGGGCCGGGACCATCTAAATCAATGGCGGTTTCAAAAGTGGCGCTCAGCAGAATGTAGCGGCCGTCCAGGCTAAGACCATTGATAATGGTGGTATTGGGGCCGTCGCCGTCATCATCGCCACAGGCCGAAAAACCAAGCACTAATACAGCTAGAAGAGCATAAAAGCGGATTTGGGCAAACAAAAAGTTGTGCATCATGAGTAAATCAGTTTTTTGGTTAAAAGAATAAATATCGAGAATTCATTTTTCAAACTAAAAGGCTAAAAGCCAAATTGCCTTTCTCCAGGCTTTTTTTTCCGGGTAATTGTTTAGCGCAGGTCTTTTGATTTGCATTTTTAATGTTTTTTATTGAACTATTTTTATACAAGCCTTAGGCTTGCCCTTTAGGGAAAAAAATTATCCAGAAAAAACTATTTTTATGAAAATAGTTTGGTTTTTAAAATAATATTTAATAAAATCGCAAAAAAATACAATTCTCTTAAATGATTGAAGCAATGACTTGGCGCAAAAAACTTGGTTTCCTGGCTTCTTACATCCTGCCTTCCCTCATTGTGGCAGGTTTTTATGCGGGTGGTTTCTGGACTTTCTCCGCCTTTTTGTTTGCCTATGTGTTTATTCCCATTTTGGATGAATGCATTGGCCGCGACCCCGAAAACCTGAGCCGCGACCAGGTGGCGGAGGTATCGGAAGATCGCTTCTTTGATGTCATCGTCTATTCTATGGTCTATATCCAATTGGGGCTTTTGCTTTGGGTGGCTTATGTATTGCCCCGCACCGCGCTGAGCACGCTGGAATATGCCGGGCTTTTGCTCAGTCTGATGACCTTCACGAGCGGGGGCATCAATGTAGCCCATGAACTGGGCCACAAAAATAATCCGCTGGCCCGCTTCCACAGTAAGCTCAATCTGATGATGGTCTGTTATATGCATTTTTATATTGAGCATAACAAAGGCCACCATGTCCATGTGGCCACGCCCCAAGACCCGGCCACCAGCCGTAAGAACCAAAGCTTTCCGGCTTTTTGGGTGCAAACGGTGGTGGGCAGTTGGCGCAGTGCCTGGCGCATAGAAAAAGCCCGCCTCCTCCGCCAGCAACTTCCCCTTTGGAACCCTTTGCAAAACCAAATGCTCCAGTTTATTTTCTGGCCATTGGCTTTTGTGAGTGTCCTGACCCTGGCTATGAATCTGGGCACGGGGCAGGTGGCCTGGTGGATATTTCCCGCTTTCTTTTTTGCCCAAAGCCTGATGGCTTTTTCTTCGCTTGAGGCGGTCAATTACATTGAGCATTATGGCATTCGGCGGCGCGAAATTGCGCCCGGGCGATACGAGCGGGTCAATCCTCTGCATTCCTGGAATTCTAACCATCTGGTAAGCAATCTGATGCTTTTTCAGCTCCAGCGCCATTCCGACCACCATGCCTACGCGGCACGCCCTTATCAGACCCTGCGCCATTTTGACGAAAGCCCCCAACTGCCTTTTGGCTATCCGGTGATGATTTTGATGGCCCTCATTCCGCCGCTTTGGTTTCGGGTGATGAATCCCCGTCTGGAAGCTTGGCAGGCCCAGGCCTACGATGCGGCCCATATTGAAGCCGTGGTAAAAGCCACTGCTTAGGGCCAGGCTATCTTGCAATTTTTTTGAGAAGGGCAGTTTGTCTTTCCGCTTGGATTGCGGCATTTTTAACGAAAAAACCGGGCTCAGCCAAGCCGGTTTTTTTTTGTATTGGTGAGGGAGCATAAGGGGGCATTTTTTGGGTAGAGGGCTTGGTTTTATGGCCCAAAAAACATAATTTGAGGAGTGAAAGCAGCTCTTGTCGGGCAATAGACAAAAAAGCCGACTTGTTTGCGGGTTATTTGAACAAAACCAACAATCAAAAACGAACCCATGAACGCCACCCAGCCTACCCGGCACATTGTCATTATTGGCAATGGCATTTCGGGCATTACCACGGCCCGCCACGTGCGCAAAATGAGCAAGCACAAAATCACCGTAATTTCCGGCGAAACCGATCACTTTTTCTCGCGCACGGCTTTGATGTACATTTTTATGGGGCACATGCAATACGGCCATACCAAGCCTTATGAGGACTGGTTTTGGGCCAAAAACGATATTGCCCTTAAAAGAGCCTGGGTCAAACACATTGACTTTGCCAGCAAAACCCTGCATTTTGAGCAGGGCGAAGCCATGCCCTACGATCAACTGGTGCTGGCCCTGGGTTCCAAATCCAATAAATTTGGCTGGCCCGGTCAGGATTTGCAGGCCGTTCAGGGCCTTTACAGCTATCAGGACCTGGAAGGAATGGAAAAATATGCGGCCACCACGCAGAGGGCGGTGGTGGTAGGGGGCGGCCTGATTGGGGTGGAAATGGCCGAGATGTGGCTCACCCGGGGCGTACCTGTTACTTTTTTGGTGCGGGAAGACCGCTTTTGGGGCAATGTACTGCCACGCGAGGAGGGAGAACTGGTGGCCCGCCATCTGAAAGAACACCACGTGGACCTGCGCTTTGAGACTGAATTAAAAGAAATATTGCCGGATGCCCAGGGACGCGCCCGGGCCATTATCACGGCTAAGGGAGAGGAAATTCCCTGCCAGTTTGTGGGCCTCACCGCCGGGGTGAGCCCCAATGTGGATTTTTTGAAAAATACTGCGCTCGAAATCCAGCGGGGCATTATGGTCAATGAATACCTTGAAACCAATATACCGGAAGTATATGCGCTGGGCGATTGCGTGCAAAGGCAGGTGCCGGCCCCGGGCCGACGGCCCATTGAGCAGGTCTGGTACACAGGACGAATGATGGGCGAGGTCTTGGCCAAAACCCTTTGCGGGCAAAAAACCGTCTATCAGCCCGGCCCCTGGTTCAATTCGGCCAAGTTTTTTGATATTGAATACCAAACCTATGGCCAGGTAGCCAATGAATTGCCCCCGGATGAAAACACTTTTTATTGGGAAGCAGTCAATGGCCGGATTTGCCTGCGCCTCAATTATGAAAGGGCTTCAGGCAAAGTGCGGGGCCTTAATGTTTTCGGAATGCGCCACCGCCACGAAGTGTGGGATGCCTGGCTTAAGGAGGAAAAAACGGTGGATGAGGTCATGACTTTACTGCCCCAGGCCAATTTTGACCCGGAGTTTTTTCGGCCCTACGAAAGTGAAATCTTAGCCCAGTATAATCGGGAAACCGGCAAACAACTGCGCTTAAAAGCCCGAAAAGGCCTTTGGCAAAAATTATTTGTCTAAACCCGCACCTAAGCCAATCCTTGAAATATGATGTCAAACAATTTTTATTTTTATCCTCTGGGCATTTTGCTGCTTTTCTTCGCAGCTTGCAAGCCTTCTTCGCCGGAAGGTGCACCTGAAAAGGCCAGGCTTTCTACCCAAAGACTTAGCCCGGCGGCCTACCCATCGGCAAATGCGGCCGCAGGCTTTGCCCTGGTAGAGCTTTTTACTTCTGAGGGATGTTCCTCCTGTCCGCCCGCCGACAAGGTAGCCGCCGAAATGGCCCGCCTGGCCGATAGTACCAGAGTGCCAGTCTATGTACTGGCCTACCATGTGGATTATTGGAACCGGCTGGGCTGGCACGACCGCTTCAGCGCCCCTGAATTTAGTGCCCGGCAAAACTGGTATGCCCAAATCTGGCAAAGCAGCCAGATGTATACCCCGCAATGGTGGTCAATGGTGCGGTGGAGTTTGTAGGTTCTAATCAATCGCTCGCCGAAAAGCACATTGCCGAGGCCCGCCAAAAGACAGGCACATGGCCCCAGCTTATCCGGCTCGAGGGAGGCGAAAAAATCACTTATTATCTGGAAAAAATTCCGGCTTCGGGGGTGCTTCATTTGGCCTGGGTACAAAAAAACCTCCGTACGGAGGTAAAGGCAGGCGAAAACCGGGGCCGGCATTTATATCATTACAGCGTGGTGCGAGCCTTGCAAACCCTGAGCCCGCCCCAGGCAAAAGGGCTGCTTTCGGTGCCTTCGTGGGCAAAAGAAGGCACTTTTGAACTGGTGGCCTTTTTACAAAATACCCAAACTGGCCAAATACTGGCCGCCCAAAAATTAAGCCTTGACGCTTCAAAATAATCTTTTTAAACCCAAAGACTTTCAATCCTTACAAGTATGCGACCTATACAAATTCTTGGACTTTCGCTTTTTATCCTGGCCTTGGGGGCTTTTGTGGCCGCTTTTAGCCTGAGCCAGTTTCAGCTTAGCCCGGCTTCTTTGGAAGCGGTGATTGCCGATGCCGAAAAACGAGCAGCTTTCACCGAAGTTGCCCAGTCTCAAATGGGCCAGACCTATGGCCATCAGTTTGCCTTTGTAGAAATGGTGAAGAAACTGCGCCAACAGGCCAACCAAAAACTGGCCGCCAAATACGGGCTTTCAGACGCGGAAACTGAAAAAATCCTGGCTGCCATTCCGGGCAAGAAATACCAACTGAGCAGCCTGGAAACGGTGCTCCCCAAAGGCGATCCGGTCGCCGACTTTAAGCTACAGTCGCTAAAAGACTATACTGCCTGGATGGAAGGGCGGGACTTTGCCTCCCGCGCGGAGTTGGAAAATAATCTTCGCAGCGCAATTGCCGGACTCAATGCTTCGGTGGCCGACCAAAAGGGTTTTCCGGCCTATGACACTAAAAATTTCCTGTTTCAAATCACCAAAAAATCCAGTGTGGGCTTTTTGGTTACCTGGCAGACGGCCTTGGTGGGCTTGATTTTTCTGGGGGGGTCCTTGGGGGCCTTGCTGTATATCTACCCACAGCGCTTTGAAGGCACGCCCGGCATCAAAAACAACCATATTTTTCAAAGCAGCATCACCAACCGGGGGCTTATTGGGATAAGTGTGGGTGTTTTCTTGATTGTTTTTTACATTTTTCTTTATTTCTACCCTTATTACATCACCAACTGGGTGCGATTGGTGGACCCGGTGAGCCTGGCCTTGAATGGGGGAGAGGCCAGTCAGTGGTTTTTGTATGGTTTTCTTTATACCCTGGCCATCCTGGTGATGGGTCTTCGGATGATGGTCAAGTACCGGCATAGCCCCTACCAAATCTGGCGTACCGGCTCGGTTATATTTTTCCAGACCAGTTTTGCCTTCATCATTCCGCAGGTACTCACGGTACTGCATTTGCCCTATATGGATTTAAAAAATATCTGGCCGCTCGACTACGACCTCTTCACCCCGGGGCGTATAGAGGGTTATACCCAGGCCGGACTGGTGGGCTACAGCATGTTGTTTTGGGGGGTAGTGCTGACGGTGGTGGGTGTGCCCACGATGACCTACTTTTTTGGCAAGCGCTGGTACTGCTCCTGGGTGTGCGGCTGTGGGGGCCTGGCCGAAACCCTGGGCGACCCTTACCGGCAGCTTTCGGATAAATCCCTTCAGGCCTGGCGTATAGAAAGGGTGCTCATTCACAGTGTGCTGGTGTTTGCCCTCGTAATGACGGGCCTGATGCTTTATACCTTTTTACCAAAAGTGGGGAATTGCTGGGGCTGCCAACCTATAAAATCAAAGAATGGTATGGCTTTTTGATTTCTTCTATTTTTGCGGGCGTGGTGGGCACAGGTTTTTATCCTTTTATGGGCAGCCGGGTGTGGTGTCGCTTTGGTTGCCCTCTGGCGGCCTATCTGGGGCTGGTGCAGCGGTTTCAATCCCGGTTTCGCATCACCACCAATGGGGGCCAGTGTATTTCCTGTGGCAATTGCTCTACTTATTGCGAGATGGGGATAGATGTGCGCTGGTATGCCCAAAGGGGCCAAAACATTGTCCGGGCTTCCTGTGTAGGTTGTGGCATTTGCTCGGCCGTTTGTCCGCGGGGCGTTTTGAATCTTGAAAATGGCCCTACCCCGGGTCGCCTCAATGACCAGCCTATTCTGATTGGCAATGAGGGCGTGAAGGTAGTAGTCTAGCCCCTATGAGTGAAATTTCTTCAAATAAGCCTTCCGAAAGGGAGACTTTTTTTTGTGGAAGTCTCAAAGACTACAGGTTTTGTTTTAGTTCGTGATTGAGCGATAGCGGTCAAGGGCGATTTCCAATGCTTTATTTACTTACAAGTGAAACTTCTAGAATTTGTCCTGTTGTCAAATTTTTAAACATACAATGCTCGCCGTGAACATCAAACCACCAATTGTCAGATAGATTTTCTTGTCCATTCAATAAATCTGCATTTTGTATTTCAAAATAATATCCTGCTTGAATTTTAGCTTTTTCAGGCTGTTCAGTTTCTGTAATTAATTTGTCAATAAGCATTTTCGAAATGGCTTTATAATTGTCCATTGCGATTAATAATTCCCGCTCGATGTTGTCCGTGAGTTCTGTCATAAAATTACTGCCAACGTTTTGCAGCTACGCGCAGTTGGGGATTTTTAGCACTGGACTTCATTAAAAACACAGAATTTGAGTTTAGCACTTCACTTTTATAGAAGAACTGAATCCCCACTTGCGAGTAGGAGCTGTTATTGGCCGGGGTCTTCTTTAGTTTTTCTTTCAAAGTCGGGTCGTTGTTTTTGATTTAGAGCTTACTCCGGATTTTAGATGTTCTTCACCAGTGGATAGAATTTATTTTTAAGGAAAAATTTGTTTTAAAGTTCTGTATAAACTCACTCCAGCCGCTCTACTAGTTCTACACGCCTGTTTCGCTGTTTTCCAACATCGGTTTGATTGGTACTTGTCGGGGCTAAAGGTCCTACACCCTTGGCTGTAAGTTGTCGAGCGGGCACACCTTTTTTTATCAATTCATTTGCTATACGTTGTGCTCGCTCTAAAGAGAGATTCATATTTGCATCAAAATCACCGGTATCATCTGTATGCCCTACCACATAAAAATTTTTGGTGGGGTTTACCTTGATGTAAGAAAACATCTCGTTGATAATACCCGTAGCAGTAGGCAGTAAAGTAGATTTGCCTGTTTCAAAGAGGGTTTCATAAATCGCGACTTTACCCTGTTCATTTATCTGATTGTTGATATATTCTGCGGTAATCTTGACCATATCGGTATCCATATTTTTTTGCGTCAAAATGTCAATGTATGTATAAATGACATCATTGACATTAGCAACCCCTATTGTAACGTATTTACTGCTTTCCAATCCCTTCAACAAAGCACTCAAGTAGTGGCTGCCACTGTAAATATTGGTAATTGCTTTTGCAGGAAAAGTATTCCTTTCCTCTATCTTGTTATAGGTTGCCCCATAAATTGTTGTGAAAAAATTTTGAAATCCACCGTCAAGACACTTGTTATCCGAACAATTAAATAAAATAATCAATCCTGATTTCTTGAGTTGTTGTTCATAGTTTCTAAATACCTCCAAAGCCGTTCGACCAGACGGACCTTCATACAGAAAGCATTCCAAAGCACCTTCAGGGCTTGATTTTTTTGGAAATTCACCATAAGATAGCGGACCTTCAGCTACGTGATACTGCACATAATTCGATTGGTACTGCCCAATTAGGGTACTACCCTGATAACCACTAATGGAAAGTTTTTCACTTTGAGCTTGTGATGAGAGTGTATGACAAACCATCCCAAAACTTAAAAATATACAAATCAGGGCTTTATAAAAAGATTGGTCTTTGCCACCCCTTTTATTTAGCTTAAAACCTGAATAACCATCCTTATTTTGGTTGTTAGCATTTTTTAGATGTCGTATCGCTTTCATTGTTTATGATTTTTAGTGTAAAGGTAACTCAATTAAGGATTTTTCTGGTTTGTTATCTAATACACTTGCCACTGACGGAAAAGCATTTTACAGAGCGGTCTTTTATAGCACCATTGCCCCACAAAATACCAAACCCAATAAAAAGCTCCAAAGTTCATTTTGACAGCTTAGCTCGACTTATCAAAAATAGAATTTTAACTGTGGATTTTATTGTTGCTACGGATTTGTGTTTAGCAAGCCAATTCCTGCATTTAACAACATTTTGGCAAATTCTAAACCGTTTATAAGTTGTATTTCGTTATCTTTTGCAATGTTTTCTGCGTCTTTGTTAAAAGTGTCAGCAGTAGTTATTACCCAAGCAATTTTGTTATAACCATCGTCTAAACTTTCTTTATTAGTTTTATAGTCCAAAATTTGATTTGTTCCCCACTCACTAATTTGCCCTGTTTGAAACTTGGCTTGTATGTACATAATGAGTTTTAAGTTTTCAAATACTGCAACAATATCCGCATCTCCATCCTTGTTACTTTCGTTTTTGGCAGGTGTTGTAACTTCATTAGCACCAACAGTTTTAAAGTAAGTGCGTATGAGTTCTTCAAATTTATTTGGGTTTAATTCTTTCTTAATTGATTCTAATACAATAGAGACGGTTTTTTTCTATAACTATTGAGTGCAAGTGAATTGGCTTGTTTGCCTTGTAATTTTCAATACTTTTCTCAACACTATTCTTTAAGTCATTAATCTGGGCATTTGTTTGACGAATTTTCATTCGCGAAGTTAGTGCTGCATCTGCAAATTTTTCTTTTGATACATTTTTGTAGATAACATTAACTTTTCTTGCAAAGCCTAAATCATACTCTTTGCTATTTTCGTTTAGCAGGTAAGTTCCGTTAGTTGATACGTTTTTATTACCCCAAGATTTTAAGCCTTCAGAATAAGTTTCTCCTATCAACATAGGTCTTTCATCAGTTATCTCACAGACGAAGAATATTCCCCAACTTGGAACTATGATAATATCTCCTTTCTCGAATTTAAGAAAGTTCCACAAATTAAGTCTTGTTCTAGGCACTCTACCCCACATTTTTTGGAATTGTGCATTAAAATAGTTCCAATCGTTTGCTAATACTTTATCAACCATTTCCTTTGTTGTAAAGTCGGAGAAACCGATTGTCAAATATCCCTTTTCCAAAAGTGGGTAGGAGAGTTCCGCTATATGGGAAATTCTGTGAATCCAATAATTCATTATTTTCTCGAGATTTTGTTTAAATTCACCACTTACGTTTTGCTACTACCCGAAGGTGGCGACTCCGAAGCACTTCACTGTCAAGTATGCACAAACTTTGGTAGATGCTTAAAGCTTGATTTAACTACTGAACCGTCGCTTTTGGGTAGGTGCGGTAATGCTACGTATTTTTCATTCTTTAATTCTAAATGGATAAATTTCTCTTATTACTTTCTGTTCGTCTTCATTTAGTAGATTATATGACTTATTAAATATCTTCTTTGCTAATTCATCTCTTAGGTCATTATAAACAGTCTTAATGTTTTTCTTTAATTCTTAAATAAAAGTCGTAAGAAGTTTCCCTGTCTGCCTGAAACTGAATTTGATGGTTTGACTTGTTAGTCTGAACGAACTCTAACAATTTCTTTTTTAATTTTTCTTGGGTAATAGTCTTACCATTAAGAATTATTTGATTTTTGTCAGTCGTTGAAACCGTCATTACTTCATAAGAACTAAGGTCTTCATTTTGAGTCGGCAATAATTGTCCTTCAAGTCCAATGTCAGGGCTGGCAGTATAAGCAATTGTCAGTAGGGCAATTGCTCTATAATAAGGTTTATCAAAGTCAGAAGGACCTAAAACGCTTGTTATAGCTTTTGCAATGTTTGAAGGTGAAACTTCGTCCTCAGCTGCTTTTTGAATTGCAACTCCCATTTGCTTATATTTTGAATTGGCAATAGTGCTTGAGTCAAGCTTTTTAAGTTCTTCAAAGCAGTCAACAGAATAAAATCGATTTGGTGTCAATTTGTAAATATTATCAAACCTATCATAGTCTAAGGTTGCAGGAATGTCGTTAAGTTTCGCGATTTCTTGAAAGAAGTCAAAATACGATTGTCCTGATGAAGATTTTAAGGATTTACTTTCAATCAAATATTTTTCAAGCAAGTCAAATTCTTTAAAGATGTCAACTTCTTGTTCTCCGTAGCTTTTTGTTAAATAGTCAAGAAGTATCGATTCAATTTCGTTGTTTTTTGCCTGTCCAAAGGAACTGAATGAAAGAAATATTAATGCTATGGGTATGATGTGTCTCATTGTCGCTTTAATATATGGCATAAAGGTTCTCGGTTTGGCGAAGGCGGGGATTTTCAGCACTAAACTTCATTAGAGGCACAAAGCTTGGGTTTAGCACTTCACTTTCATAGGAGCACGAAATTCCCGTTTTTGCAAAATTGCTGTTAGCGGATGGGCTTTTATTCGTCATACTCAATTGCTTTGTTTATGTAGTCAATAAGTGGTTTTGTTGTTTTGAAAAATTCCATAACGGTTTGAATACAGTCTTTATTTGTTAGTTGCTTGTCCTTGACCGATTCTTTGGTACAAAATCCTTTCATTTTCAGAACTTCACTGGCTGGATGAGTCTCGTCATAGCCGTCTGGCATTTTTTTAAGTTTTCCAACGCCTTGTATTCCGTTTGGAAATGTTTTTTGAAATTCAGGGGTGGTTATGATTTTGTAGAAGTCTGTGAATGAATAATCAATCTCTTGACGAATTTTCTTCAAATATTCAGGTGATGTCTGCCAAACTCCACCGCCAACCGAACAATTTTCTGGTTCTATGTGAATAAAAATATCCTGCCTTGTTTGGCTGCGGGTAATTCTTGTAAAAACAATTAAGACATAATTTTTGTAAGGTGTCTTATCTTTTGAAAATCGTAAATCTCGATTTACTCTTGTCAAACACTTTTTCGGGTCTAAATTAGCTTGTGAAATAGATTG
>JAAUUB010000124.1 GCA_012031215.1 Microscillaceae bacterium | reverse complement strand
GGAAGCTTTGCAAGAGTTTGACCACATGGTGGCCCTTCTGCGGCAAAATGGCGTGGAGGTGATGGTATTGGAAGACAGCCCCCAGTCCGCCCAAGCCGGATGCAGTTTTCCCCAACAACTGGGTATCTTTTCACGAAGATGGGCGGGTGTTTTTGTATCCGATGTATGCCCCTAACCGCCGCCCGGAGCGCCGGCCTGAGGCGCTAGAAAGCCTGAAAGGCCGCTTTGCCATCCGCGAAATTCAGGATTTGTCGCTTTATGAAGCCGAGGGAAAATTTCTCGAGAGCACGGGCAGTTTGATTTTTGACCGTCAGGAAGGCTATGTCTATGCCTGTTTTTCGCCCCGCACCCACCCAGCCTTGCTCGCGGAGATTGGCCAAAAGCTTGGTTATCAGGTGATTGCTTCAAGGCAGCCGATGCCCGGGGCCAGGAAATCTACCATACCAATGTGATGATGAGCCTGGCCGATACTTTTGCGGTGATTTGCCTGGAGGCCATCCCGGATGAAACCGAACGCGAGCTAGTGGTCAAAACCCTTACCCAAACCCACAAAGAGATAGTGCCTATTTCGCGGGCACAAATGAATGCTTTTGCGGGCAATATGCTCACCGTTCAGGGGCATTCCGGGGAAAAGCTTTTGGTTTTATCTCAGCAAGCGTATGAGTCTCTTGGCGAAGACCAGGTAATGCGTCTGTCGGCCCATGCCCGTCTTTTGCCCATACCCCTCTACACCATAGAGCGTAGCGGGGGCGGAAGTGCCCGCTGTATGATGGCCGAAATCTTTTTGCCAGCACTAGCCCATTAAAAGCGAAGGATTCAGAGCCGCTTCACGCTGTAGGTGGCTCTTCCTTCGGCCAGGTGGGTTTCGGGTTGAGAAGGATGGTAGGCCCACATTTCCACAAAAACAATCCGGTTGCCACTTTTTTTGACTTTGGCCTCCACTATCACGTCTTCGGCCTGGCCCGGCGAAAGAAAATCGGCCCTGAGGTCGATGGTGGCAATCTTGTCCAGGTGAAGCCGCAGGGTAGTAGAAGCGGCCGCCCCCCCTACGGCATCCAGGGCCGTCAGTAGCAATCCCCCATGAATCCGGTTTTCGCGCTTCTCTCCGACATACTCGACCCGGAAGGGAACCCGCATTTGGGCGTATCCGGTCTCGAGGGCCATCATCTGAAAACCCAAATACTGATTAAAAGGAATATGATGCTCAAAAATGGTTTTTATCAGGATCAGATTTTCTTCCATTGGGGCTCAGTTAGGGGTGCTGGCACAAAGATGGGCCTCTTTTTGGAGGCCTTTTCAAAGCTTAAAGGCCTTTTTGGGCCAGCCAGGCCGAGTATTTTTTGTCATTGAGCAGGGCCGCCGGGGGAAAAGATTTCAGCCCTGAGCACCGGGGAGCCTCATACCCTGGGCGCAGCGCAAAACCCAGGTGGCGAGCCTGCCCCTTTTCGAGAAAATACTGGTAATTGAGCAAGGCCAGGTTCCAGGTATTGCCTTCGTGGGCCGCTTTTTCGGCGTATTCCTGGTCGCGCACTTTGAAAGATGCCAGCATCTGGGCTTCCATTTTGACCGAAAACCGCTCCGTATCGTACTCACAGGAAACTACGACGGCTTTTTTGACCAGTAAGAGGTTGGCCGTTACGCCAGTGCCCACATCATTGCAGCAGTCGCAGTAGTCCACCAGATAGCGTTCTTTTTTGATTTTTTTGACCAGTGCTTCGGCTTCAGCCCGGCTCATACAGTCTTCGGGGTCAGCCCAAACCCCATTTGCGCTCGCAAACGCAATCAGGATAAAGAGGAAAGATATTTTTTTCATTGTTGTAAGCGCGTGAATTATTTACAGCCTTGCAAAAATAAAAGTGGGAAAGCTATATAAAAAGCCGGGGCGCTATCTTTCGGAAGGTAAATCCCAAAAATCGCCCCAGAGCCTTTGCCCGCCGTCCACATATAAGGTTTCTCCGGTGATGTAAGTAGCCATTGGGCTGGCCAGAAAAAGCACGGCATAGGCCACTTCCTCGGCGGTTCCCATGCGGTTTTGGGGTATCCGCTTCGGAAATTCCACCAGGGTTTGGGTGCGAAAGGGCTCGGGGTAAGTATCCAGGCCCGAAGAATGAATAAGGCCGGGAGCCACCGCATTGACCCGAATCCCAAATTTGCTCCATTCTACGGCCAGGGTCTTGGTCATATTATCCACCCCGGCCCGGGCCGCTCCGGTATGCACCATGCCTGGAAATCCTCGAAACATCTGGGCAATGATATTGACAATGATGCCCTGTTTTTGCGGAATAAAAAAATAATCGGCCAGGGTGCGGGTCATAAACCAGGTGCCGTTGAGGTTGTTGTTAATCACGGCCAGCCAGCCTCTGGAACTAATTTCTTCGGCAGCGGCCCTAAACTGCCCCCCGGCATTATTGATTAAAATATCCAATGGTTTGCCCTGTTTCTGAATGGCTTGCGCAAGGGCCTCGATGCTTTCGGGTTGGCGAATGTCGCAAAGATGCCATTGGCAGACACCAAAATGGGCGAGGGTTTGGGAAGCGGCCTGGAGACGGGCTTCATTGCGGGAGGCAATCCAGACTTCGGCCCCCAGAGTCAAAAACTGCCGGGCCATTTCATAACCAATGCCGGAGCCGCCCCCAGTTACCAGCACGGTTTTGCCCTGAAATAAATTGCTTTGAAACATTTTTTCCTGCTTTTGTACTATATGCCCAAAGATACAAGGATTTCAAAAGCAAAAGGCCTGGCGCCAGATGCCCGTGCGGAGATTTTATAAGGGTATTCCCAAAATTTCGGCACCTGGCAAGGCGATAATTTATTTTGAACTATTGTAAAGGCTGTCTTTAGAGAAAAAATGGACCGGCCCGTTTTTTATTCATAATGTACTTCTGGCAACAGGCCCGAAGCCTCGCTGCGAAATAGCCGGATGTCTATTTCCCGGCAAACGTATTTCCATTCCCGGGTGCTTCGGAGATAGTCAAGCAATTCATTGAACAAGCCCTCATTTTCCGGGGCAAATTCAAACCAGGTCAGAAAATCAAAATCCTCCCCCAGGTCTTTTGCATGATACAATTTCCGGGAAATGACCGAGAGGTATTGCTGGCTAAAAGCGATGTGCTGCGAGTCTTCCTCAAAGATGTGTCTTCTTTCATCTTGCGCCATTTGCCACCAAACCGCCGTTTTTTGAATCGGGATGAGCACCGCGCAGCTATTTTCGGGCTTGTTCAAAAGTGAGGGGTGCTGGTCTAAAACCACCTTTTCAGCTTGGGTGGTATAGCGAAGATGGCTGGGGAGACCGTACAAAGCCCAGGCGGGGGCAGGCCCCTGAGCAAGCGCGTCCGGTTTCACAATTTCCAGACAAGGCACTTGCGGCAAGGAGGGGCCAATAAGGGTATGCATGGCGCTTATTTGCCAGTTTCCCTTAGCCGCTCCGCAGAAAGCCGTGCTAAGCGGGTGTGTTTTTGATAAATGAGGAGTGTTCATAAGCAGTGGGTTTGGATTATTTTTAAAGCTAAGGCTAGCACAGTATTAAGACCGTCAAATGGCTGACAATAAGCCTCGCTGGTAAATCTGGAGTTCATTTGCCCATAGGCCAAAGACCGATGCAAACCTTCAGGGGGCTCACTTCGCCTTATTTTTGAAGCAAAGGCTTTCTTTTTTCCTGTCTTTTTAGCCAAAAATCCTTATCATTAGCCCCATAAAATTTCTTAATTCGGAATACTTATGAAAGCAGTACTTTGTAAAAACTTTGGGCCTATTGAAAATCTGGTGGTAGAGGAAGTGGAAAGCCCTCAGGCCCGCAAAAACCAGGTGCTTATTTCGGTAAAAGCCTGTGGGGTAAATTTCCCGGATATTCTCATCTCCCAGGGCTTGTATCAGTTCAAGCCCACGCTCCCCTTTTCGCCGGGCGGCGAGATAGCCGGGGTGGTCAAGGAAGTGGGGGAAGGAGTAAGCCATCTCAAGCCGGGCGATCGGGTGTTTACCCTCCTGGGCTGGGGGGGCTTTGCCGAAGAAGTGGTCGCCGATGCCCGCGCTACTTTTCCTATTCCTCCGGGAATGGATTTCATTACCGCCTCTTCGGTGATGATGACCTATGGCACTACTTACCACGCCCTGGTGGACCGGGCCCAGCTTCAGGCCGGAGAAACCCTGCTGGTGTTGGGCGCTGCCGGCGGAGTAGGCCTGGCGGCCGTGGACATAGGCCGGGCTTTGGGCGCTAAGGTAATTGCCGCCGCTTCAACCGACGAAAAACTGGCCCTTTGCCGGGAATACGGTGCAAGCGAAACCATCAACTACCAAAGCGAAGACCTGCGGGAACGCCTCAAAACCCTCACCCAAAACGAAGGGGTGGACATTGTCTATGACCCGTGGGCGGAGCCTATGCCGAACCGGCATTCCGGTCTTTGGCCTGGAAGGGTCGCTATCTGGTGATTGGCTTTGCGGCGGGCGATATTCCCAAATTGCCACTCAACCTGCCCCTGCTCAAAGGGGCGGCCCTGGTAGGCGTATTTTGGGGGGCATTTACCCAGCGCGAGCCCCAAAAAAACCTGGCCAATATGCAGACTATACTGCAAATGCTGGGCGAAGGCCGACTGCGCAATCATATCCACGGCACATACCGCCTGGAGCAGGCCGTAGAAGCCCTCCGCCAAATGGCCGAACGCAAAGTGCGGGGCAAGGTAGTGCTCGTAACAGATTAATTTTGCTAACTTGCGTATGATTCAGGGATTATTTTTTATTTTTGACAAAATGCACGCGAAGTCTCTTCCCTAGCACCTAAATTTTATAACTATGAGCGATATTGTAAAGCAAACCCGCAACACCCTGGTAACCCAGACCGCCATTTTTGGTGGCGCAACCGTAGGTATGGTCATTTCAGGTATTGCCCTGGTGGGTAAGATATTTGCCAAAGGACTTTTTGCTGCCCTGGGTTCGCTAAGTTTTTTTACCTTGCTGGCCTTCATACTGTTTAGCCTCCCTACTTTTATGGGTGCTTTCAAAGCCTACAGCGATACCGACTACGCCAAAAGCCAGTCCAAAGGATGGATAGGCTCGCTCTCGGCAGTGGCCTTGGTCATTTTGGATTACTTGGTTTAAACTTTCTTGTGGCTTAAGCTTGTTTACTATCCGCCGGAACCAACGCTGGCGGATATTTTATTTTTGTAAAAATTATTCCGGGGTTTTCTTTGGCCCATCAGGGCGCATAGCCCCCCAATGAGCATTGAAGATAAGGCATGCAAACTTCTTCTTTTCCTACCTTGGTTTCTAAGCTGCCCCGGCTGGGCACTACCATTTTCTCAAAAATGACCAAAATGGCCCTTGATTACGGGGCCGTCAACCTCTCGCAGGGCTTCCCAGATTTTGAGGTGCATCCGGATTTGATTGACCGGGTGCATCGAGCGATGCGGCAGGGCTTGAACCAATATGCCCCAATGGCCGGTATGCTGGCCCTGCGTGAGCAGATTGCCCAAAAACCGCACAGCTATACGGCTATGCCCCCCATCCCGAAGACGAAATTACGGTTACTTCCGGAGCCAGTGAGGCCATATTCAATATCGTGGCGGCGGTGGTGCGGCCTGGGGACGAGGTGCTCATTTTAGAGCCTGCCTATGATTTGTACCTGCCCGTGGTCGAGCTTTTTGGCGGTAAGGTGGTTCCCGTCGCCCTTCGGCCCGAAGATTTCTCCGTTGATTGGCCTGCCGTAGCCCGTGCCCTTAGCCCAAACACCCGAATGCTGATTTATAACACCCCGCACAATCCCTCGGGAAAAATCTGGGCCCCGGAAGATTTGCACCAATTGGCACAATTGATAAGAGATACCGATATCTTACTCATCAGTGATGAGGTATATGAGCACATTGTATTTGATGGCCGAGCGCACCTCAGCGTACTGGCTCACCCGGAATTACGGGCACGTAGCTTTGCCGTCTTTTCGTTTGGGAAAACTTTCCACGCCACAGGCTGGCGCATAGGCTATTGTGTGGCCCCAGCCGCGCTAAGCCGGGAGTTTCGCAAGGTGCATCAATACAATACCTTTTCCACCTTTACTCCGGCGCAGGTGGCCCTGGCCGAGTTTCTTAAAACCGAAGCCCACTATCTCGAGCTGCCTGATTTTTACCAGGAGCGCCGCGACCGATTCCGGCAATGGCTCTCCGAAACGCCCTTTGAACTGCTGCCTTGCGAAGGAGGCTATTTTCAGATTGTGTCTTATGCCCATCTTTCTTCCGAATCGGACCTGGACTATGCCGAACGCCTGACCCGCGAGGTAGGGGTGGCTACCATTCCGCTTTCCCCTTTTTATAGCCAGGGCGGCGATACCAAAAAAATACGCTTTTGTTTTGCCAAAAAATACGAAACCCTGGAAGCGGGCATTGCCCGTCTGCATCAGCACCAAGACCAGCTCTTTGCCCCCTAAAGGCATAAAAAAACCTGCTTCAAGGAAACAGGTTTTTTTGAATCATTCTTCAACCAGCTATGCATCGAGTGTTCAACTCAACAACACTATAAATACAAACGACTTGCCTTTTTTGCAAGGGCCTGACAATCAATATTTTAGTTTTTTTATAAATGAGAATTATTCCCAATTTTAGATACTAGATTTTATTTTGGAAAATTAATGCCTTGATTGAGAAAACATGTCGAGTTTTGCTTCTCCGGATAAAACCTTTGCCCAGAAGGTAATTGATATGCATACACAACTGGCGCAATTATCCCCTGACGCTCTGGTGGCGCATTTGCCACCATTTCGGCTTATGAACCCTTTTCGCGAAAATCCGGAGGTATTGCCCCTGGTGAAGGCTTTTTACGAGCGGTATTTTTCGGATACTAACCCCCGCCGACTGATTTTGGGCATCAATCCGGGGCGATTTGGGGGTGGGGCTACCGGCATTCCCTTTACGGACAGCAAGCGACTGGCGGCCCTGGGTGGATTTTCGCTGGCTTCGGTGCAATCGCACGAGCCTTCTTCGGTGTTTGTGTATGCGGTCATTGAGGCTTTGGGTGGGGCGGAATGGTTTTATCGTCATTTTTACATCAATTCCCTCTGCCCCTTGGGTTTTTTGCGGCAAAATGCCCGCGGCAACTGGGTCAATGCCAATTATTATGATGAATCAGCCCTTTTTGAGGCGGCCCGGCCCTTCATTTGGCAAAACCTGGAAACACAAATTGACTGGGGAATAGATACCCGGATTTGCTTCGTATTGGGAAAAAAGAACGGGCAGTATTTGCAAAAGCTGCAAAAAGAACGCCCTCTTTTTGAGCGCGTGGTGGTCTTGGAACATCCCCGCTTTATCCAGCAATACAAAGTCCGGCATAAGGAGGCCTACATCCAGCAATACAAGGCGGCTTTGCAGACCGAGGGCTGAAACATAGGCAGGAAGTAAGCCCATTCCACCCAAAATTTTTTACCTTGCCGAAAAAATAAAAAGTGCTGTTTGCTTTGGAGCAAGGTGGGGGCAAATATCGGGAGTCCTGGGCCTGAAATTTGCCTGGCCTTTGAATTTTTTGCTAAATTGAAACCTTAAAACAAAGAAGCACCCACAAAAGCATGACCTCGCATCGCCTTAAAAACAAAATCCGCCGGTACATTCCCCTGGGGCAGATATTGGAAAGCCCCCTCAAAACGGCCACTTTGGTGCTGGTTTTGGTTTCGGGGGTAGTGGGCGGGCTAAGCTGGCCTTATTATCAATACGACTTTGAGAATTTTTATCCCCAGATTTTGGCCGAAGCGCACGGAATGGTGTTTGACATTGCGGTCATCGGGATTTTGCTTTTCTGGCTGAATAAAAGGGGGGAAACCCGTCGGCAAATCCGCACTTACCTGGATGAAATTGATGATTTTCGACGCTGGCAATCTGAGGAGGCGGCTTTCCGAACGGCGGGCAATATCAAAAGGCTAAACCGGCACCGACACTTTGCCCTCCACCTGGCCGAGTGTTATCTGGTGCGCACAATATGCAAGGGGTTTGTTTGCCCCAGGCCAATCTCAATCTGGCCAACCTCAGCGAGGCCAACCTGGTGCAGGCCGATTTGCAGGAGGCCCGCCTAAATCGTACCTCTTTTGTGGGGGCCAATCTCAGTCAGGCCAATTTCAAAAAAGCCCAGGCCAACGGAGCCGATTTTTGTCAGACTTTTTTGATGGAAACTAATTTTCAGGAGGCCTATCTGATTAAAGCCAATTTCAAGGAGGCCGCCCTGATGGAAGCCAATTTGCGGGGGGCCGAATTGAGCGAAGCTTGTTTTGAAGGGGCCAATCTGCTTCGGGCCGACCTCCGGGGGGCCAAAGGACTGACCGCCTCGCAACTGGGCCAGGCCAAAAATCTCCACCTGACCCGGATGGATGAAAATATCTGGCAGCAGTTGTGCCATCTTTATCCGCTCCTGGCCCAGGGAAACTGAGTCCCAAAAGCGTCCATTAGAAAACAATCCCTTTCTTTGCTGCTGAAAAATGGCCTCTCGTTACAAGGCTTGCGCAAATTTTCCCTTAACTTTGTTTCGGTATTCTCAAACCCCTAGCTCCACAAAATATGCGTTTCGTTTATCCCATCATCGTGATTGTGCTGTCGGTTTTGACCCTTTTCTTTGCTTTTCAGAGTTTTGGCTTCCGCTTGTTCAATACCGAACCCACGGCCATTGTTTCCAAACACGACATAGTGCTGGAAAAAATTGAGGCATTGGGCAAGCTGGAGCTAGTCAAATACAAATTTCGGGATGTACTGGAACACAAGCTTGAATATGACTACTGGTTTGATTCAAAAGCCATTCTTATCATCAGCGGGGAAGCCGTGGGTTGTATTGACCTCAAAAAAATCAAAAAAGGAGATGTGCGTAATCGCCCGGACACAGTTTACATTCAATTGCCGGCCCCGGAGCTTTGCTACTATAAGGTAAACCACGAGGAAACACGCATCTACGATACCCAGTCTTATTCCTACGATAAATCTAAGCTTATTGGCGGGGCCTTTCAGGAAGCCGAAAAGCAAATCAAACGCACGGCCCTGCAATCCAATATCTTACAACAAACCCGCGAAAATGGCGAGCGTTTGCTTAAGCCCATGTTTGAGGAAATCGCTGGCAAAAAGGTTGTTTTTACCTATAAGCCCCAAACGGAGGATAAATCCCTCCCTAAACGATAGTTTATCTTACATCTGAAAACGCATTTATTAGCATAGCCCCTTTTTTTCTTTTTTTGAGAAAAGAAACCAATTTTGGAGCTTACTAGGTCTCTGTGTTATTCTTTTTATTTAAGAAAAATGCTTCTTTTTTAGGAATAATTGATATTAATCAAGAATTTTTGGATGAAGCTGTCCTTTTTTCTTTTCATCCGGCCCTTACTTCCGGCTTGGTGCAGGGTTTGAAAAACCAATGTTTATACGTGTTTTACTGTATGTAAACCTCCAAAATGAAAAGGTTTTATATTCTAATCTTACTTTGCACCCTTTTTACCGATTTGAGCCAGGCGCAATGCACGATTACGCCCGGAGCCAGCGGTATTTGTGCAGGAGGCAATGGGGCGGTGGGCAATGGGCAAAATATCAATACCGGGCAAACCTATTGGCATGCGGGTAGCAGTACGAATTTTCCAAATGTCAGCCTCAATGGGGGTACTTTGCGGATTTGTGGCACGGCGCAATTGTCTGATTTTAATTTCAACAGCGGAAACCTCATCATTGAAGCCGGAGGAGAACTGGTCATCAGTGGCGGCGGGCAGCTCAATCTGAACGGAAATTGCCGAATTACCAACTATGGTATTTTGACCATAGCGCGCAATATGAGCATGCAGAATGCCAATAATTTCCTCTTCAATGCCAATACAGGGGTGCTGAACATGGTCGGCCAGGAACTGGAGCTTAACAGCAATAGCTCACCTTTCATTAATCAGGGCGAAGCCACGATAGGAACTTTGCGCATACAGTCCAATAATGGCGGCGTTTGCCTTTCGCCTACTTCAAGCTTGAGTGTGAGTACTCTCATCAACAATGCCAGCAACCCCGTGCAGGTCAACCCTGTGGGAGGCGCAATGGGTTGCATCAGTTTTTCGGGCAATGCCCAACTCAACCAGCCCCTGACGGCTTCGCCCGATTTGGTGATTTGCCAGGCCAGCGGGGCCACCATTTCCGGGCCAAGTAATTTTGGGACCGCCGCCGTCAACCAAAATTGCGGCGATTGTGCCTCTCTTTCCCTGCCCGTCACATTTTCTCACTTTGCCATCCAGCAGGCGGGCGACCAGGTGCAATTGGAATGGCATACTGCCAGCGAACAAAACAGCGCGTTTTTTCGGGTGGAACATAGCTCGGATGGCCTGGTATTTTCCCCTATCAGCCCGGAAATTGCCGCCGCCGGGCAATCCAATCGGGAGCGACAATATGATTGGACAGATACAGGGCCCTTGCCCGGCCTCAATTATTATCGGATTAGCCAAACCGACCGGGATGGCTCCCAACAGTGGACCGGGGTAAAAGCCATTTTGATAGACAAGCAAGTGAAAGTGCGAATTTTTCCCAACCCGGCGGTAGCGTGTTTGTATATTACAAACTTACCCCCTCAGACCCAGGAAGTTGTTCTACTCAATATGCAGGGGCAGACATTGCAAAAAAGCACGGAATTTTCTTCCGAAACCCTGAAGTGGTCGACTGCGCATCTAAAGCCAGGCCTTTACCTGATAAAATGGCGCGCAAACGGCCAGAGTGGTCAAGAAAAGATTGTCATCGAATAAAAATTGCCTTGCAGGAAAGAAGAAGTTCTCTCTCATACAAGAGAGCGTTCATCTTTTTTCTTATTACGCAAAAGCCGTCTTAGTACCAGGCCCGCCATCAGGCCTGCCACAAATACCTGGCTCCATTTGCGCCAGTCTTCGGTAGGCACAAAACGGGTTTCGTGTTTGGTAATCTCAATCACACCCAGGGGGGCAATCACTGCCGCCCCACCACCACCTGCTCCCCCCTGGCCCATGCCTTCTGGGGCATTGGCGGCGTTGACCATCCCCGCACCCCCGCCGAAGGCAAAAGAAACCCGGGCTACGGGTAACAGGACTTTATCGTGCACTTCAATGGGTGTTCCGAAAGCTTTTTGTGTGCCTGCCTGGCCCTGAATGCGCTCTCCAAGTGTTTGAAAAAATTTTGCAATCATACGTTTGTTAGCTTAAGAATGTAATCTTTGACTAGCGCACCAAAACCAGACGGCGGGTTTCCTGGCGCAGAAAGCTTTCCGAAAGCAGGCGATATGCCAATTTTACAACGTACACCCCAGCCAGCGCATCTTTGCCGTTTTCGGTGCCGTCCCAACGGCGCTCCGGTGTGAAGCTTTGGAATACTACCTCCCCCCAACGATTGAAAATCGTGAGATTAAACTGGGTAAAATACTTGCCAAACACTTCCAGTTCATCATTCAGGCCGTCTCCATTTGGGGAGAAGGCTTCGGGCAAATACAAACGCGGGGTGCAATCTTCGCGGGCAGAAAGCGTAAAAGTGCGGGTTTCTGTGCATCCCTGGGCATTTTCAACCAACACTACGTAGCTGCCCGACCGGGTGGCCTGTGCAAACCGTTCCTGAGAAGGTAAATCAAGCCATTGATAGGCCACATCCTGACTGGCATCGGCAATTCCTTCGGTAGCATCCAAGCGGACGGGGACTTCCGTGCCAAATTCATCGCAGATGGTTTCGGCTACGCTTACACTCACAGGGGGCACAGGCGCCAGCACCTCAAACTGGGTTGTAGCAGAGGCGCAATTGCCTGCATCAGTATAGATGAGGGTATAGAGGCCCGCAGCATATTGCGAAGGATCAAAATCAGTAACAGGCTGTCCGTTGAGGGTAAAAGTACCCCCTTCGGGGCTGGCCGAAAAAACAAAAAGGCTGCTTTCCTGACAAAAGGCCGGAGGTAGGTTGCCCAAGACAGGCAGGCTGGGAATAGACAGTGTTTGCGAAATGGTTTGGCTACAGCCAGTGGCCGGGTCTTGATAAACATACAAAAGCACATAGGACTGCCCGGGCGCATAATCAGCCGGGGCAAAGGTAGTGAGTGGCGTACCATTGAGCGTAAAAGTACCCCCAGGCTTATCTACTTTGCTGGCCAATACCACCGGGCTGTCGTTGGGGCAAAAAATTTCATTGAGGCCTATGAAAGCCACTTCTGGAAGTGGTGTAAGCGTAAAAGACTGGCTCACAGTATTTTCGCAATTGGTAGCCGGGTCGCGGAAAGTATAGCTCAGGGTATAAGTACTGCCGGGGTTCAGGGTTTCCATATCGAAAGCCTGGGCCTCGCTGGAGCTTAGTTCCTGGCTTGTATTGAGGGCAAAACGTCCGTTTTGGCTATCGCTGGGGCTGACCATCGTGAAGAAGTTTATATTATCCGCATTGGCACAAAAGCGGGCGGGTAAATCTACAAAAGCAGGCGTAGGCAGGGGCAGTACCTGAAGGCTGGTTTCGGCCTGGTTGCTACAGCCTGTGGCCGGGTCGGTATAGGCATAGCGTAGGCTGTAAGTCTGTCCTACATTTAAGTTTTGAGGATTGAGCAGGCTGATGGGTGCGCCATTGAGCGTAAAAGTGCCATTGGCCGGACTGGCCAGGGGAGCCAGGGCAAAGGGAGGCGTATTTGCACAAACCTGGGCTGGCACATTGCTTAAGTTCAGACTTGGCAAGGCCTGAATAATAACCGCTTTCTCGATTTGACTGATGCAGCCCGTAGCCGGGTCTTCCAGCGAAAAAACGATGGTATAAGTTCCCGGTCCCAAAGCTTGGGGATTAAAAGTGGTGGTGGAAATACCATTTACACTGAAACTACTGGCGCTCGGCAAAGCCGGGCTGACTACGGAGGGCAGGTTTATTGCTGCCGCATCGGCACAGTAGGCATTCGCCAGGCCAGTGAAGCTCAAAACCGGGGGAGGAATTTCGTTTACTAGCACACTGCCACTGGCCGCACAGCCCACTGCGTTGCTGACGGTAAGGCTATAAGTGCCTGGGGTATTGACCGTGATATTGGGGGTAGTGGCTCCATTCGACCAGAGATAGGTAACCGGGTCGGCAAAAGTAGGCGCATTGAGCGCAATCGATGTCCCGGTACAGAAAGCACGGGGGGGGCCAAAATCCACCTGAGGAAACTCAAGAACCGTGATATTGCGGTTTACCTGCACTTCGCGGGTACCACAGCCCACCACCAGCGTTACGGTAAGTTGCACATTGTAATTGCCGGGGGTATTGTATTGGTGGTTCACTGTTTGCCCGGAAACTACCGGGCTGCCATCTCCAAAGTTCCATTCCCAACTGATGGCATCTTCACCCACGGCATTGAGGGCCATGTCTATCCCGGTGCAGCTCTCCACTGGCCCAGAGATATTGGCCACATTATAAGGGTCGTCCACCTGAATTTTAAATTGCAGATTCTCAAAACTGGCCCCGGCCGTGTAGGCATAGCTTTCGCGCACCCCCACACCATAACAATAGGCAATAAAACCCTGGGGACATTCCAGCTTGTGGCTGCCATTGCTGATTTGCAAGACGGCATACGAATATCCATTGCAATTAGGAAAAGGCTGAAAATTGGAAGTGGCCACCGCCAAGCCATCCAGGGTCAGGCAGTTGAGGTCGCTGCTGCGCACAATCACATTGACAAAATGGTCGCTTAGGTTGCCTGTGGTTACGGTATTAAAAACCACACTGCGTACCGTTTGGCTGCTGGGATTGAGAATGAGCATAGCGGGGTCGCCTTTGGCAATTGTGTTGCCCTCATAAAATTGTGGTAAGCCATTGCAGGCTTGTCCTTTCATATATTGGGCCACAGAAATGGGCTTGCTGGCCGTGATGCAGCGCGGACTGAAATTATTCACCTGCACCTCGGCAAAGCGGCCATTCCAGGTAACGGGGCTTCCGTTGACAGTGGCGGTGGCGGTATTGTCCTCCCGCAAAAGCCGGATGACATAACCCCCTTCCTGCTTGAGGCTTTGCCCGTTGGCATCGCGGCCAGTGCCAAAAGGGGTTACAAGGTATTCTTTATCCCAGGTAAAAGTTGGGTATTGCTGAGCCACGATATGGTCGCAACGGGTGCAGCCCGCATTGGGCACATTGACACATTCCACGCCCGCAAATACCGCAAAGGTCTTGCAATCATCCAGTCCCCGGATGATAGTACCGGATACATCCCCGGCACTTTTTTTGCTGGTAGGTCTGGCCGGCATTGAGCGTGAGGGTAAAGCTGGTTCCATTGGGATTGACCACCTCCACCGGAGTGGCATTTTCCACTCCCACGATGAGGTATTGTGATTCGAGACCGGCAATGCTTTGAGGATAACTGGCAACAACGTATGTGGGCTTGACATCCAGGCTGGGGCGGGGCAAAATCACAGTTGCATCGGTAGAAAATACCAGGTTATTGATGGCAAAAACCGACACCGTATCATTGGCCGTGATTTTGACCCCGGTATTGCGTAATCCTGTACCGGTAGTATGGGCCAGATTGGTGGGCAGGGTAATTTTTACCGTGCCGTTGGCGCTGACCGAAAAAGCCTGAGACCATCCCCCCAAAGGCAGGCTCACCAGGCCGGAGGTGCTTTCTTTGGCGGTAATAAAAAGGTCAAGCGCATCGGGAGGGCCATTATTTTCCATAAAACCCATCCAAAATTCGGTTCCTTCGGTAGAAATGCCTTGAGCCGAGGCCGGAAGTACGCCCCAAAAGCATAGAATAATGGCCAGCCAATTCTGTAAATTTTGTTTCATCTTGCGCAAAAGATTAGTATAAAACCAGATATATTCGTTGTATAGTCATTAAGAATATTTTATTGTAAGTGAAGACAGGAAGGTTTTAATGTCAAAATTAAGAAAAATTTCCTGTATCTTCTCATTTTCAGGGGTGTTATTTGGTAAATATTGCAAAAATGTGCGCAAAAGTACTTTTAAAATGGGCAGTCTTAGTGGGAGGGTTTCTGCTCTTATTTTTTTTCTGTTCATGCCCAAAGCCC
>JAAUUB010000123.1 GCA_012031215.1 Microscillaceae bacterium | reverse complement strand
ATCTTTTTCTTGCATTATGACCTAAATTAAAGCCCTAAATCTTAATATTCCAAATTTTTTATTTCCTGAGTAGTTACCATGAAAGATTATAGATGAAACTATTATTTTAAGTAGTAAAACTATTTTTTAACCAAAAAATAAGAAAATGACAAAGCATCAAAGGACCAAGAGGGGGCATGTTTATCTAAAAAGACGTATCTTTGAAGTATATCACAATATACAAGTGTGGGAACATCTCAGATTTCGGCCTTTGGCTGGGCTTTTTTATTCATAGTGGGTGGCATTGTGTTCGTGGTGCTAGGCTTATGGGTAGCTTCTTTGCTGCGCCCGGCTCGTCCCAATGTTGAGAAATTGAGTGCGTATGAATGTGGTGAAGAAGCCGTGGGGCCAGCCTGGGGGCCTTTTCATAATCGTTATTATCGGGTGGCCCTGGTGTTCATCCTTTTTGAAGTAGAAATTGTCCTGCTTTTTCCCTGGGCGGTGGTGTTTGGTCAGAAGCCCTTGCTGGCCGCCACGGGGGGGCAGTGGGGGCAGTTGGCTCTGCTGGAAATGTTTGTGTTTGTGGGTATCTTGGCCTTGGGCTTGGCCTGGATTTGGGCCAAAGGGCATTTGGACTGGGTAAAATCAACTGTGCAAAGCCCGGATTTTGAATCAAAAGTGCCTCGGCATTTGTATGAGCAGGTAAATGAACGGGCTTTATCTGTGCAAAATAAGACCGCAGGGGGGGCGGCTGTCTCCCAGTCGCCAAGCCCAACTAGTTACAGGCAGCCTTAGTTTTCGAATCTTTGTCTTATAGAACATAAATGGCAAAAAGTTTACTTGACCAACAATTTACGCAGGAAAATATCATCTTGACAAAGGCCGAGGACCTTATGAACTGGGCCCGCCTTTCTTCACTCTGGCCCATGGGTTTTGGCCTGGCTTGTTGTGCCATTGAGATGATGTCCACTTTTGCTTCGGGCTATGACCTGGACCGGTTCGGGATTTTCCCCCGGCCTTCGCCCCGGCAATCCGATGTGATGATTGTGGCCGGTACGGTTACATTTAAAATGGCCGACCGGGTGCGCCGGCTCTACGAGCAAATGGCCGAACCGCGCTATGTCATTTCTATGGGTTCCTGTTCTAATTGTGGGGGTCCTTATTGGGCGCATGGCTACCACGTAGTGAAAGGCGTAGATAGAATTATTCCAGTAGATGTGTATGTGCCGGGCTGTCCGCCTCGCCCCGAAGCCCTGATTGGGGGCTTTATGAAGTTGCAGGAGAAAATCCGGCAGGAAACACTGGTAGCCCCTGCGGCGCTGGAAAAAATACTGCGCCAGGCATCACAAAAGGCTTAAAAACAAGGCTTGCTTTGATAAGAATATGTATATTTGGGCAATTTTTCTTAAATTGCACGCAATAAATGATGAATACCTCTATGAAATCGTTGCGAATTTTAGAAACCAAAAAACGCCAGCCATCAATTTTGATTATCAGAGGGGGCGTTTGGAAATCTCGGGCATTCGCTCAATGCCCGAAATTGCCACTAATTTTTATCGCCCGGTCATCAATTGGTTGCGCGAATACGCACAAGCCCCGGCGACAGGCAGCACGGTTTTGTCGCTCAAACTAGAATATTTCAATACAGGTTCGGGCAAATGCCTAGTGGAGATGTTTAAAATACTGGACCAACTGGCCGCCGAAGGGCATCCGGTCTATCTCAAATGGTTTTATGAGGAAGATGACGAAGACATGCTCCAAAGCGCGGATGATATTGAGATTTTATTAAAAAATATTACTTTAGAGCGAATTCCCTACCAAGACCCTGCTTAATTTATCTTTTATCGCAACAAAACCTACGTTTGTCTGCTAGTTTTAGGAAAAGTGCTTACATTTGGGCGTTTTTAAGTCCATCCTCATCCAGGGGGGCATATTGTTTTCACTAAAAAAAATTACCGGAATGCTAGATGCCATTTTTAGCGGCTTGCTGGCGGGTATGGTACTCTCCCTTTTTGCCCTCGGCCCTTCTTTTTTTACCCTTGTAAAAATCGGAATCCATCAAAATTTCCAAAAAGGAGCCATGTTTGCTTCTGGCATCCTGGTCAGCGATGTATTGATTGTGCTTTTGGTTTATTTTGGTCTTTCACAGATTTATCACAGCCTGCTTTTTAAATTGGTTTTCAGCCTCCTGGGTGGCTTGCTGGTATTGGTTTTTGGTATTAATGCTTTTCGTGAACGACAGGTATCCGATTCGGGGCATCTGATGCGTCATCAGTCCAACTATCGCTACCTGGCTGAGGGCTTTTGTCTTAATATTCTCAATCCTTTCACCTTTGGCCTTTGGATTTTTGTGGTTTCCACAGTAAATCAGTTGCGTAATTATACGGGCTACGAAATGACGGTATTTTACCTAAGCATCTTGGCCACCATTTTTAGCATCGATTTGCTCAAAACCTATCTGGCCTACCAGACGGGCAAGGGCCTAAGTGCGCATTGGCTGCATCGCATTCATCAGTTTATCGGGATTGTGCTGATTTTGCTAAGCTTCCGGCTTTTGTTCTATTTTTTACAATTGATTTCTCTGCCTCAATAAATTTGGCGAAGGCAAGTGGTGCTGGACAACTAGGCTTCCAAGCCTTCCAAATGGGCAATATCAAAGTATCGGTCAATAGTAAACATCGAGCCTGTATGCGTGAGCTGATATAAGCAAACATTGCTATGCTCGAAACGTTCCATTTCTTTGATATCGTAGCGAAGCATAAGACATAAGAAGATACGCATGGCCCGCCCGTGCATACATATTAGTACATGTTCTTCTTCAGGGCGGGATAAAATCAGGTCTAATACTGGGTTTTGGCGCTCACTTACCTGACGCGGGCTTTCGCCCCCTTCAATGGCCAAATCAGTATTTCCCCGTGCCCATTCTGAAAGCATAAAAAAATAATACGCATCATCCTCGGCGGTGATGGCCCGCCCTTCTTTTTTGCCCCAGTTGATTTCATTAAGCCCTTCAAAGGCTTCGTGCGGAATGCCATCCGCAATAAAATTGGCAACTGTTTCCTGGGTGCGTTTCAACTTTGAGGTATAGACTTTGTCAAAAGGAATATGGCGATAGGCTTCGTAAAAGGCCTGCGCCTGCCTGTATCCCAACTCGTTCAAACCCGCATCAATGCCGCTTCCCTGCACAATGTTTTGTTTATTGAACTCAGTTTGGCCATGTCGAATAAGATAAAGATATTTGTTTTTCAAAGCAATAAGGGCTTTTTTTTTCTTCAAATTTACAGCAAAACCATTTTTTTGCAGTATTTACCATTACTTATTTGGGAAAGTTTCCCTACGCATCAAAAGTTTCAGAACTTTCAAAAATCAAAACGTTTTTGGTCTAAAATACGTTTAAATCACATATTCTTATGCTTTCAGAAAAAATCACCCTTGAGGCCCTTCAGCATAACGCAAAAGGAACCATTACTGAACATCTCGGCATTGAATTTACCGAAGTGGGCGAAGATTTCCTCTGTGCCCGGATGCCAGTTGACCATCGTACCCGCCAACCTTACGGCATTTTGCACGGAGGGGCCTCGGTTGTGCTGGCCGAAACCCTGGGTAGCATCGGGGCGGCTTTTTCTGTGGACTTGGGCCGCTACCGCACCGTAGGGCTGGACATCAACGCCAACCACATTCGTCCGGTGCGCGAAGGTTATGTCTATGGCAAGGCGAGTCCTTTACACATAGGCCAGACAACGCACGTGTGGCAAATCATTATCACGAATGAAGAAGGCAAACTGGTCAATATCAGTCGCCTCACGATGGCCGTCATTGAAATAGAAAAACTAAAATAAATCGTTTTGGCCAGCTCTGATTAGCGAAGCAGTCTTATGTTTGCCTGATGGAGAAAGTGGCCAATGGAATTTGATACTTGCATGCTGCAAAACTTATTGCAAAACCCCGCCCGCCTGGCCACTAAGCCTGAAGGGGCAACTCAAAGTGGATGGCTTTGGCACATCTGGCAAACATCCCAAGCCCAGGATGTGCCACTTGTATTCTGGCGTTTGCCCCTGGCTCAGGAGTGGCACGTGTTGCTGGACTTGCGCGGCCCTCGGATGCCCCAGACACTGGACTGGGACGATACCCGCCCTGGTTTTCTGATTAGCCCTTTTCTTAATCCTGCTTTTCAAAAAAGCTACCGCCTTCAGGCCGATGTGCACTACACCTCCTCTCAGCCCTGGGCCGCCTGGTGGGAAAATCCAGCGTTGCCACCAGCATTCAAAAAAACATTGTCGCCAGCCAATCTTGCGGAGCAAAAGTGGGCGCATTCGCTTGCCCCAAATTTCCTGACGGCCACTCAAGCACAGCCAATTTACCAACAACTTGTGCAAAAGGGGCTGGATGCCATTGCCGAGGGGCAATTTCAAAAGGTGGTGCTCTCGCGTCGCAAAGACCTTCCTTATCCCGATGGGTTTCAAGCCGTGCATACCTTTGAAAATCTGATGCAACGCTATCCGGCGGCTTTTTGCTATTGGTTTTACCTGCCGGGGGTGGGCAGTTGGATGGGGGCCACCCCGGAAACCTTGTTGCATATTAATCCGGAACAAATATTTTCTACGGTGGCCCTGGCGGGCACGCAGCCCTATCAGCCGGGCCTCCCGCTCAAAGAAGTGGCCTGGCGGCAAAAAGAAATAGAAGAGCAGGCCCTCGTGAGCCGTTACATTATTAATTGTTTCAAAAAAATCCGCTTGCGGGAGTTTGAAGAAGAAGGGCCCAAGACCGTTGTAGCTGGTAACCTGATGCATCTCAAGACGAGCTTCCGGGTGGATATGCGGGCGGCTAATTTTGCCGAATTGGGTCGGGTAATGCTCGAGCTACTGCATCCCACCTCGGCGGTCTGTGGTATGCCCAAGATGCCTGCCCTGGATTTTATTCTAAGAGAAGAAGGCTATGACCGGGCCTTTTACAGCGGGTTTTTGGGGCCGGTGCATATTCAGGATGAAAGCCATCTTTTTGTCAATTTGCGCTGTATGCAGTTACACCCGGCCCACCTTTCGCTCTATGCCGGGGCAGGCATTACCGAAGACTCTCAGCCGGAAAAAGAATGGCAGGAAACCGAAATTAAATGCCGGACCATGCTGGATGCGCTTGCCTGAGTTACAGGATTTAATTTTTTGGCATCCTTGCAATCAGGAAAAACCGTTTTGTATCACAGGGGGATTAAGTGCTTTGGCTATTTTTGCGCGCTCAGTCTCATCGTTTTTTCCAAAGCCATTAATTCGCTGGGGCCTTGCGATTGCCAAAGCGTCGTAATAGAAATTTGCGCAGCCATTCAAAAGAAAACATATAAAAAGCCAGGGCCAGCACGCCCACGTGGATGTTAAATAAAAAAAAGGAAACTACGGAGATAATTCCAAAATAGAGAATGTAGATGGTCATAGATTCAAAGAAATTGGCTTGCTTGCGCCGCAGAAGCTTTTGCAGCCAGGCCCCCTGAACACTGTTGTATCGTAAGACCAAAAAGGTAATCAGCCAATAGCTTAGAAGCAGAAAAAGTATAAAAGAAACCGTCAGGGCATTGTCGCCGTTCTCGAGGGCCAGAAAAGCATCCAGCAGGATGATGGGGCCGGGCGTATCGCCATAGATGGTTTCGTGAATATCTTTGTCTTCAAAATCCCCCACAAAGATAATTCGGTCTTTGAGCAGGGGATAAACAAAGGCGGAGTCAAGTGCGGCCAAGTCATATTCGGTATTGTCTTCCTGGGGATTTTCTTCGGCGGCAGCTTTTTCCAGAGCTTCCCAATCTATTTCGCTCAGGGCAGCACTGGACGTGTCGGAGGTCGGGCTTTCATTTGCCGATGAATCCTTGTCGGAGGCCACTTCAATCAGCAGGGTATCTTCCTGAGCAGGCTTCGCCAGGCTATCTTCGGAAAGTGCTTCGGCAAAGGCAGCTTCTACCTCGGAACTGCTCATTTCCAGTTGGAGAGGTATTTTGTAGGCAAACTGCAACCATTCGCCTAAGTGGATTTTGGGATATTTTTGGTTTACATAATGAAAATTGCGAATGCGATAATCCAATATAAAAGAGTTCAGGATAGGTTGCCCATCTAAAAAATGAAAATTGCCCCATTTTGAAAAAGCTTGCTTATTGATATGCTCATACATGAGCAAGGGCGTGGTTTTGAGCGAATCATTGTGTAGAAGCTTAAATTTGAGGCATTTTCCTTCATTAACCTTTTCAATATCCGATAAACTGATGGGCTTGATTTTCAGGTCGGGATAGTCGGGCTTGTCATTTTCGTCGCGGTGATAGGAAACCAGCACCCGGGGAATTTTATTGAGCAGCTTCACTAATTCTTCATCATGAGGGGTGCTGCCTTTGAAATAAATATCGAGTACGATGAAGGCATAATTAGGATTTTTATCCAGGATTTTTAGGAAAGCAACCAGTTTTTGGCGGTCAGTGATAGGCTCTTCTCCGATAACGTGTTCGGGGATATCGGGGTCGGGTTTGGGCACCATCACTTTGTCCCAGGCCACATTTACAAAAAGAAAGCGGTTGGTGTCAGGTTTTTCTTCCAGGCCCAGAAGCAGGTTTTTTACATAAGAAGAATACTGTACCAGGGCAAACTCATCCGGTAATACATAAGGAATAGACAAGAGAAAATAAGTGAGCCATAGCATAAAAAATGCATTGACGATGCTAAACAGGAGACGACTTAGCGGAAATAATTTTGAAGGTGAATTTGGCACAGCACAACGATTTAAAAAAAAAGTCAGGTCAAGGCCTGACTTTTATATGCAAATATGATACAGGATTTTGCAATTTATTTTACTTCTTTCTGGATAAAGCCATTTGCTACGAGCCAATCTTCAAGCAGGTGGTTATCGGTGTGGCCATAGACATCCCAGACATAGGCAGTCAGTTGTTCTTTGAGTTGGGAGTTACTCAGGTTTTCACCTTGATAAATGGTCATGAGAGTCTCGATTTGTGATTTTAGTTCAGCCTCAGCTACAAAAACGAGGTTAATCTTGGCCAGGGTATCAATTTTTCGGGTAGCCCGGTCATTCACGTTGGAGATGTAAAGCAGGCGGATGTCCAGGGCGCGAATGGTTTCAGGGCTTAAAACTTGGTTGTCGATATTAAAACTTTCGCTTCTTTTGATAGAGGCCACATTGCCTTTGAAGCTGATGGTTTTGGTTACTGATTTGCCATCGTATTTGTAGCTCAGGGCAGGGACATTGGTGGTGTTGAGTGGATACACACTGGTATTGATTTTGAAGATATATTCATCCCCAATCACCGTAAAAGCGGAATCCCCAAAATGGTCTTTAAAATTGAGAATGGGCTCTGCCTCACCAAAGCCCCGGGTGCTGAGTTTTGAATTGGTTTTGAGAGGCGAAAGGGCATCAAATACCGTAGAATTGAACTCGCTGGCTCCCGCTGTTTTGGGGGCAATTACGAAGCGGCCTCGGGTAGCACTCATCACAATGGCGCGGGCATTTCCTTTGAATACCAGTTTATCCCCTGAGGAGATTTTTTGGCCTTGCTTCAACAAGCCCCCCTGGGTTTGGTTATAAATAGAACCTGTAACCATGACCACAATGTAATAGTCGTCCTGCACTGTTTGGGAAGCAGGCAACCAGGCCACAGTACTGGCAAAAAATAGAGAAAATAAAAGAGATGATAGCATTGTCTTTCTTGGATTGTTTTAGTGGTAAACGACTGAGACAAAAATTATTGCCTTTCAGGTAAAAATCTTAGAAGCAAAAATACGATTTCTTATTAAATTACGCAATTCCTAAGAATTAAGTTGCTTTTGTAATAAATATGGCAAAGCAATGCTTGGCCCGAAAAATTCTTTATAGATTAGTTAGATTTCATATTTTCTTAAACAAGGCCTAAGCTTATCTTCGCTTAAAAAGCACTAATATCGCCCACATTTTCTGACATTATATATATGTTTGCCACTTATCCTACCCAAAGCAAGGCCCAGGAAGCCCGGGCCGCTATTGAACGCCTGTATATTGAGATGCGCCATATTTTCAATCGGGGCGCTTATAAACCCAATGGGCTTTCAGGACGCGTGATTCGGGAAGCCTTGCTCACCCTCAGCCCGGAAATTTACGGCTCGCTCAATGATACCCAAAAAGTAGAGCTTAATGGACTGGTCTATGTCATGGACCGTCTCCCCAAAGGCATTGAAGAATGCCGATTCATAAAATTTACCTCCGAAGAAGGCTTTCAGCAATCCGACTTTGAAGTGATTATCCCCCCAAAACGGCGACGCAATTGCTACCGAGTGGACGAAGAAACGATGGTCATTGAGGTAACCCGAGGACGCAGCGACCTCTACGATGTGCTGACACATCTCACTTTTTTGTACCATGAAGCCACCAAAATCTGCCGCAATGCTTTTGACGAAGAGGGGCAGCCCCGCCGCGAATGGCTTGAACTGGAACGCCTTCTCAGCCACGACCAGGAGCTTGAAGAACGCTTTAAAGACAGTGCCTTTGCTCATCTGAGCAACCTTTTAGGCCGCACCTTTGCCGAAACCAAACAGGCTTATCAGCGATTTGAAGAAAAACGCCCTAGACAACAATGGCCTTTTTCACCTGGTATATTGGCTGGGGAAACGCGCCCAGCAAGAGTTATTTTATGAAGAAGGTCGGGAGATTTTTTTTAGTCCAGCCTTGCGCGAGCGTATCGGAAGGCACATCTACGGGGAAAAATGGGCCTCCGACATCAAACGCGCCCTGCGCCAGCACCAACTTCTGCAAAGGCCTGCGCACATCATCAGTGCCAATCTGCACAGTGTGATGAACATCTTGTATGCCCGCCCCGCCCTGGCCGAGGTTTTTCCCGAGGGAAAATCAATTTATGAATTGGCCTTGCTCTTGCGCGAGTCACAAAACGAAGCCTTGCAAACCCGGGTGAGAAAATTCGCCGAAGCCCACGGGATGCTGGCTTTGCCTGACCAATCGGGCACTAACCTCAACGTCCAGATTTTTGATACCGCTCTTCTGCCTTTTGCCCAGCTTGCTCCCGAGCTACAGCTAGACCCAGCCTATCTCAAGAAAGAAAAACCCGTTTTGATTGTCATGGATTATGCCTTTGGCGAACAGGCCTATGAAACAATGGACGAACTGCTCAAGCCACTCAAAACCGAGCAACAGGAATGGCCTATGCCTGTGGTTTCTATTTCGGTGATGGGCAAAGCCGGAATCTTGGAAGGAGACAAAGGAGACATCATGATTCCAACCGCCCATGTATTTGAAGGAACAGCCGATAACTACCCTTTGACAATGCTTTTGCTAAAATTGATTTTGAGAATGAAGGCTTAAAGGTTTTTGAAGGCACCATGATTACAGTATTGGGAACTTCTCTCCAAAATCGGGACGTATTGGATTATTTCCGGGCATCCTCTTGGAAGGCCATTGGCCTGGAAATGGAAGGGGCACATTACCAAAAAGCCATTCAGGCCGAAGCCCGCATTCGGAAAAGTATTCGTGAAGATGTAATTATTCGGTATGCTTATTATGCCTCTGACAATCCATTGGTAACGGGAAGCACCCTGGCTTCGGGAAGCTTGGGCGAAATCGGGGTAAGGCCTACATACCTCATCACCCTCAAGATTTTGAATCAGATTTTCCAGTCTTCTTCCCAAAAAATGGCCCTTCCTGCCCCAGAACAGGCTATCCCGGAGAAAAACCAGTATTAATGGCTAGGGGAGTGGGGATAATCAAAGGGATCGATGCAGGGGTCGCAATCATAGCCCAGATAGATGCCCAAGCAGGTAGCATCCCAGATAGATTTGCCAGTAGAGGCTTCTACATAGCCCCCCGTGCGCACGTGCACATAAGCAATGTCTATAAGCCCATCAAAATCCATTTCTGTATCGGTGTAATTGGCGACAATCTGGTCCTCGATGTAGAAAGTAGCTACCGTAAGGCCCTTTACGTGCACCTCAAAGTACCCTTTTTGTCGGCGGAGGGACGAAGCGCAATTTGCTGAATGCGTACTTTGCGGGCAATATCCCGGTTTGAGCAACCCGCATAAACTACCATTTCTCCCTTGAGCCGAAGGTAATTTACGGCTGTTTCGGCCTGCTCTTTCAAGAGGTAACACAATTGGCATTGTGCCCGGGCAATTTGAAATCCAAAAAAACTGAGGAAAAAAAAGAAGAAAAAGAATGGTAGTAGCTTTTTCATATAAGTACAAAAAAATCAAGTGGATTTTAAAATAAGCACCTCAGAGTGGCACTTTATAAAGTTCCTAAGCCATGTTAAACATAAATGATACCAAAAAAATCTGATGAAGGCATCAAAAAGCCCGGCGAATGTACTAGATGCTAAGAAAAGCTTTGAAAAACCAAGAAGGCACTCAGATAGGCCAGCATGGTCATATACAGAAACTGCCCCCCCACCCAGGCCCAGCTTCGGGTTTCGCGATATACCACCGCCATAGTGCTCATGCATTGCAAGGCAAAGGCATAGTAAATGAGCAGTGAAAGGCCCACGGCCAGGGTATATCGGGGCTGGCCCGTTTGCGGGTCTTTTTCGCGCCGGAGGCGTTCCTGAATCGTCGCAAAATCTTCATTATCTTGCCCGATGCTGTAAATCGTGGAAATAGTGCCTACAAAGACCTCTCGGGCGGCAAAAGAGGTAAGCAAAGCAATGCCGATTTTCCAGTCATAGCCCAAAGGACTAATAACTGGCTCAATCCATTTGCCAAAATGCCCGGCAAAGGAAGCCTCCAGCCGATAAGAAGCCCGGCGATTTTCCTCATCGCCAAAAGAAACTATTTCGCTTTCACGCCGGGCTCGTTCTTCGGCTTGCTTCATCGCTCCTGGGGGGCCGTAACTGGCCAAAGCCCAGAGCAAGATAGAAATGGCAAGAATAATTTTTCCCGCCTCCATCACAAAGGCTTTGACCTTCTCATATACCACCAGGCCCACATTTTTCCATTTTGGGAATTTATAGGCGGGAAGCTCCATAATAAGAAAACTACGTTCGGGCGAAGGGAGAAACCAGTTTAAAACCCAGGCCGAGGCCAGGGCTGCCACCAAGCCTAATAAATACATCGTCATCAAGGTTAGGCCTTGCAAACTAAAAACACCCCCCAGGCATCATCAGGAATCACCAGCGCAATCAGGATGGCATACACGGGCAAACGCGCCGAGCAACTGATAAGCGGAGTAATGAACAAGGTAATCAGGCGTTCTTTCCGATTTTCAATGGTGCGTGTGGCCATGATGGCAGGCACCGCACAGGCCGCTCCCGAAATCAGGGGTACTACGCTTTTGCCGTGCAAGCCGAAGGGGCGCATCACACGGTCCATCATAAACACCACCCGGGCCATATACCCGCTGTCTTCCAAAATGGCAATAAAAAAAAATAAAATGGCGATTTGAGGGATAAAAATTAAGATACCTCCCAGGCCCGGCACAATGCCCTCGGTGAGCAAGTCAGTAAAAGCACCAACGGGAAGCTGTGCTTGCAAAAACTGCCCTAGCCCTGCAAAAGCCCCATCAATCAGTTCCATAGGATAGGCAGCCCAGCTAAATACTGACTGAAAGACCAATAAAAGCAGCAGGACAAAAAAGGCGTAGCCGCCAATTTTATGGGTAAGCCAAGCATCTACCCGCTCTTCAAAAGGAATTCGGGCCAGGGTAATGGCTTGCCGTAAAGCGGCCCCGAGCAAATCATCAATGATTTCGTATCGGGCCAAAATTTCCTTAGACTGCAAAGCAACAGAGTCAAAAGGCTTGCTTTCCTTCACCTTCTGTAAAAAAACTTTATCTGCCGGGGCCAAAAACTCCATCTCGGCGTAATTATGCAAAAAATGCCAGGCTTGATAAGCATTCGGCAACTGGAAATGTTCTTGCACCATATCCAGGCCCTCTATGCCCAGAAAAACTGGATTGACCAATGGAGGCAGAGAAAGCTTATTTTTTGAGCCGTCTAGCTGTTGGCCTATCAAGGTCTTCAATTTTTCAAGGTTATCACCCCTACGAGCACTAAGACCAATTGCCTCACAACCCAGTAATTGCTGAAGTTTCTGAATATCTATCTCGAGCTGGTTTTTTTGGGCTACATCCATCTGATTGAGTACCAGCAGGCAGGGAAGGCCCAAATCCCGGATTTGGGTAAAAAGTAGTAAGTGCCGCCGAAGATTGGCCGCATCGGCCACCACCAACACCAAATCAGGGTAATCCGAATGACGGGGATTGAGCAAGGTAGATTGCACCACGGCTTCTTCGGGCGAGCGAGGATATAGGCTATACGTGCCGGGTAAGTCTAAAATCTCTACTACCTTTCCTGGACTTAAAGAGCAAAGCCCAGATTTTTTATCCACGGTTACTCCGGGAAAATTACCAACTTTCTGGCGAAGGCCAGTCAGTTGGTTAAATAAAGTGGACTTACCCGCATTAGGATTGCCCACCAAAACCACCTTTGGCATCTGCCGGGTGGTGGAGAGGCTAAAAGTCTTTATTTGTTGATTAGATAACACCCTTCCTTGTTTCCTCGAGTTTTTTTATGCTTCCAGAAATACAGTCGCCGCTTCTGCTTTGCGCAATGAAAGCTGATAACCGCCCACCCGCACCCACAGGGGATCGCCTAAAGGCGCTTTGCCGCAAAGATACACCTCAGAATTGGGTAAAAATCCCATCTCTAATAACTTTAAGGAAAGACCAGGCTCAGAAAAAGACCGTATCGTGCCACTTTCGCCCTTTTTCAAATCGGCAAGGGTTTTCATTTCTTTATTTTTATTTAGATTGATTTTAAACTGACCCGCAAGTTACAAAGAGAACCCTAAATTCCTGGCTTTAGTCTCGAGAAAAATTTACCAAAGCCCGAAAAAAATCCTCCTCCGAACTTACTAGCATCAAATTTTATTTAGGTGAATATACATTCATTGATGAAAAACAAAGATGCCACAAAACAACAAGCCCTGATGGAGGCTAGCCTTTCCCTGTTGCACGAGAAGGGTCTGAGTGCCTTCACCAAGCTGCTGGTGGCCAAAAGGGCGGGCATTGCTACCGGCACCGTCTATCTATATTTTGAAAGCAAAGAAAAACGCCTGGATGATTCATATCAATGGGTCAAAAAAGCGGGATTAGACGCACTTATTGGCCAGTTAGACCATTCCCAGCCCTATCCGGCCTTGATGAAAGAGCTTTGGATACGCTTTTTAAGATGCTGCCTCGAGAAAGAACCAGAATGGTATTTATGGAGCAATTCAAACATTCGCCTTATTTACACCTGATACCCGCATATATTTAGTCGGCGTTTGAACGTCCGCTTCTGGCCCTCTCAGACCTGGGCAAACAGCCACTCATGCTCAAGAATATGGACAAGCAATGGCTCTATGCGGTTATACGTGGCTCGACCTTGTCTTTGTCGCGCCTGAAAAAAGAGGAAGATTTGGAACAACATCCCGAAAAAATAGAGGCCCTTTTTCGCTTGGTTTGGGACAGCCTCTAGGCTTGACAGGAAAAAAACTGAATATTTATTCATTTTATCATACTTTATCAACGATTTCTTATGACAAAAAACAGTTTTGCTTACCGGGGCTTCAGGATTTATTGGGGCGCATTGTGTGGTACAATTGCTGGAAAAAGGCTACCGGGTGCGGGCCAGCCTGCGCAACCTGGCCCGGGCCGAATCGCTTCGGGCTATCTACCACGAAAACACGCAATTTGAAGAGGAACGCCTTGAGTTTCTTGTCCTTGACCTCAACCAGGACCAAGGCTGGACTGAGGCCGCTCAAGGCTGTGATTTTGTGATGCATGTAGCCTCACCTGTTCCCGCCCAGTTGCCCAGGCATGCCGATGAACTCATTATTCCGGCCAAAGGAGGCACACTTCGAGCCTTGAAAGCGGCCCACGAAGCAGGCATCAAAAGAGTAGTGCTTACTTCTTCGGTAGCCGCTATCTGCTATGGCTATCCGCCCCAAAAAACGGCCTTTACCGAAGCCGACTGGACCAACCTGCAAGGCCATAACCTGAGCCCCTATATCAAAAGCAAGACCATTGCTGAGAAAGCCGCCTGGGATTTTGTGAAAGACAAAGACCTGGAACTGGTAACGGTGAATCCCGGGGGGGTACTGGGCCCAGTGTTGGAAAAGGACTATGGCACCTCCGCCGAGATTGTAAAAAAAATGATGGAAGGGGCCTTACCGGGCTTTCCCCGTATTGGCTTTCCCCTGGTGGACGTGCGCGACGTAGCCAGGATGCACTTGCTGGCAATGGAAACTCCCGAAGCCGCCGGGCAGAGATTTATCTGCGCCAATGATTATATCTGGTTTGATGAGATTGGACAGGTTTTAAAGACTCATTTTCCTGCCTATGCCCGCAAGATACCTCGCCGAAAGATGCCGAGCTGGTTGGTGCGGATTTTTGGCCTTTTTGACAAAGAAGTGAAGAGCATTTTGAATGAACTGGACTTTCGCAAAGAGGTTTCGCATCAAAAAGCCGCCGAAATCTTGAAGTGGAAACCCCGCCCAAATGAAGAGGCCATTGTCGCCACCGCCCAAAGCCTGATAAAGTTTGGAATCGTATAGCCAAAGGCTCCCCCCTCCACCGCGACATCGGGCAGGGGGGAGGGCTATTTAACGCACTAAATTTACCCGGCCGGATTTCTCTATGATGGTATTTGGAGCCAGAATATTGACATATTTTGCGGTCCAAAGATACGTTCCCACGGGTGCTTCTGCACCCCGGACAGTACCATCCCAGGCCTCTTCTTGCTGATTAGATGCAAACACCAGTTCGCCCCAACGGTTGAAAATCCGGAAATCCAGTCGCCCCAAGTCTTTGCCAAACAATTGTAATACATCATTCAGTCCGTCCTGATTGGGAGAAAAGGCCGTTGGTACTGTCAGGCTGGGTTCGCAGCGAACTTCTACATTGTAAGTAGCATAGAAAACGGGGCAGTTCTCGGCATCCCGCACAACCACCTGGTAAGTACCTGATTGCGTTTGATTGCGAATAATCAGTCGGTTGCTCACTTCGCCTCCCGGAAGCCAGGCAAAGTTATAGCCCTCTTCCACTTGGTTAGGC